>CAYXVY010000343.1:0-14380 GCA_964468745.1 uncultured Planctomycetales bacterium | reverse complement strand
GACTGCGACGGACGCAGCTTCGGCTCGGCGCAGGCTGACGCGCCACCCGTCGAGTTCCACGGTGATGGGGTCGCCAAAGGGGGCGACGTTGACAACGCGGACGCGGGCGCCCGGGAGGAAGCCCATGGCCATCAGGCGCTGCGCCAGCGAGGAGTTTCCTGCGACGGCGGCGATCCTGGCGGGGGCATCGATGGCGATGTCATTGAGATTCATGGCTTTTTCCCGCTGGCGCCGCACGATTCGCAGAAGCCGAAGATCTTGTGGCTGTGGTAGACGGGGGTGAACTTGTGACGGGCGACGACTTCGTCCTGGAGTTTCTCGATGCGGGGCTCTTCGAATTCGATCACGCAGCCGCAGCTGATGCAGAACAGGTGATCGTGGTGGGCTCGGCCCATCATCGGTTCATAGACTTTCCGGCCGTCGCCGAAGTCGTGGCCGTCGAACAACCCCGATTTCTGCAGAACCGCGAGGGTGCGGTAGACGGTTGCCTTGGAGACGGGGGTCCGGTCGCGCCGGAGCATGTCGATCAGTTCGTCGGCGGAGACGTGTTTCTGGACATCAACCAGCTTTTCCGCCACCAGGCGGCGGGGTCGCGTGAGTTTCAAGCCGCTCTGCTTGAGGTGGTCGTAGATGGTCGCGAGGTTTTTGCTCATCCCCTACCTGCAACTGAGACTCAGTATCAAGTAGAGGATACAGCACACATCGAGCGGTGTCAAGGCGCAAGCAAGGGCTGGGGCTACCGACCTGTTACCCGCGTCTCTTGGTGAAGCAGTCGCTGCAGAAGACCGGCTTGTCGCCGCGAGGCTTGAACGGAACCTGCGCTTCCTTCCCACAGTCGGCGCAAACCGCCGTGAAGAACTGACGGAACCCGCCGCCGCCCCCGCTCCCACCGTTGCCTCCGCCTCCAGCCCCACCCCCGCCGCCCCCGGACGGACGCCGCGAACGCTTCGCCTCCCGACACGGCGCGCAGCGCTTCGGTTCATTCTGGTAGCCGAGCGACTGGTGCAGTTCCTGCTCCGTCGACGCGTACACGAAATCCATCCCGCACTCGAGACACTTCAGCGGCTTGTCCGTGAACGGCATACCAAGTCCCTTTCCTAAAACACGATGCGACATGCGTGCGTGGACGGCGACAAACCCACGCGCTCAAGCCGCAAACCCATTCCTGCCCTGACGAAACCTCTCCCTGACTGACCGGTTTGCGATACTTCCCCGGGACCCACTGGTTCGAATTATATCCTACTCTGAGCCGGGGTCAAGCCTCGCCAGATCATCGTCCCTGCCGCCACCGCCAGCAACCCCGCCAGCGCCCAACGAAGGGCCCGGCCGGAAAGACGCGGCGCCACCAGCACCCCGGCCTGCGCTCCGAGGAAAGCGCCCAATCCGACGTAGAGGAGCGTCTGCAGATCGACGCGCTGGGCAAGCGCGTACTGCACGACTCCGCCGGCCGTCGTGATCGCCAGGGCGAGCGCCGACGTCGGCATCGCTATATGAACCGGCACGCCATAAAGCAGGATGAGCATCGGGACGTGCAGAAAACCGCCGCCCACGCCGAACAGGGACGAAACGAACCCGACGGCCACGCTGGCAGCCGCCGCCACCCAGAGATTCATGTCATATTCGAACGTCGTCCCGGTCGCATCGACGAGACGGCGTCGCGCTCCGCGCCGGAACCACGCGAGACCCGGCCGGTCTTCCGCGCGGAACGCCACCGTCAACACCCCCGCGATCGCGACCAGTCCGGCGAACGTGAAGTCGAAAGCGACCGCATCCATTTTGAAGTTGGTGCGCTGTCCGAACAGCGTCCCCGGGAGCGCGGAGAGTCCAAGCACCGCGCCGACCCGCCAGTCGATCCTGCGCTGCCGTGCGTACCCGAGGAGGGCCGATCCCGCATTTGCAACGATCACGCCAAGCGACGTCCCGACGGCCTGCTCCTTCGAGAACAGCAGGCCGATCGTGAAGTACGGCACCATGAGGAAGCCGCCCCCCACCCCCACCAGCGACCCGACGAAGCCGACAATGATGCCGAACGCGGCCAGGGTCGCCGGATGCGACAGCATTAGGTCAGCTTGTTCCCCGTCTTCAGCTTGATGACCTTCGGGCCCTTGAAGGCGCGCGCCTCCTCGTCGCTCAGGAAGCCGAACGCCATGATGATGATCTCGTCGCCCGCCTCCGCGTGGTGCGCGGCCGCTCCGTAGATGTTGATCGTGCCGGACCCTGGGGGCTCAGGGATCGTATAGGTTTCGAATCTTGCGCCGGTCGTCACATTGGCGATCAGCACCCACTCAAACGGTGCGATCCCCGCCGTCTCGAGGATCGACGTGTCGATCCCGCACGAGCCCTCATAGTGAAGGATCGACTTGGTGACGACCGCCTTCGAGATCTTGGCGCGACAGAACTGGCGCTGCATGGCGGGTCAATATAGGTACTGCCGAGGTGGCGATCAATGATCGCGCGCGGGGTACCTCAGGTCGAACGCGTGCTCGCCCGTCACCGGCAGGAGCACGACGAAGTGATGCATGAGGTCGGAAAGGACGAGCGCCCCGCCTACGCAAGTGCAGAGGCTCGACGCCGCGTCGGTGAGAACGAGCGCCGCGACAAGCATCGCGCCACCGATGTAGCAGTGATGGATGCGCAGCCCGCGCGTGAAGTGACCGACGCAGCGCGTGTCGCGCGTCGATTGCATGCCGTGGACGAACCGCCCCCAGCACGTTACCCCCTCGAAGAGCACCGTCAGCCCCAGCATTGCCAGTACCGGGTGCCCCACCATCCAGTCGATCATCTCTGCAAGAGTATACGGCGCTTCGGGGACGTCTGTTACACTCCGGCGCCATGAAGCGGCGGAGACTCGTCTGCATCGGCGGCGGGACAGGACAGTCGCAGCTGCTTCGCGGGCTTTCCCGCTATCCGCTCGACATCACCGCGATCGTCGGCGTCACCGACAACGGCGGACACAGCGGCGTGTTGCGCAGGATCTTCGGCATCCCGCAGGTCGGCGACATCCGCAACTGCCTCGCCTCGCTGGGATCCGAACGACGGCTGCTGACGCAGATCCTCAAGTACCGGTTCAACGAAGGCGCGCTTGATGGCGCGAGCCTCGGGAATCTCATCGTCTGCGCGCTCATCCGCATGCACGGATCGCTCTCGGCGGGCATTGACGCACTTGCCAAGGAACTCGGCGTGCCGCATCGCATCCTGCCGGTGAGCGATTCGAACGCGCAGATTTGCGCGGAGCTCGCCGACGGCCGAGAGGTGCGAGGAGAGTGGGAGATCATGCAGCGCGAGCCGCGGACGCCCGTGGCCCGACTCTTCCTCGAACCCGACATCCCGTGCCACGCGGACGCGGTCAAGGCGATCGCCCACGCGGACGTCATCGTCTTCTGCGCCGGCTCCCTGCTCACGGGCATCATCTCGGTCCTCCTGACGGAGGGAATCCGCACGGCGATCCGCATCGCTCCCGCGATGAAAGTCCAGATTTGCAACATCATGACCCAACCCGGACAGACCGACGGATTCGCCGCGAGCGACCATCTCGAGATCCTATCGCGCCATCTCGGGATGACCCCCGATGTGTTCGTGCTCAACACAGCGAGACCGCCGAAGCAGCTCGTCGAGCTGTACCGGCAGGACGGATCGAAGGTCGTGCGTGCGGACGTGCGCACCGTGCGCGGGCTGCGCGTGGTCCGACGGAATCTCCTCGAGCCTCGCGGGCTCGACGTGCTCACCCTGTACGCACGTCACGGCAAGGGGTTGCTGGCCGGGCCGCACTACATCCGGCACGACCCTGCGAAATTGTCGGCGATCCTCTGGGGTCTGGCCCGAGCGCGGTGACTACGGAGCCTTTTCGATCTTCTCCACATCGTCCTACTTGACCGTGGCTGAGCCGCCGCCAGGCATCGTCAGGACGTAATTTTCATCCTTCTCCGAGCACTCGCATGCCTTGAGCCGGCCGCCGGACTTGAGGACGATGATCCACTTGATCTGCGCGGCTGTGTCCGTCTTCTGAGCCGTGAAGAGCGTGAGCGTGTAGGCGTTCATCGCCGTCACGTACACGCGCCCCCCTTCTCCGCTCCAGCGCTCCGATGGCTCCCACGAGCCGCGCTTGCAGTCGTCGGCGGCGCCCACGCACTGCGTATCCGTCATCGCCCGGGTCACCGCGCTCTTGAAAGCGACGTATCCTTCGCCTCCGAGCTCGCGCAGGTAGCGAGTGCCGAAGTACCAGTAGCAGACGTCGATCTCCGTATCCGGCTTTGCCTTCGGCAGGTCGGCGGCGACCTCCTTCAAGAATTCCGACGCGCCCGCCGACGCGGTGAGCTGGCGTGCGTAGCCCAGGGCTGCGCCGTGCATTGGGTGATCGGCGAAATGTTCGTTCCCGGGGACAGACACCTTGATTTCCCCGAGCTTCGTGTAGCCGACCTTCTTGCGGCCATCGACGAGCGTGTTCATCCACGCGAGCGGCTCGCGAAACGCTTCGTCCGGAACCCTCTCGTTGGCGCGACGGGCGGCGACCAGTGCCTGGATCACCCACGCCGTCACCGACACATCACTGTCGCCGCACCGCTTGGTGTAGCGCCAAGCCAGCTTTGGATTTCGCGCCTCGACGAGATACGTCACCGCTTTCGAAAGCGCGCGGCGCAGGTCGTCCTCTGGCTGCTTGCTGTCGGCGGGGATCGCCCTCAGCGCCTCCGCCATGGCCATCGTGGCGATCGCCTGGTTGTACATGTGCTTGACGGACTTCGACCCCACGCAGCCGTCCGCATCCTGCTGCTTCACGAGCCACTCGATCCCCTTTCGCAGTGCGCGGCCGTTTTCGCGCGGATCCTGCATGTGCGTGCCGCCCGACGAGAACGCCAGGCACGCGAGGGCCGTGAGACCGACGTCGAAGATGTCGTGACCCAGGCTCGGCTCGCACTTCTTGGCGCCGCACTTCGCCTTGTACACCGTCGCGCCCCACGCGCCCGCGCCGTCCTGGTGCTTCAGCAGCCATGTCATCGCGTCGCGCAACGGTTCGCGCGGCGGCTGCTGCGCGCGGGCAGGGGCCAGGACCACGAGGAATAGTCCCGCCAGGAGCGCCCTCATTTTTCCACCTTCTCGATCTTCTCCACGTCGGCCTTCTTCAGCTTCATCGATCCGCCGACCGAAAGCTGCACGGAGTACTCCTCGCCCTGCTCCTCATACCACGCCGCTTTGAGCCGGCCGCCGCTCTTCATGAAGAAGATGAATTTCACGATTTCCGGGGGCTTGACGGGGCCCGTCGGTTTCTGGACGTCCCACGTCTTGAGCGTCGCCAGCGTGAGAACGTTGAGTGACGTGACGTACAGCCGGCCGCCCTCGAAACTTCAGCGGTTCACGGGCGCCCACGAGCCGCGCGCGCACCCCTCTTTCAGTTGCGTGCCGCTGATCGCCCTTGTCACCGTGCCGCTCCACCCCTTGACCTGCTCCGCGGTCCCGATGGCGCGAACATACCGCGTCGCGCAATACCAGTAGTAGGAGTCGACGCTGTTCGAGTCCGTCTTTGGAGAATCCGCCAGCACGAGGCCGATTCCGGCCAACGCCGCCGTATCGCCGTTCAGCGCGCGGCAGAGCCCCGCGGCCGCCGTCATCGTCGGATGGTCGTTGAACTGCTCGTTGCGCCCCTGGGCGTAGACCTTCTGCGACGCCTTCGTGTCGTATCCGACCTTGTTCGACGCGGCGTCGGTCACGGATGCGATCCACTTGAGCGCCTCGCGGACGACTTCGTCCGGCACCTTCTCGTTCACGAGTTTCGCCGCCGCGAGCGCCTGGAGCACCCACCCCGTGACGGAGACGTCGTTGTCGTTCGAACGCCACATGTAGCGCCACGCCGCGCCGGGGTTGCGTGCGTCCAGCAGGAAGGCGACCGCCTTCGCGAGCGCACGCTTGATCGCATCCTCCGTCTGAATGCTCTTCGGCGGTATCGAGCGCAACGCCTCCGCAAAGACCATCGTGGCGATGGCGTGCCCGTACATGAACTTCGGCGCCGTCAGCTGCCCGACGACCCCCTTGTCGTCCTGCTGCTTGAGGAGCCACTCGATGCCCTTGCGCAGCGCCTTTCCGGGCTCGCGCACGTCCTGGATGCTGTGGCCCGCGGCGAGAAGCGCGAGGCACGTGAGCCCGGTGATGCCGACGCAGTAATACTCCTCCTTCGAGCCCGCCTCGCACTTTGTGTCCTTGCATCGGGCGACGTAGTCGGTGACGAACCACGATCCGTCCGGCGATTGGTGGCGCAGGAGGAACGAGGCGCCCTCAGCAAGGGGATCCTTCGGATCCTGCGCGTGTGTCGGCGCCGATATGCGGAGCAGCCCGATAAGCGCGATCGCCCGCATGCGACTATTAAACGCCGCGCGCCTCGCGAGAATCAAAACTTTACGTCGATGCCGATCACGAAGTTCGTCCCTGCGCCGTTGATTCCGGATCCGTGAATCCGGTACTCCTTGTTCGCGAAATTCTCGACGGCGGCCGTCGCCCGGATGTTCGTCAGAAATTCGATCCCGCCACGCACAGTGGCGATCGTGTACCCCGGCGTCCCTTCCGGCCCGATGCGCGTGAGATCGGATTCGTCCGCCGGCGACAGGCGGTTCTGATGATGTATCGCGGTCATCACGCCTTCGATGTAGTACGTCTCGCCCTTCGGGCGGTAGCGCAGACCGAGGTGGAAGGACGCCGGATTCATCCCTGTGATCGGCTCTTCGTCACCCGCGGTGTCGACGTCGCCGACGGTCCACGACACGTCGCTCCAGACCGTCCACGTGTCCGCCAGCCGCATCTCGAAGTACGCCTCGACTCCCCAGAGCGTGCCGTCAAAGTTGTCGAAGACGTTGGCGGAGGGGCCGAACGAGGGCTCCGGCCGGCGCGCGATCCAGCCGTCGAGCCACGAGTGAAACAGCGTGACGCCCGCCGTGATCGACTCGTAGTCGCCGCGCACGCCGAGGTTGATTTCGTGAGACTGCTCCGGATCGAGATCCTGGTTCGGGAAGTCGTCGTACCGCAGCGCGGTCGTTTCGTAGAGATTCGGCGCTCGAAAGACCTCGGCGACTCCCGCGATCAGCTTGACGTGCTCATCGATGTGCCACAGGAGGCGCAGGTCGCCGCCCACGCCGCTGTAGCTGCGTTCAAAGGGCTCGAAAGGCGCCGCTCCAACGCCGGCAGGGTCGATACGCTCCGCGTTGATTCGCGTCCAGATCCATCGAAGTCCGACGACGAGATCGACCTGCTTGCTCAGCGTAACCTCGTCCTGAACGAACAGGCCACCGAGGTCGTAGACCGAATTGTCCGCCACGTCGCCGCGATCGAATTTCGTCACGACGCCGGCGGACGTCGTGTCGCTGCCCGCCGTGTTGACCACGTCGGCATAGATGTCCGCGCCGAACGTGAAGAGACCCGCGTCGGTTTTCTTCGACGCATGAACGAAGAAACCGCCGGAGCGTACCTCCGTTTCGCGGTCGCTGCGCGTCGATACCGAGTCGATCCTCAGCAGCGTCTCGTTCTGGCGGTGATAGGAGATGCTGAGGTGGAGCCCGTCCACGAGCGCCCCCTCGGGGCGGCAGCGGATCTGCAAGTAGACGAGATCGCGCTCGTTGTCGAGCTCGTTCTTGAGATCCGAGCCCGCGACGGTACCGTGCGATGGACGTCCGAACACGGTGCGATGGGTGACCGGCATGTCGTGCTGGCGGCTCCCCTGAACCGCGAGGATGAGCGACGCGTCGTCACCGAGGCTGATCAGCGCCTTCGTGTCGAAGTCGACCTGGTCGTACGCCGTCTCGGGGAGTTCTCCGACACTGCGACCCGCCACGAGGTCGTCCGATTTCCGATACGTCGCACCGAGGAAGACGGCGCCGCTCGACGACACCGTGCCCACGTCGGTGTGGATCGAGTGCGCGCCCTCCGCGCCCGCGTAGCGATACGCGCTGTCCATGCGAAACTCGAACGATTCGGGGAGCTTCGACGGCTCTCGCGTGCGTCCATGGAACGTGCCGCCGGACGCATCGGAGCCCCAGACGACCCCCGCGGGGCCGCGCACGAGTTCGAACCGGTCGAACAGGTGAGGATCGACGGTGTTCCATCCCGACTCGTCGCACCATGCGCCGTTGTTGAGCCGGACACCGTCGATCAGGAAGACGACGCGATTGCCGGACAGCCCGCGCACGACCGGCGCGCTCCATCCGTACGCCGTCCGACGCGCGGAAACACCCCGAAGCTCTTCGAACGCCTCCGGTGTGCTGCGCGCGAGGGTCCTGTCGAGATCCGCACGCTGCAGCACGTCATACGACCATGGAACAAGCGCCACGTCGCGAGGCTCGAGGGGTGACGTCAGGCTGAACGTCTGGCGCGCGGGCGACACGGGCGACGGCGCGGGTTCATCCTGAAGCAGGAAGAGCACGATTGCCGCGAGCGCCATGCGGGCGGTATTATGGTCGTGTCATTCGCGAGGCGCCATACTTTGCAACCCGGCGGGGTTTCCAAGCGTCTGATGGAGTGAGTCATGCGCACGATCATCGCGTTATTGATCCCTGCGGCGATTCTCCTGGCCCAGGACGAGAAGCGGCGCGACGGTGTCGAGATGACGCCCGGCGCTCAGAAAGCGATCGACAAGGCGCTCGACCACATGGCGCGCAAGCAGCAGAAAAACGGTACGTACGAGGGGTCGGCGCCGGTCGCGACGAGTGCTCTGTGCGGGCTCGCCTTTCTCGCGTCGGGCAGCACGTACGATCGCGGCCCGTACAGCGACAAGATCCGGCGCTGCGTCGACTTCGTGGTCCGCTCGGGCGGACGCACCGGTTTCATCACTGAAGCCAACAGCGGAGTGATCGGCGGCTCCGGCATGCACGGCCATGGATTCGCGACCGTCTTCCTCGCGGAAGTGAGCGGGACGATCGCCGACCGCGACATCCAGGAGAAGGTGAAGGACGCGCTGACAAAAGCCGTGCGCAATATCGAGGGGACGCAAAACCAGTACGGCGGCTGGAACGCGACGCCGGACAAGAACGCGAACGACGACGGGTCGGGCGCCGTCGCGGTGATGCAGATCACGGCGATGCGGGCCGCGCGCAACGCGGGCGTCGAGGTCAGCAAGAAGTCGGTCGAGCGGGCGGTCGACTACATTCTCAAGATCACGACGGCCGACGGCTGGACGCAGTACAACATCCACAGCGCCACGGGCGGTCGTGGATCGTGCGCGCTGACGGGCGCCGGCATGACGATCCTCAACGCGCTCGCGCTCTTCGACAACCCGAAGCTCAAGAAGGGGATCGACAATCTGATGAAGAACGCGCCGTTCCTCAACAAGGGAGGCGGCGGGGACGGCAGCTTCGAGACGTGGTACTACTACGCGGTCTTCTACACCACGCTCGCGATCTTCCAGACCGGCGGCGACGAATGGCGCAAGTGGTGGCCGGCGGTGCGCGACGATCTCATCAAGCGCCAGTCGGGCGACGGCTCGTGGGCCGGGAATTACGGGAGCTACGGGCCGCTCTGGACGGCGTTCGGCGCGCTCACGATGCAGATGCCGAACCGATATCTCCCCATGTACGCCGAAGGCGGCAAGGGTGGAGACGGCAAGTAAGCAGACAGTGCAGATCGCAGCCGACCTCGCCGCCTGCTTATCCTGAGCGAGCCGCAGGCGAGTCGAAGCACTGTTACGAGCCGTACTCCGTCATGTGCTTCGGATCCACCTTGCCGTCGACGTGGCGTCGAGCCGTCTGGTGGTAGCGCTTCGCGCGGTCCTCGAATTCGGCCCACTGTGCATCCGTGATCTGCCCGATGACTTTTCCGGGCACGCCGACCACGATGGACCGCGCGGGGATCTTCTGCTTCTCACGCACGAGCGCGCCCGCGGCGATGAGACAGCCGTCGCCCACTTCGGCGCCGCCGAGGATGATGCAGTTGATGCCGATCAGACAGCGGTCGCCGATGCGGCGGCCGTGGACCACCGCCTGGTGGCCGATCGTGACGAGCGCGCCGACCGTGAGATCCTCGCCGGGGTCGCAATGCAGGACGCATCCGTCCTGGATGTTCGTCAGCTCGCCAACGGTGATCGGCGCCATGTCGCCGCGCACCACGGCGGAGTACCAGACGGACACGCCCTTCGCGAGTCGCACATCACCAACGACGGTGGCGTTCTCCGCAACGAAGAAGCCTCCCTTGTCGACAAGCTTCATGCCGGGAGTGTGTCCGCGTCCGACGTCGACCCCGCGACCCTGCCGTGAGCGACGGCCGGTTGGCCGGCGTCGGACGGCTCTTCGCGGAACGCGTAGCGGAAGATCTTCCCTTCGAAATTGCGCATGACGATTTCCTTTTCGTCGACCTTCATCAGGTATTCCGGCAGCACGGGGATCTTGCCGCCGCCGCCGGGCGCATCGATGACGTAGTACGGCACGGCGAGGCCGCTCGTGTGGCCGCGCAGCGCATCCATCACCTCGAGCCCCTTCTTGAGCGCCGTGCGGAAGTGCCCGGCCCCCTCGACCTGGTCGGCCTGATAGAGGTAGTAGGGTTTCACGCGGAACTTGAGGAGCCCTGTGAACAGGTCCTTCAGCACCTGCGGGTCGTCATTCACGCCGCGCAGGAGCACCGACTGGTTCATCATCGGGAATCCGTTGTCCGCGAGCATGTCGCACGCGCGCTTTGCCTCAGGCGTCAATTCGCGCGGGTGCGAGAAGTGCACCATCATGTAGATGGGGTGGTACTTCTTGAGCGTGTCGCACAGCCCCTGCGTCACGCGCTGAGGAAGGACGCTCGGAATGCGCGTGCCGATGCGGATGATTTCGACGTGCGGCATCGCGCGAAGCCGGCCGACGATGTAGTCGAGTTGCTCATCCTTCAGGAGGAGCGGATCGCCACCCGAGAGGACGACGTCGCGCACTTCCTTGTGCGACGCGATGTAGTCGAATCCCTTCTCGATGTTCGTCCGCGTGATGGACGCCGGATCGCCTACCTTGCGCTTGCGCGTGCAGTAGCGGCAGTAGATCGCGCACTGGTAGTTGACGTAGAAGAGCACGCGATCGGGATAGCGGTGCGTCAGGCCGGGGACGACGGCATCCCCCTCTTCGTTGAGCGCGTCCTCGATGCACGAGGCATCGGTGATCTCTTCCACTTCCGGGATGACCTGCCGGGCGATGGGGTCGCCGAGCTCCTTGATCAAGCCGAGGTAGTACTTGTTGATGCGGATGGGATACTTGCTCGCGATGGCCTGGGCGCGCTGCTCGTCAATCTCCGGAAACACCTCGCGAAGCTTCTTGGCGCTGTTGACCCCTTCGACGAGCAGCTTCTGCCACTCTTCCACTTCTGTTATCCCCCCACTAGATCGCGCCGATAGACGACGAGGTCGTCTCCCTGCTTGTAGTAGTCCGCGATGCGCGCAACCTCATGATACCCGTTCTTCTCGTAAAAGCCGCGTTGCTTCGCATAGGCCGGCTGACCCGACGTCTCGATCAGGACCATCCGCCCACGCACGCTCTCGTGCAGATGCTTCAGAAGCGCCGACGCGATCCCCGCCCGCTGGCGACGGATGTCGGTGGCGATCCAGTAAACCTCCCACACGCCCTGTGCGAGCGCGTCGGTTCCAAAGATCAAAAGGCCGATCGGAAGATTGCGATCATCGCGCGCCACGACGGACGTGTACTCGACAGGATCGTCGAGAAGCGACAGACAGACCGGCACCTCGGCGGCGGTGAAGCCGCCGCATTCGCGCAGCAAACACTCGAGCGCCGGCCGGTCGGCGGACTGATAGGCGTTAATGATCATTCAGCACCCGCCGGATCATTTCGTCGTAGGACCAGCCGCGTGCCCGCGCTGCGCGAGCGAACCCTGCATCCGGCGCCAAGTCCGGATTCGGGTTCACCTCGAGTACGAAGACGCGCTCGCGATCATCGATCCGCATGTCCACGCGCGCGGGCCCGCGACATCCGAGCGCGCGGTAGGCGCGCAGGGCCGACATGCTCAAGCGCTTGCCGAGCTCGCGGGCGACCTGCGCCGGGCACACCGGCACCGTCCCGCGATACTCGGCGGAGCGCGGCCGCCACTTGCCATCGTACGTGACGATGCGTGGACGGTCCGCAGGCAGGCGGGCGAAGTCTATCTCCGCCACGGCCACGACCTTCCCTCCGAGAATCGCCACTGTAAATTCGCGGCCCTCGATGTATTCCTCGACGACCGCCTCGCCGTCCAGCCGCTGGAGACGCTTCTCGAGTTCGGCCCTGGACCGGACCACCGATCCTCGATCGATCCCGATGCTCGCATCCTCGCGACGCGGCTTGACGATGAGCGGGAATCGTATGCGCGAGGACTTTGGAGCGCAAGCGCGGGGGACGCGGAGGTGCGACTTTCGCAGCGTTTTCTTCGCCAAGGTCTTATCGAGCGCGACGCGTAGAGCCGCGGATGGAGAGCCCGTAATCGGAAGCCCCATGCGCTCCGCTTGCGCGGCCGCCTGCCACTCGCGGCGCGGGTCACCGTTGATCGATTCACAAAGATTGAAGACGAGGTCCGGCCGGAATTGTTTCAGCCGCGCAACCGTGGCGATGCAAGTCGTATGCCCCTGCTTGCGCAAGCAACGGTCCACGGCTTGGACCGTGCGTCCCAGGTTCTCCGAGGGTGAGCGGGACCGAAGGGAAACGGGGTCGACCAAGATCGCGACTCTCATGCGCGCGCCGGTGTCCCATGCAGAAAGCCGAAATAGACCGCGCCCATGAGGAACGCGAATGCAACGAGGTGATTCCAGCGGGGAAGTTCCTTCAGATAGAGGACGGCGAACGCAACGAAGACGGCGAACGTGATGATCTCCTGCAAGATCTTGAGCTGGAAGGCGCTGAACTGACCGTAGCCCATTCGATTTGCGGGCACGTGCAGGCAGTATTCCGGCAATGCGATCAGCCAGCTTGCCCCGATGGCGATCCAGAGCGCGACGCCCTTGAAGCGGAGGTGGCCGTACCAGGCGGCCGTCATAAACACGTTACTGGCGAGCAGGAGCAGGACCACTTTCATAGCGCCTCCAGGCGGTGTCCACCACGCTTTGGATCAATTGGTCGTACGACAGGCCCGCCGCACGGGCCGCTTTCGGGAAGCAGGAGTTATCCTCCGGCTTCGGGAGGATGCCGGGCAAGGGATTGATCTCCAAAATGTTGGGGGTACCGCGAGCGTCGAGCCGGACGTCGATGCGGGCCCAGTCGCGAATCTCGAGCGCATTCCAGGCCGCGCGGCAGATCCCTTCGATCCGCTTACGCAAGCGCGGGGTCAGTCGGGCGGGACAGTCGAAGATGTCGAGCGGCCGGTCGCTCGTGTCCCATATCCACTTGGCCTCGTAGGAGTAGAGGGGGGTCGTACCCTTCGGCAGCGTGTCGAACCGGATCTCGACGATCGGAAGGATACGGGGCGGATTCCCGAGCATCGCAACCGTGAATTCGCGCCCTGGAAGGTACGCCTCGACGATCGCGGGCTGGCGATAGACGCGCCGGACACGGCGCACCTGCTTGCGCAACTCCGCTTGCGTGCGCACGAGACTGGTGTCGAGCACCCCCTTCGATGAGCCCTCATGCAGCGGCTTGACCACGCCAGGCACGGGGCCGTCGTCGATCCCGTACGCCGGCGTGGGGATCGCTTGCGCAAGCAGGACGTCCTTCGCCCGGGCCTTGTGCAGGCAGAGGTTCAGCGTTGTCGGATCGCTTCCGGTATATCGAAGCCCGAGCACTTCGAAAATCGACGGAAAATGCCCCTCTCGTGCCGGTCCACCCGAGCTCTCGGCCATGTTGAATACGATGTCGGGGCGCTTGCGTCGCAGCGTCTCAAAGGCGCGCTCGTCGGCCTCGATCGGGATGCACTTCCAGCGACGCTCGATGGCGCGCCGGACGGCGCTGATGGTGTCGGGGGCATCCCACTCGGCGTCCTCCTCCGCAGAGTACCGTCCGCGCAATCCCTTGCGGGCTGCGGAGGGCAGGCGCTTGAGATTGAAAACTAAGCCGACTTGCACGGGGGTTCGCCGTTGCGTAGGAGCGTAATATAGCGGTCCTTCTCGCGATCGAACACGTAGATGATGGTCGTCACGCGGTGCGCGCGCCATCCGGCAGAATGCGCCCGGGACCATTCGAGGGCGACTTCCTGGGCATCCGGCTCGGATCCCGTCGCGATCCCCCGGATCCACTTCTCGCGCTCGATCTCCTTGACCTGGTCCTGGATCTCGCGGGCGGGATTGATGCTGCGGTAGCGAATGATGTAGAACTTGATCGCAACTTCGTCCGTGAGGGCCGGCAGCCCCTTCTGCTGCTGCTCCGAACGGAACTTCTCGATGCGGGGGCGATGGACGACGATGAACCGCTCGAGATCCCGCTTGATGTCCTCAAGCCGGCCGTGCTCGTAGTCCTCGCGGATTTCATCG
>CAYXVY010000342.1:0-14748 GCA_964468745.1 uncultured Planctomycetales bacterium | reverse complement strand
TCCGCGTCCGACATGCCACCGAGTTTCCCATCTGAAGGGAGAGGTTAAGAAGCCATGCGATTGCGTCTGCCGCCGTGAAGCTGGCTTCATGAGGGTGAGGCGTCCGCGACTTCTGTCGCAAGGAGGCGTGGATCGTGAGCCACCGGGTGGTTTCGTGGACGAGAAATGCCACCGATATCCCCAAGGTGACTCGCAGGATACTTCCGAGTGTTCGTCCCTTTGATTCCTGCACCGATCCTGCGGTCTAACAGCCGATCCCTCGCTGCTATCATGACCCCCGTGACACCGAACGTCGTCGCGCTCGCCGGCCCCAACGGCGCGGGTAAGTCCACGGCGGGCCCCGCGCTGCTCAAAGAGGCGCTCGGGATCACGGACTTCGTCCAGTCGTCAGAATTCTAGACTTCGCCGACCGGGCGCAAATGCATCATGACCCCCGCTATCGGCTTCCGGTCCGTCCGCATGCAGTCTCTACCCCCTTTGGAGCCCTTCGCGGGTGACGTTTGGGGCACCAATGGCCCCCGATCGTCGTCACTCGCGTTCCGGGCGCGATATAGTAGCGGTCGGATGCTCGAGTCGTTTGGGCCGTACATCATCGAGGGCGAGCTTGGGTCGGGCGGAATGGGCGTGGTCTACCGCGCCCGGCACGTCGAGCTCGACCGCCCCTGCGCTCTGAAAGTCCTGAAGGAGTCCATCGCCGGGACCGGGCGCAATCGCGAGCGCTTCCATCGCGAGGCGCTCGCCGCCGCACGCCTGCGTCACCCGGGGATCGTGGAGGTCTACGACGCCGGCATGGTCGGCGATACCGCCTACATCGCGCTCGAACTCGTCGATGGCGAGCCGCTCGACTTTGAGCCTCACACGCTGCGACGCCGCGTCGAGCTGCTGGCCGAGATCGCCGCCGCGGTCGCGCACGCCCACGCGCATGGCGTCGTGCATCGCGACCTGAAGCCTGGGAACATCCTCGTCGGTCCCGACGGGCGCCCCCGCGTCCTCGATTTCGGACTCGCGCACCTCGTGGGCTCCTCCTTCGACCTCACACGCGAGGGCTCAGTCGTCGGCACGCCGCTCTACATGTCCCCGGAGCAGGTCGAGGGGGGCGCCATCGATGCGCGCGCGGACGTGTACGCGCTCGGCGGCCTGCTCTACCTGGCGCTCGCGGGCCAGCCTCCGTTCCGCGCCGACAGCGCGGCGGAGCTGTACCATCACATTCTCACGGACGATCCCGGCCCGATCCCCTCGGCGCCCCCCGCGCTCTTCACGGTGGCGTGCAAGGCGCTGGCCAAGGACCCGGCGTCACGGTACGTGGGTGCCCGGGAGTTCGAAGCCGACCTCCGGCGCTGGCTGGCGGGAGAACCCATCCTCGCCGTGCCGCCGTCGTCCGCCTCGCGAGTTGCGCGGCTGCTCCGCAGGCGTTCCACGCTCGTGGCGGCCTCGATCGGATTCGTCGTGGCGTTAATCCTGGTCGTGCGCTGGATCGACGCGAGGCGCGAGGCGAACCGCGCGGCCGATCGGCTCACCGACGCGCAGCTCTTTCTGCCGATCGAGGGGGAACTCGACATCCTGCGGATGCAGTTCTACCGGCCGGGATTCCGCATGACGCAGGACCTGTTCGGCAGGTTCGAGGACATCGAGCGCCGCATCCGCGCGCGCATGCGCGATTCGGGGGACTCGGCGCCGGGGCACTATCTCGCGGGCCGATGCCGTGAGGTGGCGGGCGACGGTCGCGGAGCGGATCGGGAGTACGAGGAGGCCTTGGGCCTCGCATCCGACCATGGCGCGAGCCTCATCGCGCTCGGGCGGCTGCGCGCGCGCCGTGCGTTCTTCGACCGCGCGATCACGCGGCCGCAGTCGGCCCGCGCGCAACGGGCGCTCTCGGAAGCGCGGGAGGCGGCGATCCTCATCCGGCGCGGCGAGCGCGCAGGCGGCTCCGGTGCGGCGGTGCCGCTCGCCGTCGCGCGCATGTACGCGACTCTGATCGAGCGGCCTGCTTGGGCGGACGAGGATTTCATCGTGCAGGAATACGAGCGGCTCAAGAGCGAACCCTTTTCCGAAGAGCTCCTGATCGCCCTGGCGTACGCAGGGACATTCGAAGGCACGCGGCAGGCCGCGACGCGCGCGATCGATCGCATGCCCGGCTTCGTGGAGGCGTACCTGTGGCGTGCGTTCGCGCACGTCAGGCTCGGGGATCGGGCCGCCGCCCTTCATGACCTCGACCTCGCGATCGACATCAACCCCCGGTTCGCATTCGCGTGGTTCGCGAGGGCCTCCTGCCGGGCGGAATCCGGCCGCGAGACGGAAGCGCTTGCCGACTTCGACCGCGCGCTCGAACTCGATCCGTCCATGGCGCAGGCGCGCGCCCAACGTGCGATGCTGATGGCGAGGAGCGATCCCGCGGCGACGTTGCCCGACCTGGAGAGCGCCCTGAAGAGCGATCCCCTGATTTCCGAGACAAGGGTCACGCGATCCTTCGTTCTTCGGACACTCGGGCGCGCGCCCGAGGCTCTCGCCGACGCCTCCCGGGGCGCCGAGCTCGACCCTGGCTGGTCGGAGGCGCACCTGGAGCTCGCTCGTGTCCTGCGCGATCTCGGCCGCGACGACGAGTTGATGCCCACACTCAACCGTGTGCTTGAGCTCGACGCCGCCTGCCTCGCGGCGCTCCTCATGCGCGGAGAGCAGCACTTCGCGAGGGGGGCGGTGGGCGCCGCGTTCGCCGACTTCGACCAAGCGGTGAAAGTCGATCCGCGCGAGCCGCACGCGCTGGTGAACCGCGCCGCAGTCCACGTCGCGCGGGGCGAGATGAAGCTCGCGCACGAGGATCTCGACCGCGCGCTCGCGTTGTCGAAGAATCTCCCGCTGGCCTACTACAACCGCGCCCGAATCTGGGTCGCCGAGAGCCGCTGGCCTGAAGCCATCGCGCAACTCGACCGTGCAAACGAGCTGAAGCCGCTCGATTTCGACACCCTCTCGTGCCGCGGCCTCGCGAATTGGCAGAACAGGAACTACACGCGGGCGATCGAGGATTACACGACCGCGCTCGCAGTGCGCCCGAACGAGCCGCGCGTGCTCGCCAATCGCGGGCTCGTCCGGCAGGAGACGGGCGATCGTGCGGGGGCGCGAGCCGATTTCGCCCGAGCGCTGGAGTTCGCGCCCCCCGACTGGAAGCACCGCAGCATGGTGGAGGCGCAGCTGAAGGCCGTGGAGAAGCCGTAAGCGCGGGCATCGCACGCCGCGTTACTCCGTGGCAGAATCGCCCTCCAGCGTGAGGGGCGATGGGCTCCACGGGCCCCGTCCGTCGCGCACGCTCCAGTAATCATGGCCGCACGCCTGCGTCAGGCGCGCGATGAGGCGCGTCGTCCGCTCCACGACGGCCGGCGCCTGTCGCCGCAGATCCTGCAACGGGGTGCTGACGGCGATGTGCGTCCTGTCCGCATCGGGATCGCGCTGGCAGATGAGGAGGCGGTCGTCGTCGCTCTCGACGCGGACCTCCCACCCCTGGTCCTGATCCGAAAAGCGCGGGGCTGTCTCCGCGAGCGCGTTCAGAAACGTCCACGCCTCTTCATAGGTGTCGTACCACGGGAAGACGATCGCGAAGCTGCCGCGCTTGAAGACGAGCGGTCGCAGCCAGAAGCAGCTGCTGTGCGCCGGCTCGCGGTCGTGCTTCCGGCAGAGCCGCACGACGTCCTCCGCGTAAGCGACCAGTTCGACGTCCGCATCGGCGGCGTCGCGCGTCAGCGCGTAGTCGCCATAGCGCGGGATCTTCGGTGCGTAGACCGGCTCCCGGAGGGTCTCCCACTGTTCTCGCGTGAATCCGTTCTCGGGACCGTGGTAGAAAGTCTGCGCGATGATGAACCCGATGTCGACGGTGACCCCGTCCATCGCGGTTGCGTTCGCGCGCCAGTCGTCCATGTTGAGAACGATAACGAAAGCGCGGCGTTTCACGAGCGCGATTTGGTTGGACCCTTCAGCCGTCGGAATTCTGAACCTACAGCCCTGCGGGCGTAAGAGCAACATGATCGACACGGTCGGCCTGCATCCGTCTGCACCCCTCGCCGGATCGTTCGTTTTTTCCTCATTGTTGATATCCTGTCGGCCTCACAGGAGAGACCGACATGGCGACGCCCACCCTGGCGCTCATTCTCAAGAACTTCAAAAACTTCAATGCGCGGGCCACGCGCGACGCCCTCCTCGCGTACTGGAAGCACATCGAAGGGGGCGGAAAGATGTTCTGGGCCGTCGCCGGCGCCATGTCCTCCGCGCAGCTGGGCATCGTCATGGCTCCCGCGATCCGCGCGGGCCTGATCCACGGCCTGTCGGTCACCGGCGCGAACCTCGAGGAGTCGCTGTTCCGTCTCGTCGCCCACCACGCGTACAAGGACTTCCCGGACTACCGGTATTTCCGCAAGTCCGACGATACGAACATCCTCGAGAACCGGATGCGCCGCGTCACCGACACCAGCATCCCCGAGGATGAGGCGTTCCGCGCCGTCGAGAAGTTCATCGTCCCCATGTGGAAGAGCGCAACCGAGAAGAAGGGGCGTCGCTTCTGGCACGAGTACTTCTACGAGCTCATCCAGAAGCTGCCCGCGAAGCTCCACGAGGGGAGCGCGGAGGAGTGCTGGCTGCTTGCGGCGGCGAAGGCTGGACTTCCCATCGTGGTCCCCGGCCACGAGGACTCCACGTTCGGCAACATCTTCGCCTCGTACGTGAAGACGGGGGAATGCTCCGCCAACATCGTCAAGTCGGGCATCGAGTACATGGCCGCGTTCTACGACCAGTACAGCGGGCTTGCCGCCGGCAAGGGCGTCGGCTTCTTCCAGATCGGCGGCGGCATAGCGGGCGACTTCCCGATCTGCGTCGTCCCGTCGATCAAGTACGACCTCAAGAAGAAGGTCAAGCCCTGGGCGTACTTCTGCCAGATCTCGGATTCCACGACGTCCTACGGCTCCTACTCCGGCGCGACGCCCAACGAGAAGATCACGTGGGACAAGCTCACGGAAGACACGCCGATGTTCGTGATCGAGTCCGACGCGACGATCGTCGTGCCGCTCATGCTCACCGCGTTGCTGGAGTGCAAGAAGCACCCGGCTGAGGCGAAGGCGCTCATCGCGAAGAGCGCTACGTAGCGAAACCACGCCGGCGCGTCTCCTCGATGTGCGCCCGTTCGCCGCAGAGGAGCTTGACCTCGAGCACGCCCATGCCGCGCCGATTGCGCGACAGACCTCCGCCACCACGTCGTCCGCCGCGCCGGACGCCTTCGGGGGATATAGGGCATGCTCAAGACCCTGTTGGGCCTGCACGGAGTTGCGGAATTTCCGCATTTTCCCGCAAAGGACCCGCGAGCCCTTTCTTATGCAAGGTGGAGCGGTCAACGCCCTCCTCCGCCGTCCCTTTTGATGCGATGATGCTGGGAAGGCCACGGAGGGCAAACGAGGTGCATTCATGATCAGCGGACTCATCCTGGCGACGGCGCTGGCTCTGGCGCAGGAGCGGCTCGACACCCCCGATGCGGTCAAGGCGGAGATCGACCGGATCCGCGCGGAGAAGCTCGCCTGGCGCGACATCCCGTGGGTCGAATGCCCGCTCGAGGCCCTCGCGAAGTCGCGCGAGGAAAAGAAGCCGATCGTCTTCTGGGTCTTCTTGGGCAACCCCAGCGACGAACGCTGCTGAGTCTACGCGGGCGCCGTCCGGGAGACGGTGTTCTGCCGGCCCGACGTGATCCGTCGCGTGAAGAGCGACTTCATCGCGCTCGCCTTGCGCTCGCCGCTCGTCAACGAAGCCAAACCCGCGGGAGACGCGGACGAGGCCGAGCTCTACAAACGCATCAGGCGCACGATGCTGGCCCCGCAGGGGATCGGCATCCTCAATTCCGACGGCCAGGTCCTGGTCTGGGTCCAGATGTTCGAGTCCGACAAGAATGTCCCCGAGTTCCTCGACCATGGTGTCGCGCGCTTCAAGGACGGGGCACGGGATGCGCACTGCTACATGAAGTTCCCGAGCCACAAGATGGAGGAGATCGAGAACACGACGAGTTCCGCCGGGGCGCCCCGCGATCACGGCAAGGACAGGATCTGCCCGGCGCGAGGAACCGCGAAGTCGGTCGCGCCGAAGGGCTACGTCGTCGCCGAGCTGTGCGGCCGCGCCCTCGACAAGACGGGCGCCCTCGAAAGCGACACGGTGCGACAGGAGAACTACGTCCAGGACCAGTTTAAGGTGTCGCCGGCGCTGCAGGAATCGATCGCGAAGGCGCTTGCCGACGGGCGGCCTCTGCCGGCTGAGTTCGGAAGGCTGTGCGCCACGCACGCCCATCTCGGCCACATCGACGTCAACCCGCTCTACGAACACAACAAGGGCGAGCTCAAGCGCGCCGAATTCCGCGCGCAGAAGAGCGGCGACGGGCTCTGGCGCGTCGAGGGCGCGACCGAGGTCGCGGGAGAGATGCGCACGAACGGCTCCGGCGAGCACACCGTGGCGCTCGCGTGGGAAGGATTCATCGAGATGGACGGCGCGCAGATGAAGCGCCTCCTCCTCTTCGCCCGGGGCACCGAACGCCTGAAGTTCGAGAACGGCCCGAGGGACAAGGGCGACGAGTCGGCCTTCCTGCCGGGCGGCCGTCCTATCGACAAGACGTGCGCGGTCCGGTACGGCGTGGTCGGCGTGCCCGGAACGCTCGACGCGACCGCGGATCCCTCCGGATCGTTCCGCGCCAAGATGGAGAAGCTCGGCCCGCTCGTTGATCGGCGACGCAAGGAAGGGGGCGATCTCGAGCCGTTGCACCGCCTGCTCCAGAAAATCGAGCCGCTGATGAAGGAGAATCGCTTCGCGGAAGCGGAGCGGATCATGGACGAGGCGCTGAAGCTGGTCGGCGAAGAGGGGTCGAAGGCGATCCCGTGGCTGCCCGACCTCGCGGCGGCGCAGAAGGCCGCCCGGGAGCAGAAGAAGCTCGTGCTCCAGTTCCTCATGCTCGGCGACCTCGACGACCCGAAGTGCTGAGGGGCCGCGCAGATCATGGGACGCGTGACGTTCCAGGACGCGGAGGTCGCCGCGCGCATCACGCGCGACTTCGCCGCCACGTGGAAGAACTGCCGGCCCGGCTATCGCGTGGAACACCTCGAAGGAAAACGCTTTGAGGAAATCCGGAAGATCCCCAACGGGCAGGCGAACGAGAATGTCGCCACGCTCATCTGCACGGCGGACGGGGAGCTGCTGCACGTCGTGGCCGGCCACTGGAAGCCCAGGGACTTCATCGCCGAGCTCGACTTCGCTCAGTCCGTAGCGAAGGCGATCGCGGAACAAACCGATGCCGAGGCGCGGCGGAAGGCGGTCGCCGAGAAGCATCGTGAGCGTCTGGCGTCGATCGAGCGCACGTGGGACGCGGGTCTCCTCGGCCGGCGCGTCATCGAACTTGCCCACCGGCGCATGATCGAGCAGCCGCTCCGCGCCGCCGCGGACGTTCGCGGCGTGACCGACTATGCCGTCGACAAGCAGGACGACGTGCCCGACAGCTTCCGGCAGAAGCTGGAAAAACTGCACCAGTCGCTTCTCGCGAAGATCGAGCCGCTCGTGCGCGCCGGCAAGATAGAGGAAGCGGAGAAGGTTCTCGACCTGCTCCTCGAAAAGCTCAAGGACTAGTGCGGAGCAGGTCGAGCACGCGGTCAAGGACCCGCTCGGCCTCGTCGAGCCGGCCCGCCTGCACGCACGGCTCGAACTTTTCCAGCATGGCCGCGACGGGCGCCGGATCGCGACCGTCGCGATGCCATTTCTGCACGAGGTCCTGAACGGCCCGCTGCTTCATGCCGATCCGTTCGTTGATGGCGAGCTGCGGCACCGCTGTCGCGAGGGCGCGATCGAGGACGTTCAGCGCCTCCGCCGGCTGACCGCCCTGAACGAGCCGCCCTGCTTCCGCTTGCGCGATCCGGAGCGCCGACGCGTCGCGGCCTTCCGCGCTCAGCCGGTCGGCCAGCGCGCGCACGCTCTGGATCTTCTCCATGACGAGCCGTCGCGCCAGTTCGCCGTCGACGTCGCCTCGCGTCATCCAGAATACGAATGCGAGGAGTCCGACCGCCGCGATCGCAACGACGAGGCGCCGACGGGCCGCCCAGCGGAATGCCCGGGCGCCGGCCCCCAGCGGGCGCGCGAGTACGGGCTCGGCGCGCAGATGCCGCGCGAGATCGTCGGCGAACTGTCCGCCGGATTCGTAGCGTCGCGACGGTTCCTTGTCGAGCGCCTTGAAGCACACCGCACGGAGCGCAGTCGGGCCGGGAGGTGAGACGGGCTCGTCGTTCGCGATGCGCGCGTGCAGCTCGACCAGATTCCGGCCCTCGTGCGGCGGCCGGCCGGCGAGCATCTCGTAGAGGATGGCACCGAGCGCGTAGACGTCGGTGCGCGGGGTGATCTCCCCGCCGAGGACCTGTTCGGGCGCCATGTAGAGCGGCGTCCCGACCGCGGAGCCCGTCTTCGTGAGCGCCGCGCCGGCGTCGGCCCAGTGCGCGAGCCCGAAGTCGGCCACCTTGGGCTCATCGCCCGCTCCGACGAGGATGTTCGACGGCTTGAGGTCGCGATGGACGATCCCCTTCGCGTGCGCGGCCTCGACGCCCCGCGCCGCCTTCTCGAGGATGCGCACGAGCTTCTCCCGATCCTCGCGCATCATCGTCGAGAGCGGACGTCCTTCGACCAGTTCCATCACCAGCCATGGACGGCCGCCGGTTTCGCCGGTGTCGTGAACGGCCACGACATTCGGATGCGCGATCCCGGCCGCGGCGCGCGCTTCGCGACGGAACCGGTCGGCCGGCGCCGCGTCCTTCATCATCTTGATCGCGACCTTTCGGCCGAGCTCGCGGTCGTGCGCGCGATAGACCACGCCCATCGCGCCTTCGCCGAGCGGCTCCTCGATCGCGTATCGCTCGAGTTCCGGACGGTCGAGCATGCCGCGGACCGCGTCGAACGCCCCTTGAAGGAATTTCTCGTCCACGCTCACGCTCCGAACAGCTCGCGCAGCTCCGCCTCGATTTCGCCGGGGGAGCCGACGTACCGCCCCACCTTCCTAACGAGGATCGCGCGCAAATCCCGGCGCGCTTCGGAGAGATAGTTGGTCACGTCCGACGCCGAGACGCCCAGCTGCTTCGCGAGCGATTCGTACGTGAGTGCGGCGCCGCCGCCGTCGATGCAGTACGCGCGGAAGGCGCGGAAGACGGGCTCGCGGCCGCGTGAGATCAGCTCGTGCTCGAGGTCCGCCAGCCCTTCCGCCAGCAGGGTATCCGCCCAGGATCGCGCGAAGGCCTGTTCGGGGGTGGCCGCCCCGGCCGGCCGATCGTCCTCTTCGACGGCATCGATCGGCACCACCTGCGCGCCGCCCCCGCGCTTCTGCGCGCCGCGATGCTTGTCGGCGTCGCGAACGAAATTCTTGAGGGACGCCAGCAGGAACGTGCGGAAGCTGCCGCGCTGCGGATCGGCGCGCGACATCCATTCGGGCCGGAATACCGTCGCGAAGAAATCCTGCGTGAGGTCCTTCGCCGCTTCGTTTTGGCGCCCCAACGCCACACGAATGAACTTATAGACGGGCCGCCAGTACGCCGCCGCGAGGCCGTCGAGCAGTTCGCGCTGCCCGGCGCCGGCCGCGACAATCTCGTTCCACTGCGTTTGCACGAAAGCGGATCGACCTGCACCGATGGAGGTGTCCTGCTGGGTCACATCCCTATCTTACAGCCACGGCTCCCTGAGGATTCAGATGCTTCGACGCGCCTGCGGCTCCCTCACCCTGAGTCTCGCGTGAGGTACTAGAGTTCGCCGGCCGGGCGTGAATGCAGGATGACAGGCACTGTCGGCCCCCGGTCCACCTGCACCACCGTTATCGGATTCGACGACGTCGTACGGCTCGTACTCCGGCGCGACGTCCAACGAGAAGATCACGTGGGACAAGCTTACGGAAGACACGCCGATGTTCGTGATCGAGTCCGACGCGACGATCGTCGTGCCGCTCGTGCTCACCGCGCTGCTGGAGTGCAGGAAGCACCCGGCCGAGGCGAAGGCGCTGCTCGCAACAAGCGCGACGTCATTCACCCCGGTCACTGCGGGCGCGCGTGCTCCTTGAAGAACTTCACGATGAGCGCGGGGGCCTCCTTCGGGTAGGCATGTCCGCCGTCGTGGATGAAGGTCACGACCGGCGCGTTCTTCGTCGACGCAAAGATCGTGCATCCCTTCGCCCACTCAGTCCCCTCGACGCTGCACCCGTTCAGCTTCTTCACGCCGTCGATCGTCGCCTTCTGCGACTCGAACGGAACGATTTCATCCTTCTCGCTGCCCAGATGCAAGACAGGGCAGGGCGTCGCCTCCTTCAGGTTGCGCAAGCCGGGGGCGGCCGACGGCGCCATGGCGGCGAAAACGGTGGTGCGGACGCCCCAGAGCAGATAGGTGAAGGCGCCGCCGTTGGAGTGGCCGGTCGCGTAGATCTTGAGGGCGTCGACCTTGAACTTCTCCTTCATGGTGGCGAGCACGGCATCAAAGAAGAGGAGGTCGCGGTCCTTGTAGTCGCCGGGAGTCTTTTGCCAACCCGCCTTCTTCCCCTCGGGGTCGGTCTTGCCGACCGTCGGCAGGCCCTGCATGTACACGACGACCGCTTCGGGCCACTCCTCGTGAAGGCGGAATGACCGGGCGGCGTTGCGCATCGACCCGCCGTGCCCGTGAAACCCGAAGACGAGCGGAGGTGCGTCGGACGATTTCGCGGGCGTGTACACCATCGACTCGCGGGTGTCGTCGCCGACCTTCCACTCCATGCGCTCCTGATCGAGCGCGATGCAGCACAGGACGAGGGCGAGCAGGTGCATTCCGATCCTCCGCACGTTCAACCCGTGCGCGGTCGCACTCGTTGCGCGGATTCGGGCGCGCCGGTCATCCCCCCCGAACCGGCGGCTTAGGGACTGCGCACAAATAACCTGTGCAAATCCAAGACGCCAAGACCGCGAAGCAGACAATAGGCGAACCCATGAGCGCACGGGGATTCCCACGCTACGCTGAAGGTCACACGCGGTCACTCACCTCGCCGCAACATGGGCCGAACCAAACGCGGAGAACGCGGAGGTTCCGCGGAGTGGCTTGGGGCGCTGAGTTCCGCCGGCGTGCGGGCTCCGCCCGCACGGGCGGCCGCGCAGTCCCGGATTCCGAAACGCGCAGCGACGGGGGGCTCGTTTCGGAATCCGGGACTGCGCGGCCGCAACCGCGCTTTGCGCGGGCCGGCGGAAGGCACATCCCCTCCGCGCCCCGAACCTCTCTTGTCCTGCTCAGCGGGCTCTGCGTTAAGTCGGGACCATTGCGGAACGTGAGTCGCAGCGTGTGCGGTAGAGATTGATCAACTTAGTTCCGCGCAGCGCCTTACTTCCGCCGGTGCGTCGCTTCGATGTGCGCTCGCTCGCCGATGAGGAGCTTGCCCTCGAGCACGCACCACGCCGCGCCGCTCGCGCGACAGAGCGCCGCGAGCACGTCGTCCGCCGTGCCGGACGCCGTCGCGCTCAGCGTCATCGGCAGGTCGACGCATCCGTCGATCTGGATCTCGATCGCCGTCTGCTTCCAGAACTCGTCGATTACGACGGGTAGCGCGGCGTCCTCGTAGGCCACGTCCATGCGCACTGCTTTCAGTCGCGCGCGGATCGCCCCCTCGCTCCGCGGCGTTTCTGTGAGGTCCGGCGGCGCCGCACATGCGCCCAGCGCCAGCAGCAGGACCGCGGGGATCCCTCGTCGCATGCGCTGATCGTATCGCGCCGCGACTTCTCCCGATTCTGTATTCTGTCTCCTGTTTTCTGTATCCTCTCGTCCATGCCCGAAGCGACCGATTTGACGGCCCACGAATTCGTCTGCCGCTTCTGCGGCGCGAAGACGCAGATCTTCTACGACTGGCAGCGCTGCTGGGAGTGCTACCAGGCGGCCGGCACGCGCAACCTCCAGACGATTCCGTCGGTCTGCCCCACGTGCTGCCGCAAGAAGCACCAGAAGCCCCTCTCGTCGAAGTAACCGCACACCGGCGTTCGACCGCCGTACAATCTGATAGCCATGAAACGCGCCGGGGCCTGGCTTTTCGTCGCGCTCGCCGCGCCGCTCGTGTCCGCGCAGGACGAGGACAGCGCCCAAGCCAACACGGCGCTCGTACGCTCGTTCCCGCAGCGCGACCAGCTCGTCACCAAGGCGCAGGGATTCGCCAAGGAAGGGCGCTTCCGCGAGGCCCTCGATATCTACGTCGAAGCAATCCGCGACTACCCGAACCACGTCGTCCCCGTCGTCCTCGACCCGGCCGCGGCCCCGCGACAGCCGTCGCTCTTCCTCGGCGTCCTTGAATACTGCCTGCGTGAAATCGACACCTGGCCCGAGGAGGGCAAGACCGCCTACCGCGACTACTACGACGCGTTCGCGCAGGCCGAATTCGAAGCCGCGCGCAACATCCAGGACCTCGACGGGCTCGCCATCATCGCCGAGCGGTACCCGCACTCGAGCCTCGCCGACGACGCGCTCGCCCTGCTCGGCAATCTCGCCCTCGACGGCGGCGATCCCGCCCGTGCCGCAACCGCCTTCGAGCGGCTTCTGACGCTCCCCAGAATCGACGTGAACCGCGGGCTCATTTTCGCAGGCCTCGGCGCCGCCTACGCGCAGATGGGACGCGCCGACGCGCTCACGGCCCTCGCAGGGCGCGCCGAGATGGACCTTTCCGGCGTCAAGATCGTCTTCGGCGATCGCGAGGGGACCGTCGCGGAAATTCTGAGGCGTCTTCGCAAATCGCTGGTGCCATCGCTCAATCTCACGCCCGCGGACCTCGGCGCGTGGGAGACGTGGATGGGCAACGGCACAGGCACGCGGGTAGCGGAACCGACCCCGCTCGGCAATCGCGCGTGGACCGCGCCCGTCCCGCAGGTCGATTTCGGCGGCGACGAGGACGACTTCAGCTATGCGCCCCGCACGCGAGTCTCGACGAACTATCGCCCCTACTTCCCGGCCGTGAGCGACGGCGTAGTCTACCTGCACAACGAGTACCAGATCTGGGCGTGGAACCTCTACACGATGAGCGCCGACGTCCTCTGGACCCAGCGCGTCACGCCGCCCTCCGGCATGCTCCTGTTCGAGGACCGGCTGGCGCACACGACGACGGTGCACGACGGGCGGGTCTACGCGACGCTCATCACCGCGCTCGGTCGCACCGAGACGCGCATGCAGTACATCCACGTCAAGCTGCCGTTCCCGAAACGCGCGCTCTTCTGTTTCGACGCCACGGGCGGGCGCATCGTGTGGCGCCTCGGGGGCGTATCGGACACGAAGGACATGGTCGAAGGCCTGTCGTTCCCGACCGCGCCCACGCCCGAGGACGGCCGGCTCTACGTCGGCGCCATCCGCCAGCTGAAGAACACCGATCCGTTCGAGCACTACGTTCTCTGCATCGACGCCGCGACGGGACGCGTGATCTGGCAGACGTTCGTCGCGTCGGGCGGCACCGAGATCAACCTCTTCGGGAACTCGACGCGCGAATCGGTCGGCAGCGGCGTCGCCCTGGACGTGGACTC
Organism: uncultured Planctomycetales bacterium; assembly: GCA_964468745.1. Classification (GTDB taxonomy): domain Bacteria; phylum Planctomycetota; class MHYJ01; order MHYJ01; family JACPRB01; genus JACPRB01. Next base: position 1,213 of record CAYXVY010000342.1, on the reverse strand, counting down.
CGTCTACTACGGAACGAACCACGGCGCGTTCGCCGCGCTGGACCGCCGGACGGGCCGCCTCCGCTGGGTGCACCGTTACGAGCAGCTCAAGGTAGACCCGACGCGCAGCGTGCAGATCCGCCGCAATCCGCTCGAGTGGTGCAACAGCGCGCCCCTCGTCTCGCACGGCCAGGTATTCTGCGCGCCCACCGACTCGCGCACGCTCTATTCGCTCGACGCCCGGAGCGGCCGCAAGCGCTGGCAGCGCACGAGGGGCGACCCCCTGCGGCAGCTGGTCGGCGTGAGCGGCGAACTCCTCGTCGTCAGCGGCGAGAAGCTGGAGTGGTACGACGTCTCCAAGGGCGGAAAACTGACGGGGACGTACGAGCCCGAGGAGGGCACGGGGGCAGGGCGTGCCGCGATCGCACTCGACGCCGTGTACTTCCCGACCACCGAGGGGCTCTACCGCGTGGACCTGCGCTCGGCCAAGCGGCAGTTCACCCGCTGGCCCGGAGGCCGCGGGGAGGGAGGCAACGTCACCGTCGCCGAGGGCACGATCGTCCTCACCGGCAATGCGTGGGTCGACGCGTGCTTCGAGCGCCGCGATCGCGAGGCGGAGATCGCCGCGGCGCTGGCGAAGAACCCGAACAACGCGCCGCTCATCTACCGCTCGGCGCTGCGCCTCCTGCAGTCCGATCGCGAAACACAGGCGGCGGAGCTGTTCGCGAAGGTGATCGACCTGACGTCGACGTCCGGCCGTGCGTCCGACGAGCGTCTCGCCCGCGCCGCGCGCCGCCGCCTCTACGGGCTTTCGATGGAAACGGGCCGCCGCGCCCTCCTGGGCAGCGATCCGGCGAAGGCGAGAGCGGCGTTCCTGCGGGCGCGGGAGATCGCGCCGGATCTCGAGGCGGAGGTCGAAGCCGCCTCCCGGCTCGCGTCGGCGCACGCGCGCGCGAAAGACAACGAGGCCGCGATCGGAGAAATGCAGCGGCTCATCACCGAGCACGGAGAGGATCTCGTCGGCGGGACGCGCGTGGCGGAGACGGCGAGACTGTCGATCGCGGCGATCCTTCTAGAGGCCGGGCGCGATCCGTACCGGAAGTTCGAATCCGAGGCCCGAAAGCTCCTCGATCAGGCGCGGGCGGAGTCTACCGCGGAGGCCTTCCTGCTCGTCTGGCGGCGCTTCCCGAACAGTAGCGCCGCCGAAGAGGCGGTCATCGGCGCGGCCGACGCG
>CAYXVY010000341.1:0-25622 GCA_964468745.1 uncultured Planctomycetales bacterium | reverse complement strand
TCACCATCAGGTTGTCCGGCTTGAGGTCGCGATGCACGATGCCCTGGCTGTGCGCGTAGGAGACGGCCCGCGCCGCGTCTCGGACGAGCCGCACGAGGAGGCGCACGTCGGTGCGGGGAAACTTCGAAAGCGTTTCGCCCTCGATGTACTGCATCGCGATCCAGTGCCGACCGTTCGTCGCGCCGACCTCGTGGATCGCGGCGATGTTGGGATGCGACAGGTTGCCGGCGGTCTGCGCTTCGCGCTCGAAGCGCGCGAGTTCGACGTCGTCGCCCCCCTTGAGGAACTTGAGGGCGACCCAGCGGCCGAGCTCGACGTCCCACGCCCGCCAAACCTCGCCCATCGCCCCCGCGCCGATGCGGGTCACGCGCACGTATTTTCCGTAGCGCGCGTCCGCGGGCGCATCGGCCACCTCCCGCGGCGCGATGGAGCGCATGGGCAGCGTGGGGCGCGTCGATTCGCCGGCGCGGTTCCCTGGGTCGTCCATTCGCCTCCCAGTATATATCGGTGCGCAATTCTGCTTGACCCGTCGCGCGGTGACGCATAAACTTTCCCGCCCATGACTGAGAAGAAGGTAGACCTGAAGAAAACGATCGGCGAGCTGAAAGAGAAGCTCTCGAAGCAGATCGCCTCGAACAAGGAACCCAGGAAGGACATGCAGGCGCGCGCGTTGCGCAAGCAGCTCAAGCGCGCGCAGCGCCGCGACGCGCTCCAGACGAAGTACACGCTCGAGGAGCGGCAGAAGCAGACGCAGAAGCGGCTCGACGTCATCGGCAAGCTCGTAAGCGATATGACGAAGGGCGCCAAGAAGACCCAGGGCGACCCGTACGTGCACTCCCTGCGCAAGAAGTCGAAGTCGCTCAACAAGCGCCTCAAGAAGCTGGGCCGGCTGATCGAGAAAGATAAGAAGAACCACCCCGCTCCCGCAGCCGCACCGGCCACCCCGCCGCCCGCAGCCACAACGTAGCGGCGGATCCCAATCCCCACCCAAATCCCGATCCCAATCCCGATCCCGATCAGCTGCGACTGTACAGCGCATCCAAGTGGGCGCGGAAACACGTGGAAGAGCTGATGGTCCGTCCGGATCGGGATCGGGATTGGGATCGGGATTGCGCGTCGCAGTGTCCTCACGCGGCACGTCGTTCGCTAGAATGCCTGCGTGAAGAAATACACGCTGCGCCCGCCTGAGAACAACGCGGCTTTCCGCATCAACTACGAACAGGACCTCAACGCGCAGCAACTGGACGTCGTTCTCGCGGGCGACGGTCCGATGCTCGTCATCGCCGGGGCCGGCTCCGGCAAGACGCGCACGCTGACGTATCGCGTCGCGCGGCTCGTAGAGTGCGGCGTGCCCGCGGAGCAGATCATGCTCCTCACGTTCACGAACAAGGCCGCGCGTGAAATGCTTCGCCGCGTGCAAATGTTGCTCGGCTCGGACCTGCGCCTTCTCGGCGGCACATTCCATCACGTCGCCAACATCGCGCTGCGCCGGTACGCGGAACTCGTCGGCCTGCGCCCCAACTTCACGATCCTCGACCGCGAGGACGCCGCCGACATCATGGCGGACATCATTTCGGGACGCATCTCCGCGTCCGACGAACGGAAGGCTCCGAAGGCGGACCTGCTCATCGAGCTCAACAGCTACGCACTCAACACGGAGACGCCGCTCGCCCGCGTCCTCTCGCAGAAGTTCCCGGCGCTTTTCGAGATCGCCGACGAGATCATCCGCGCGTGCAACGCGTACGCTCATCGCAAGCGCGAGATGAACGCCGTCGACTTCGACGACCTGCTCGTCTTCTGGCGCGACGTGCTGCGCAAGCACGACGATGTGCGCGAAGCGGCGAACGCGAGGTGGAGGTACGTGCTGGTCGACGAGTACCAGGATACGAATCGAATCCAGTCGGCGATCTGCGAGATGATCGCGGGTCCCGACGGCAACCTCATGGTCGTCGGCGACGACGCGCAGTCGATCTACTCATTCCGCGGCGCGCACTTCGGGAACATCATCGACTTCCCGAAGCGGTTCCCGTCGACGCGGATGTTCAAGCTCGAGACCAACTACCGCTCGACGCCGGAGATTCTCGCGCTCGCGAACGACAGCATCGCGAACAACAAGCGACAATTCGAGAAGACGCTGCACGGGCATCGCGCGAAGGGGGTGCTGCCGGAGCGCGTGGTGTGCGGCGACGCGAGCGAGCAGTCGCGCTACGTCGCCCAGCGGATGATGGAGCTGCGCGACGAGGGGATGGACTGGCGCGACATCGCGATCCTCTATAGGGCGCACTGGCACTCGATGGAGCTCCAGATGGAGCTGACGCAGCGCGGCATACCGTTCATCGTCCGCTCGGGCCTGCGCTTCTTCGAGCAGGCGCACATCAAGGACGTGGCGGCGTATCTGCGCGTCATCGCGAATCCGCTCGACGAGTTCGCGTGGAAGCGCATCGCGAAGCTCTACCCGAGGGTGGGCAACGCCGTCGCCGACAAGATCTGGCGCGCGATCGCGACGCAGCAGGAGCCGCTCGCGGCGGTGATCGGAGGGGCGGACGCGATCGAGAAGGCGGTGCCGAGGGGGGCGCGTGAGAGCTGGCGCGCACTGGCGGGCGTGCTGATGAAGATCGCCACGCCCGAGATGCGGCGCGTCCCCGGCGAGATGATCCAGCAGGTGCTCGACGGCGGGTACGAGCTCTACCTGGAGACGACCTTCGCGAACTGGTCGAACCGAGCCGACGACGTGCGTCGCATGGCGGACTTCGCGGTACGCTACGCCGACGTTCAGGAGTTGCTGTCGGAGCTGGCGTTGACGCTCAACATCGCCGGGCAGGAGGCGATCCAGGGAGGCGAGGACGCGGACGTCGTGATCCTCTCGACGGTGCACCAGGCGAAGGGGCTCGAGTGGCGCGCGGTGTTCGGGTTGTGGCTGGTCGAGGGCAAGCTGCCGGACGGCCGGGCGCTGCGGGAGGCCGACGGGGAGGAGGAGGAGCGCCGGCTTTTCTACGTGATGTGCACGCGCGCGAAGGACCAGCTGTTCCTCGTCCATCCGACGGTGGGGACGGAGCGGGGGATGATGGGGGTGATCCAGAAGGCGAGTCGGTATGTTGAGGAACTGGATCCGGCGCTCTATGAGGTGACGAAGGTGGGGTACGAGGTCGGGGACGAGTAGAACGGCTTAACGCCGAGGGCGCAGAAGCGGATGCGGAGAGACCGCAGAAGTGCGGGTGAGGGGGAGATGCGGAATTTGCATTGGGGCGAGTGGAGTCGCCACCGTTTCACATCCAGATCGTTGCCTGTCACGCTCTTGCGAGCGCAGAGCGAACAACACCGAGTGAACCGAGGCAGCTGAGGGGGGTGAATCACTCCCCCCCATGTCCTCTCGGTTTCCTCGGTTGACTCGGTGTTGATCCGGCTCTGAAGACTCGGCTTCCTCACGGACGCACTGCGACGACTCTGAATCCGATGTGATCGTGGTGGCGCTCCGGCTCGAACTACAACCGGAACGCGGAGCGGCAGGGCCAACCCTCATCCGCGTAGCAGCCGCCGCGGCGACGTCGTGATCGCGCGGGCTGGTCGTGGAGGTCCGGGTCCACGCCCCCCGGCAGAGTCGAATGCGACCAGTCGCGGCACCACTCGAAGACGTTTCCGTGCATATCGTGCAGGCCCCACGGGTTGGCGGGGTAGCTGCCGACGGGACACGTGCGCTTGAGCGACGGGCCCGGCGCGCCGCCGTTGTAGGGTTTCCCCTCGAAGTTCGCCTGCGTACTGCTGAGGCTGTCGCCGAAGGACGTCGCCGTCGTCGTGCCGGCGCGACAGGCGTACTCCCACTGAGCCTCGGTCGGCAGCCGGATCTCCCAGTCGGGAGGGAGCTCCTTCGCATCGCGTGCGATCGTCGTGAGCCTGCGGCAGAACTCCTCCGCTTGCGCGAATGTGATGTCGTAGATGGGGAAGTCGTCCCCCTTGCCCGCCGTGTATTGGCCGGGGAAGTCGCCGACGACGCGCTTCCATTCCGACTGCGTCGTTTCGAACTGCGCGATCCAGAAGCCCTTTGTGAGCGTCACGTCGACCTGATCCTCGCCGGGGCGGCGCTCGGGTTCGGTCGCGGGGCTCCCCATCGTAAAGCGCCCCGACGGGCACCAGCGGACCTTCACGCCGCCGATGACGCGCGCGTCGCCGGCTTTCGTGCCGTCGAACGGGCTTGTAGTCGCCACGACGGGAGCGACGCTGCGATTGCACGCGACGAGCTCCAGCAGGAGCGCGCTGCAACGGATCACGTCGTCAGGCTATCACGCGGCGGGTCGTCGTCCCCCCGATTCGCGATGGTCGCGCGCGCGTTCGGCGTCGAGCCATTCGTCGGGCGTCTGGCGCTTCTCCGGCGTCGTGATGCGCGAGCCGTCGGCGGTCCGGTACGCGTGGGAGCGGCATGCAAACGTCGAGCAGACGCCGGTCCAGCGGAAGCAGTCGGCGTGGTGCGGTGTGCGGCAGCGGACGCAGGTTACGACGTCGCTATCGAGCGACTTGCCGCAGACCTGGCACGAGCCCGCGGTTTCCTCCGTCGCGAGGAAGCGGATGCCGGTGTTGGAGGGGGGCGTGCGGGGCGGATTGCAACGCCACAGGCTTTCCGCGCGCAGCGCGATGATGTGCAGCGCGAACGACAGCGCCAGCACCAGGAGCAGCCACAGGATCAGCAGAGCGCCCATTCTGCCGGTTAGACCGTGGGCATCGGGAGTCGTGACGCGGCGGAGGGTCCGGCCGCCGTGCATCGGATTGCGCGCCAAGCGGTTCCGGTCGCACGATTTCGCGGCCGATTTTTTTAGGAGTCGGGCTGAAACCTTACCTAAGGGAGTATGAGACCGACTTCGACTTGCCGGACGGCCCGCGTCGCACAAAACCTATTTCACCTTTCTGCAATTCCGCGACCGATTCTCGATCCCCTTTTTGGACTTTCTTACGGGTTAGTAGGTATGAACACCACACTCACCCACCGGTCGCGCGCCGACGACGACACCCGCCGCGAACTATTTCAACTTTCCGCTCCCCCCGTTCGTCATTTCGACGGTCATCTCGGAAATTTCTTACGAGTTAGCAGTATGACGACCGATCGAAACAACCTGACGCGATCCGCCGAAGCCGGCTTCGAGCCGGACTTTTCCAACTTTCTTCCGCGAGTCTCCATTTTCGCTGCTAAGTTCCGCGCCTTTTTGGGCAGGGAATAGGTATGAGCACCATCCGCAAATCGAAGAGCCCCCTCGCTGCCGCCGGCACCCGCCGACTTTTTCAACTTTCTGTCGATGCCGCGCCGATTGTGCGTCCGGTATTCGCCCTTTTTCCGGAGGTACTGGATATGAGGACGAACGAACTATCCGATACGGGAGGTCGCCGCAGCGAGGAGGCGCATCGGAAATCCGATACGACTGCTCGCCCGGGCGTCCTCCTGCATCGGAAATCCGATGTGGGAGGGCGCTGGAGCTTCCTCCCGTATCGGAAATCCGATACGGCATCCCGGCTGAGCCGGCGAGTCATATCGGAAATCCGATATGGGTCCTGGCTCGGGCTTCCTCCGGCATCGGAAATCCGACATGGGAGGAGGCTGGAGTTTCCTCCGGTATCGGAAACCCGATATGCCACTCCGGCTTTCACCTCCTCCCGCATCGGGAACCCGATACGGGAGGAAGCTGGAGCGTCCTCCCATATCGGAATCCCGACGTGGACCGGGGAAGGCTGAGGACGCTGCGTCGGGAATCAACGGCGTTCTTTCGCAGTGCCCGGCGCCCGCATGTTGCGGTCGACGGGAGGATCCAGACGCCCCCGACGGCATTTCGTCGTCGCGGGCACGTGATTTCAACTGAAAGGTAAGTGTGTTTTATGTACAAACCGGAAAAGACCCTCTCGAGTGAGAGGCTCATGGATACGTACGGGGTCTATCTCGAGGCCAAGCTGAGTGCTCGGGCTGAGACGATGGGCCTCTTCGGTGTGTTTGAGAAGGCCCAGCATGCCCTCTTCGCCGCGAATCATCGCGAGCGCAGGGCGCAGCGGGCGGTCCATCTGGCTCTCGCTTCGCGCGATGACGCCTCGTTCGATATGGACCGGCTGCTCATGAAGGTCGAGCTCTCCGTTCTCGCGGATGTAAATCGCGACCGGACGAGCGAGGCCTTCAAGCGGCTCTTCCCGGTCCCGGTCAGCGATCATGCCGCGCTTTCGCCGGTGCGGAAGCTCGACATCGTGAAGCGGCTGGAGGCTGTGATGGTCGCCTCGACCGACGTCGCGTCCGTCAAGGCGTGGAGTCCGCTCGTGGCCGGGCAGCGCGCGAAGCTGGAAACGGCGATCGCGTTCTGGCAGAAGGCGCGGCAGTTCCACGTCGAGACGTACGCCGCCGAGAAGGTCGAACGCGACCGCTGGCGCGAGACGTACGACGTGATCCAGGGGGAGCTGATCAAGCTCTACCCGGGCGACCGGAAGAAGGTGGATGCCTTCTTCCGTCGCGGGCCGAAGCCGAAGCGGGCCGAGGAGGAATCCTCCCCGCCGGCGGCTACCGGCACCTAGTGCAGTAAGTTCCTGGGGGAGCGGGCGCTTGTAAAGGTCCGCTCCCTGGGGGACCGACACGGAGTGACGTGCTATGATTCTGCTATGGTCGTGACCGCCGCGGGAAAGACGGTCGAAGACTTGCTTGCTTGGCAGTACCTGCACGCCGTGGCGGACAAGCGGCGCGAAATCGTGGCTGAAGCGGTGGGCCATCTGATTTCGGACGAGTGGGTCAGTGAAGTGCGTGCGTTCCTCGAGCGTACTCGCGGAATGAAAGCCGACGAGGCGCGTCGTGCCTTGCAGGACTTCGTTGTTCAGGCTGTTCATGCCCCAAGCCAATCCCTGGATCGATTTTGCTAGGCCTCCTTGGATGAATTGCCGCCGGCAGCGCGTTACATAGACGATGGAATGGATCTGGGTCGTCTGCGCGATCGCCTTCTGCGTCGCGGTGCGACTCTGGATCCTGCCGCGGATGGGAATCTTTACGTGAATGACCGGCGCGTGTTCGACGGAGTCGAAGAAGACAATCCCTCCCTCGCAAGCTGAACCGCCGCCGGGGAGTTCTGAGTGATGGGTGACGAGTTCTGAGTACGGAGGCGCTACTCGTCACTCATCACTGTCCACACCCCGTCTCGACGCCAGCGGCGGACACCGCTCAGACTCGGTCTTGACCAGCGACTCCAGAGACCCGTCGCGGATCGCGTCCCGCAACCGCCGCATCAGCGCGACATAGTACGTCACGTTGTGGAGCGACAGCATCGAGAGGCCGAGCATCTCGTCGACGCTGAAGCAGTGCCTGAGATAGGCGCGTGAGAACGTCGCGCAACAGGGGCACTTGCACTGCGGGTCGAGAGGCTTGGGATCCTCCGCCCACTGCGCGTTGCGGATCTTGATCATCCCCTCGCTTGTGAAGGCGGTTCCCGTGCGACCCATTCGCGTCGGGAGGACGCAATCGAACATATCGATCCCGAGCGCAACAGCGCGTGCGATGTCCGCCGGCGTCCCGACGCCCATCAGGTAGCGCGGCTTGTCCTCCGGCAGCAGCGACGTCGTCAGATCGACGATCTCGTACATCTTCTCCGCCGGCTCGCCGATCGATAGACCCCCGATCGCGTAGCCCGGCAAGCTGTGCGAACAGACCGCGTCGACCGACGCACGCCGCAGCTTTGGTGACATTCCTCCCTGCACGATGCCGAAGAGATTCGACGGGCCTATGCTGCGTTTGAGCCAGAGATGCGTTCTCACCATCGCCGCTTCGACCCTTGCCTCATCGCACGGCCACGACGCCGGCTCGTCGAGCGGCATCATGATGTCGCTCCCCAGCTTCCGCTGGATCTCGATCGCGCGCTCCGGCGTCAAAAATTGTGGGCTCCCGTCGAGATGCGACGCGAACTCCACCCCGTCGTCGCTCATCTTGCGCAGCTTCGCGAGGCTGAAGACCTGGTACCCGCCGCTGTCCGTGAGGATCGGGCGCTTCCACGCCATGAACGCGTGCAGGCCCCCCATCTTCGCGACGAGATCCTCCCCCGGCCGAAGCGACAAGTGGTACGTGTTGCCGAGGATGATCTCCGCCCCCGCCGCCTCGAGCTGCGCGGGGTGCAGCGACTTCACCGCCGCGCGCGTCCCCACCGGCATGAAGACCGGCGTCTCGATCGCGCCGTGCGCGGTCTCCAGTCTTCCCGTGCGGGCTCGTCCCTTGCGATGCAGAACCTCGAACCGCATCACGGACCCAGCTTCTTTTTGCACGCCGCCTGCAGGTCGAGCATCTTGAAACGCATCCGCGACGACCGCTCGAGGCCCTTCTGCAGCATCGCGACCGCCTCCGCGAACTCCTGCCGCGACTCGTGGTACAGAGCCTTCGCGGTGCAACCGTATTGATTGTCCGGATCCGCCTTGAGCGACGCGTCGATCTCCTGCACACCGTCCGCCACGCGGCCGAGGGCGATGAGCGTCAGGCCGCGCGCCGCCAGAACTTCGCCGTCCTGCGGCGAGATCCCGAGGGCGATGTCGAGATCGGCCAGCGCGCCGTCGTATTTGCCCATCGCGCGCAGCACTTCGGCGCGGCGTACGAACACCGCAGCATACGTGGGCGAGATCTGGCAGCCATACGTCATGTCGTTCAGCGCCTGCGCGAATTCGCCGCGATCGATGATGAAGGACGCGCGCGCCATCAGCGACTTGGTCGGACGCTTCGCACCCTTCTCGCAGGCGAGCTCGAAGTTCGCGCGCGCCGCATCGAGCCGCTTCAGCGCCCACATCAGGTCGGCGCGAATGACGTACGGTTCCCAGTTGTCCGGGTCGATCGCGATCGCCTTCTCGACGTCGCTCGCGGCCTCGTCAAGCCGTCCCGTGTACAGCTGAGCGGATGCGCGCCGCATCAACAGTTCCTGCGTCTCGCCGTCGAGCTCGATCGCCTTCGAGAGCGACGGGATGGCATTGCGATAGTCCTGCCGTTCCTCGAATATGAGCGCGCGCCATGAATGCCGCTTGGCGAGGCCCGGATCGATTTCGATCGCGCGGTCGATGTACTCCAGTGCCTGCGCGCGATCGCCCTGATCGAGCCGCGCGACGCTCAGGTTGTACCAGGACGTCGGCTGGTGCGGATCGAGCTCGATCGCCTTGCGGATGTCCTTTTCCGCCTCCTCGTCCTCGTCGGCCATGTAGCGACGCGCGCCGCGCTGGCCCCAGGGGAGAGGATCGTAGGGGTCGAGGCGGATCGCCTCGGTGAAGGCGGCGATGGCTACCGTGGGATCCTCGATTTCCTTGGCCAGCATGCCCCGCGCGCACTGTCCGCGCGCGTGCATCGGCCATTCGCGCACGACGGTTTCGATGAGCGACCGAGTCTGCTCGCGGCTGAGGTCCATCGCGGCGTACCAGAGGATGACGTCGGGCGAGCGCGTCTCGTTCGCGAGGTTCTCCATGTGGCGGCGCGCCTCGGTGTACTGCTTCTCCGCGAAGTACATCAGCATGCCGTGGAGGCTGCTGAGGTCGATGCGCGCCTGCGGGTGCAGGATGCCGGTGGCCTTCTCGATGACCTCGGCGTCCTTCGCCGCGACGGCGCACAGCTGGCGGATGAACTGGTTCATCGGCTCGCCGATGGAGAACGAGCGGCGCGTGTACATCTGGTTGAGCAGGATGCGCACGCGCTCGATGCGCGCGGGGCGGTGCGTCGGGTCGAGTTCGATCAGGCGGTCGATGTCGGCACGGGCCGGCTCGAGACGATGAAGCAAGCGGCTCGCCCGCGCGCGCTGGTAGAGGATCTCCGGCGTGTCCGGGTGCGAACGCGCCAGCGTGTCCAGCGCGTCGGCGGAGAGCGCGGCCAGCTTCCACAATTTGTCCGGGTCCCACGTCCGCTGCGCGAACTGCTGGATCACGTCGTCGAGCACCACGCCGTGCTTCACCGCCTCGTCGGCGGCCGTCTTCAGTGCGGCCGCGCGCGCGAGCCGCTTCTCGCAATCGGCGAGGCGCCCGCTCGTGACGGGCGTGTGCCCGAAGCGGCGTCCAAATTGTTCGTAGAGCAGCTTCGCCTCGCTCCACTTGTTCTCCTTCCAGGACGCGGAGGCTTGCGCCATCAACTCGTCGCTGGCGTTCCTGTCGCGCACCTTCAGGAGGAGGAGGGCGGCGGCGAGCGCGACCGCGATGAGAACAAGCGCGGCCGTGCCCAACATGGCCGGATGCCGCTTCACGCGCAGCTTGAGCGTGTAGAAGATGCTCGCGGGACGCGCCTTGATCGGCTCGCTGTCGAGGAAGCGTTGGAGGTCGGCGGCCAGCTCGGCGGCGGTCGGGTATCGACGCTCGGGCTCGCGGGCCATCGCGGTCTCGATGATCGTCTCGAGGTCGGGATGCAGGTCGGGCCGGACCATGCGCGGCCTCACCACGTCTCCCTCGGCCGCCTTGAGGACGATTTCCAACGGCGTGAGTCCCTCATGGGGAGGACGTCCTGTCACGAGCGCGTAAAGCGTTGCGCCGAGGCCGTAGATGTCGCTCCGCTGGTCGATCTGGTCGCTGCCGCGCGCCTGCTCGGGCGACATGTACGCCGGCGTGCCGAGGAGCATGCCCGTGACGGAGATCGAGCTCTGGACGTCGGTCTTTCGCGCGAGGCCGAAGTCCATGACGTAGACGCGCCACGCTTCGCTGCCCGCCGCCGGTTGAACCATGATGTTCTGCGGCTTGAGATCGCGGTGGATGATCCCGCTCTGATGGGCGTAGTGGACGGCGCGCGAGGCGTCGCGGATGTACGACGCGGCGTCGCGCGGGGCGACGCGCTTGTGCCGGACGAGATAATCGAGCGAGTGTCCGGAGACGTACTGCATGGCGATGAACGGGCGGTTTTCATGCGTGCCGACTTCGAACACCGGCGCGATGTTCGGGTGCTGCAGCGCCGCTGCGGTCGTGGCCTCGCGTTCGAATCGCGCAACGTCATCTTTCGAGGCGCCCGACAGGATTTTCAGCGCGACGGAGCGGTTGAGGGTCGGGTCCTTCGCGAGCCAGACGACGCCGGAGCCTCCCGCGCCGAGCTCCTTCTCGAGGAGGTAGCGGCCGATTTTGTCGCCGAACGGCCGGTCGGGGAGGTTGGGATCGCCCGAGGCCTGCGCGAATTTCGAGATGCACTTGGGGCAGAGCTCGGCATCGTACAACATCCCGCAGGTGTTGCACTGGCGGGTGGTGCGACCGGTGTGCTCGCTCGCCCCCGACGGGTTGGGAGGATCGGCTGCCGGGGGGACGGTGGATTGTGACTCTGGCATCACTTACTCTTCATAAGAAGGAGTGCCGCCGGGAGGTTGCGCAAGACGCAAATCATTCAGGGCGTGTATTGTAGGTAGTCGCCGAGCGGGAGTCACGGGAGGCCATCGCATGCGCACGTTTGTTTTGCTCGCCGCGCTTGTCGTTATCGCGGGCACGGTCCACGCGGACGATTTCGACAAGGCGCTCAAGGCCATCAGGGCCGGGGACATCCAGAAGCACCAGATGATCCTCGCGAGCGACGCGTACGAGGGTCGCGAATCGGGCGCCGAGGGTGGGCACAAGGCGGCGATGTACATAGTTGATCACCTCGCGAAGCTGGGGTTCGAGCCCGGCGGGCAGGACGGGTCGTGGTTCCAGGGGCTGACGGGGAGCATCACGTTCGGCGACATGAACGAGTCGAACTATCTGAAGATCTTCCGCGACAAGTCGCTGAAGGACAGCGAGGTCTACAAGTTGAACGAAGCGTTCGTGCCGATGCGGACGTGCCGCGCCGGGGTGGCGCAGGGGGAGATCGTCTTCGCCGGGTACGGGATCACGGCGCCGGAGTACACCCACGACGACTACAAGAACCTGAAGGTGAAGGACTGCATCGTCCTCGTGCTCGACCACGAGCCGCAAGAGAAGGATGCGGCGAGCGCGTGGAACGGCGACAAGCCGACGAAGTATTCGGACTGGAAGTACAAGATCGCCAATGCCGAGGAGCACGGTGCGATCGCGGTGATGATCGTAATGGATCCGCTCAATCACGATGAGCCGGGGCTGCCGAAGTTCGAGGAGTTCCAGTGGCCGGCGGACGCGCGGCTGGCGACGTGCAAGCTGCCGGTCGTGTATGTGACGCGCGCGTGCGCGGATGCGCTCGCGAAGGCGGCGGCGACGAAGCCCGTCAAGGACCTGCAGGCGGACATCGACAAGGGGTTCCAGAAGAGTTTCAGGGTGTCGCGGCCGTGCAAGCTGTCGGTCGCGTACAAGGGGCCGGTGGGGAAGGGGCAGAAGAACATTCTCGCGCTGTGGCGCGGGAGCGACGAGAAGCTCAAGGAGGAGTACGTCGTCATCGGCGCGCACTACGATCACGTCGGCTACGGCAAGTGGGGGAGCAACGGGGGGAAAGCGGGGCAGATCCACAACGGAGCGGACGACAACGGCTCGGGAACGAGCACGCTGCTGGACGTGGCGGAGTCGGTCGTGATGACGAAGTTCAAGCGGTCGATCCTTCTCATGTGGTTCGACGCGGAGGAGCGTGGGCTGAATGGGTCGAAGGCGTGGTGCGGGTCGCCGACCGTGCGGGTGGACTCGGTCGTGGGGATGCTGAATCTCGACATGATCGGGCGCAACGACGTGAAGGACATCAAGGTCGGTGTGGAGCGCAATGGGCAGGGGGTGCAGGCGGAGCCGAAGTATCCCAAGCTCGTGAAGTTGATGGAGGATGCGGAGAAGACGTTCGGGCTGCAGTTCGACTGGAAGTACGTGGAAGATCAGCAGTTGATGCAGCGGAGCGACCACTGGAGTTTCATGCAGGTGGGGGTGCCCGCGACGTTCTTCACCGGGGGACTGCACGGGGACTATCACACGGAGCGCGACGATCCGGAGAAGATCAACTATCCGAAGGAAGAGCTGACAGGGAAGATCGCCTTCTGGATGGCGAACCGGATGGCGAATATGGAAGGGAACCTCAAGTAGTCGCAGGTCACAGGTCACTCTCGAGTCGCCGCGCCGTTGACGTCATTCCGTCGTCGACTTATGATTCGCCCTGCGCTGTAGCTCGGGGTAGCTCAACGGTTAGAGCGGCGGTTTCATAAGCCGTAGGCTGGCGGTTCGAATCCGCCCCCCGGGACCACTTCGACTCAGTTGCGCTGCGCAACCTCGCTCAGTGCAGGCACTTGTGTTCGTGGTGCCGTCCTGTGCGGCGGGCCGGAGAGGCCGGCCCGGTTGCCGCGGGACCCAGGTGTCCAAAATGTGTCCATCGATCAGCGCGTAGACAGGATGCAGGAGACAGAATCAAGCGGCGCTTCGCATTCTCTCCCGTGTGCTTCCGAAGCACTTTTTCTTTTGTCTCCTGTCTCCCGTCTCCTGTATTCTCCCTCCTATGAGTGAAGGCACGAGCACGAGCAACGGATCCGCGGTCAAGCGGGTGGTCGGGTACGGCCTCGTTTACGCGGCGATTACCATGGCGCTGGGTCTGTGGATCACGTTCACGTTCGGGTCTGACAAGCGTGGGGTCGCGGGATTCGTTTACGTCTTCCACGCCGCCTTCTACTCGGCTTGTCTTGGCGCGCTGCTGGGAGTGATGTTCCACGCGGCGGACGACCACTAACCACGAACCACGCATCCCGATCCCAATCCCGATCCCGATCAGGAACGAAGCTCGCGCAGGTAGCCCTCGACTTGGGCCTTGAGGGACTGGATCGCGGGGTGATCGAGGCCGGGGAGCGCGGACGCGAGCAGCTGAACCGCTTCGCTGCGCTTGCCCGTCTTGACCAGTTCCCGCGCGCGGGCGATCAGATTGTTCACGTGCGCCTGCGCGCTGTTCCGCTTGGTCAATCGAACTTCGTCCAGCTGACTCTTGAGCATCGAGTCTTCCGCCTCGCGGTGGCGCGTGGCGAACTCCGCAATCAGCGTGAACGCCCTGGCAAAGTCGGCGGCGTTGTCGACGTCGCGCGTGAACTGAACCCATTCTCCTGGCCATTTGCGCGGCGGCGGGAGCAGGCCCTCGGCACGCGCAGCGATCTCGCGAAGCGCCGGCTCGACGGACGTCGTTGCATATCGCGAGATGAATGCGCGGGCGCGGTCATGGATCTCGACAGCGCGCTTGCGAAGCGCGTCGTCGGTAAGCCGATTCGCTTCGTCGATGAACGAAGCGCATTCGCGGCGCGCCTCCTTCTCCAGCTGCGCGTGATCGTGCGTCTGCGCGTGCCGCTTCGTCAGCTGCGCGCGCAGGCGGGCGCATGACTGGTACGTCGTGTCATCGAGCAGCCGGTGGAAGGCTTCGTCGCGTTCGACTTCACCCAGTGCTTCCGCATCCTTGATCCGCGAGGCGAACTCGTCGATGAGGATCTGCGGATCGGACGGCTTGAGGAACACGATGATCGCCCCGACAATCACCAGCAGGCCGAGTGCGCCTCCGACGATGAGCCCCGTTCGCGATTTCGGAGGCGAGGCCGTCGCTCGTCGCGTGGTGACCGTGCGCTGCGCCATGTCCATCGGACGCCAGGCCTGGGGACCGTGGTGCAGCGCGGAGCGGGATTATCGGGTCTTGGCGTCCCAGCCGAACTTTTCGCGCATGCGGTTTTCGAGGGTCAGGAGGTCGCCCTCGTCCCCCGCCTCGACCATGCAGACCCAGCCGTCCTTGTGCATGGCGGTGCCCTTGGTCTTGTCCTCGAAACGCTTTTTCAACTCGCTCTCCAGCTCCCACGCGACGCGCTGCTCCTTCAACTCCAGCAGGAGGATCGCGCCGCCGCCCTTGATCTTGCCGTAGAAAGCGTGGACGAGGTCGGACGCGCGGATCCCGTCGAGGCCCAGCTCGTCGATGACCGCGCGCGCGTCGGTGAACGTCTTCTCGTACTTGGCGCCGCCGGGCAGCTCGAACTCGCGGGGGAGGATCGTGTGGAACGTGACGTCCTCGTAGCCGAACCACGGCCGCATGCGGATCGCCAGTTTCTCGAAGGGACCGAAGTCGCTCGTGTGCAGCGTGAGCACGCACAGCGTGCGACCGCGCCGCAGCACCTCCATCTTGCGCGCCTCCTGCCAATTCGGCGTCGCGCGCAGCGCCGCTTCCAGCGAGTCGCACTTCGCCCGGTCGTTGAACTCGATCGCCGTGACGAAGATGCCGGCATCCGCCGATCGGCGCTCCGCGCCCGTGCAATAGACCGACTTCACCGAGGACAGTGGAATGTCGTGGAGGTTCCGGAAGCGCGCGAGAACCGCGCGCTTGTCCTGCTCCGTGTCGCCGTCGATCGGCAGCTTGACGTCGCCGCCCCACGCTTCCGCGAAGACGTGTTGGTCGGGCAGGTCTCCCTTGTCGAGGCGGAACGAACGGGCGGGGAGTTCGGCCTCCTCGACCGGGATGCCGAGGCTCTGCTGCACCTTCTTCACGATTTCGTCGAAGGCGTCGCGCGACGTCTGGCCCGCCTTGATCCAGCAGAGCGTGTTGCCCTGCCGCCACGTCCAGATGTGGACCTGCCAGGCGCGGACCTTCGCGGGGCTGTCGGCGCGGTCCGGCGCGCGCACGTCGCGCTCGATCCGCTCGGCGATCGGGGATTCGATCGCGACAAGATGCAGGCCCCACCAGACGCAGAGGTACCCCTCCACGATGTCGTCCTGCGCGACGTTCGTGACGTCGAGTTCGTCGAGGGACTTCACGAACTGGGCGCGCTCTTCGGACGACTTGGCGGGGAAGGGGTTGCGCGGCCACGCCGGCGGGCGCTTGGGATCGATCGTGAGGGTGGTGCGGCCTGCCGGCGTTTCATTGCTGCTGAAATGGAACTTGTCGAGGGAGACTCTCTTCGGCGGAGGCGCGACACTCGCGGTCGTGTTCGGCGTCTCGGGCTGTATGGGCTGCTTCGGCTCGTGGGGGCGCTTCGTGAAGATCACGACGAGTGCCACGCACAGGAGCGCCGCGATCGTCGCCGGGATCCAGATCTTCGAGGGCTTCCGCGCCGGCTGCGGCGTCATCATGGTCATCGCGTAGGAGTCGCTCTTCGACACCGACGTCACCGCGGTGACCGCGTCGCGCACCTCGCTCGCCTTCTGGTAGCGGCGGCTGGGATCCTTCTCGAGCGCTTTGAGGACGACTTCGTCGAGGCGCACGTCGACCTGCACGCGTTTGGAGGGGACTTCGAAGCGGCCGATGGGGAGTTCGCCCGTCAGCATTTCGTAGAAGACGACGCCCATCGAGTAGATGTCGGCGCGGTGGTCTACGCTCTTGGGATTCTCGATTTGTTCGGGGGCCATGTAATGCGGGGTGCCCATGACCATGTTGGTCTGGGTGAGCTGGACGGCGACGTCCTGGCCGGTGATCTTCGCGAGGCCGAAGTCGGCGATCTTCACTCGGCCCTTCTTGTCGATGAGGATGTTCTCGGGCTTGATGTCGCGATGGACGATGCCCTCGCTGTGGGCGTATTCGAGCGCGTCGCAGAGCTTGGGGATGATCTTGATCGCTTCCTCGGGGGTCAGCTTGCGTTCGCGCTGGAGCTGGCGGAGGTTCAGGCCATCGACGAACTCCATCGAGAAGAAGAAGAGGCCCTTCTCGAAACCGAAGTCGTAGAGGGCGAGGATGTTGGCGTGCGAGAGGGAGGCGAGGGCCTTCGCCTCGCGCGAGAAGCGGCTCTGGAAGTCGGGGTCGTTCGACATCGCCTGGGGCAGGATCTTGAGGGCGACGATGCGGTCGAGCGTGGGCTGTCTCGCCTTGAAGACCATGCCCATCCCGCCGCGTCCGATGAGCTCCATGATCTCGAAGCCGTGAAACATGTCGCCGGGTTTGAGGGGCGATTCCTGCTGCGAGGGCGGCACCGTCGGGGCGGTCTGCTTGGCGGCGAACACGGCAACGCACTGCGGGCAGAGATCGCCGTCGTAGGAGATGCCGCAGGTGGGACACTTCTTCATCGTATTCATAGAGAAGGCGCGCGTTGGGATCGGTTACAGAAACTTACCATGCGCATACCAATCCCGATCCCAATCCCGATCCCGATCAAGACAAGGCGTTGAAAATTTCCGCGAGTTCTTCGTCCACTTCGCGCGAGTCCTCGACGGTGCGCGAGACTTCGTGGCGCAGCAGCTCCTTGTAGCGCTTGCGGGCGCGGTGAATGATGACCTTGACGTTGGATTCGGTGAGACCGAGCTTCTCGGCGACTTCCTTGATGGTTCCCGGCTGGCCGGCGATGATGAATCCGCGCAGGGCCTGGAAGCGCGGCCCCATCTCCTTCTTGAGCGCCCCCATCGCGCGTTCGATGATCGCGACGGCCCACTGCCGGCGGTAGGCGCGCTCCGGGGTGTCGACGCGCGTCTCCGCGAGTTGAATTTCCGCGCCGTCGAAATCGAGCGATACGAGCTTTGCCGATCGCTTTTTGGCGTTGCGGCGGTCGTATTCGTTCGCGAGGTAGTGGTCGAGGCAGGCGAGGAGGAAGTTGCGGAAGCGGCCCTTCGACTTGGTGACCGAGGCGAGGGCGTCGCGCTCGATGATGTCGGTGAAGAAGCCCTGCGCGAGGTCTTTCGCGTCTTCCTGGTCGTGTCCCCGGCGGCGGATGAAGAAATAGCAGGGTTTCCAGTAGCGCTCGATGAGGGCGCCCATCTGCTTCTCGTCGCGCGCCTTGAGGATGATCGTCCAGACGGTGGGCTCGATCAGGCGCCGGCTTCCGCCGATGGAGGTTTCGCGCGGCATGACGCGACCATGCTACCCACGACGGCGGGGCTAGTAAAGCGACGGAATCCCCGAAATGATCCCGATCCCGATTCCGATCGCCTACTTCACCTTCTTGAGGGCCTCTTCGATCTTCCCTTTCGGAACGGCGCCGACGAGGCGGGCGACTTCCTTGCCGCCCTTGAAGAAGATGAGCTGCGGGATCGACATGATGCCGAACTGCGCGGCCGTGTCGTAGTTGTTGTGCACGTCGATCTGAAGGAACTTCACGTCCTTGTGCTCACCGGCGAGCTGCTCCACCACGGGAGCGAGACGCACGCAGGCGCCTCAGCCGTCGCCCCAAAAGTCGACGACGCTGGGAACGGCCGTATCCTTGGCGAACGTGGCGTCGGTCGTTGCGGGCAGGTTCGACATGATCGTCCTCCGAAAGCGGGCCCGTTATAGCAACGCGCGGCGCATACCGCAAATTCCGGAGAGCGCCGGTCTACTCGATCACACCCTTCCAGACGTAGGGGAGATCCACCATGCGCCCCGGCCGATCGTGCGTTTTGAGGACGCGCACCATGTCGCCGATGATCGCGCGCTGCTGATCGGTGTCTCGTGCCGGCCCGAGCGTACGCCCGAACGGGAAGTTGACGAAGAGCGGGCGCGGCACCTTGATCTGCGCGGTGACCTCCTTGATCGTTGTCAGCGTCACCGTCGAGATCCCCGCGCGCTCGAGCTCGCGCGAGAGAATCGCGACCGTCTGGTTGCACACCAGGTTGGCGGGGAACAGGAACGCCACGCCCACCTCGCTCGCGCGCATGCGCTCGGCGACCGCTGCCGCGGATTCCTTCAGCGCGTCCAGTTTCTGGCAGAGCCCGAAGAAGGAGAAGAACGTTTCGCCGACGCCGGCGAGGACGCCTTGATCGACGAGCTCCTTGAGACGATCCACTGGGGCGAGAACGTTGATGTCCTCCTCGGCCGCGGTCGGGTCGTAGTTCGTGAAGTCGAATGCGAACTCTTCGCTCTCGGCGTACATCGAGATCTCGCGCCATTCGGCGGAGCCGCGGGTGCGATCGGCGGCGAACTCGCGCTGAGTCTTGAGGCGCAGGCCCGCGGTGGTGACGAACGTCGCGCGCGCATCGCGGAGCGCTCCGTGCAGCGGTGTCCACGGCGTGGGCTCGGTTTGTTCGAACGCGTACTCGGCCGCAAACTGTTCGAACCGATTGGCGACGTCCTGCGGGTAAAAGGCGAACTTCGTCATGGAGCCACTCCGGTCATTACGACGCCGGGACGGACTTGGATCCCGGGCCGGGCGGGAACAGACGATGACCCGCCGGGTCCAAGGTCGTGTGCGTCAGCCTCCGGGAACGATTACGAAAGAACCCTGGACGCAACCGGAGTGCTTTTTACTGCTCCGTACTGCGCCCCCTCTATCTCCACTCTGAATGTATCCCATATGGGAGGGTATGCAAGGGGGCAATTTGCTACGATTCTCCGCCCGATGACGCAGCGCCTGTTCTGGGACGACGCCTACCTTCGTGAATTCACGGCCCGCGTGGCGCGTCGTACGCCCAAGGGCATCGTCCTCGATCGCACCGCCTTCTACCCGACCAGCGGTGGCCAGCCCAACGACACCGGCACGATCAACGGAGTCCGCGTGGTCGACGTCGTCGAAGAGGGCGAGGAGATCGTCCATGTCCTCGATGGCGATCTGAAGGGGGACGAAGTCAAAGGCTCGATCGACTGGTCGCGGCGCCTCGACCACATGCAGCAGCACGACGGCCAACACATCCTGTCGGAGGCGTTCGTTCGCATTGCGAAGGCCGAGACGGGCTCGTTCCACCTCGGCGCGGAGACGTGCACGATCGACCTGGGACGCAGCGTGACGCCCGCCGATCTGGAAGCCGCCGAGGAGCTCGCGAACCGCGTGATCTGGGAGAACCGGCCGATCGACATCGGTTTCTTCACGAAGGACGAGGTTGCGAAGCTGCCCGTGCGCAAGCCCCCCGCCGTTGAAGGCAAGATCCGTATCGTCCACGTCCGCGACTTCGACTGCTCCGCCTGCTGCGGGACGCACGCGAAGGCGAGCGGCGAGACGGGCGTCGTGCTCGTCCTCGGTGCCGAGAAGACGAAGTCCGAGACGCGCATTTCGTTCGTCTGCGGCTGGCGCGCCCTGAAGGTCGCGCGGGAGTCGAACACGCTGCTCAAATCGGCGGGCGCGAAGCTCTCGTCGGGCCGCACCGATCTCATCGCCGCCGTCGATCGCGTGATGGCGCAGGCGGGCGACGCGCACAAGGCGCTTCAGGCCGCGGAGAAGCAGCTCGCCGGCTATCGCGCGAACGAGCTCGTCGCGGCGGCGAAGTCGCGCGTCATTGTCGAGAGCGTCGAAGGGCGAGACATGAAGTACCTGCAGGCGGTGGCGACGGCGATCATCGCGCACCCGGGCAAAGTCGCCATTCTCGGGTCGAAAGGGGCGACGTCGAACATCGTGCTCGCCCGCAGCCAGGACGTGGCGCTCGATCTGCGGCCGATCGCGAAGGACGCGTTCGCCGTGATCGGCGGCAAGGGAGGAGGCCACCCGCACTTCGTCCAGGGAGGCGGCGCCGGTCAGGATCTCGCGGCCGCGCTCAAACTTGCCGAAGAAAGGATTGTCGCGGGGCTGCCATGAGACTTGCGGCAACCCTTGCGGTCCTGGCCGGTTTGAGCGCATGCGGATCGGTGGCGCCCCCCGGCGTGGGGGACCCATACGCGATTCCATACGAAGCGCTCTCTGAGAAACAGGCGGAACTCGTTCACGGCGTGATGGACCAGGCGACCGTCATGGTTGAGCTGGAGCGCACGCCGGTCGCAAGCCGGCCGGAAGTTTACATATTTCTCATGCACGAGCTGCCGTTCACCGCGGGCGTGTTGCGCGAGCTCGGGCTGTCGAAGTATCGGATCACGCGCGACGAGGCGGGCCAATACCACTTTGACGATACGGTGGGATTGACGCTGGACGCCGACCTCGTGCGCGAGGAGGAGCGGCGCTGGATCTGGTACACGCGCGGGGTCTACGACATGGGGCTCTTCAGCGCCGTCGGCCGCAGCGTGATCATCGTGCGGTATGCGCCGGACGGCGAGACGCTCTTGACCGAGGCGCGTGTTTACGCCAAGGTGGACAGCAAGTTCCTCGAAGGGGCCGCGAAGGCCCTGCGCGGAGTGGTCGAGAAGATCATCCGCGACAAGTCATTCGTCTTCGTCACGGCGGCACGTTCCGTCGCCGAGATGACGGCGCGCGATGCGGAGGGGCTGTACAAGAATCTGCGCGGGTCGGCGTACGTCGACGCCGCAACGCTGGAAGAGTTCCGTCGGAAGTTCGTTCGCTGACAATCAGGGTTCGATGCGGCGGGGGCCGATGCGATCGCCTGTGGGCAACCACGGGAGGAAAGTCCGGGCTCCAAAGGGCAGGATGGTTTCTAACGGAAACCCGGCGCGAGCCGAGGGATAGTGCCACAGAGAATGAACCGCCTTGTTGTCGCAAGACAGCAGGGTAAGGGTGAAAAGGTGCGGTAAGAGCGCACCGGGCGGGCCGAGAGGTCCGTCGCATGGAAAACCCCATCCGGAGAAAGACCAAATAGATCTCACCTATGCGGCCGGCCCGGTCGCGCGTTCCGAAAGGGGCGCGGTGAGATGGGTAGGTCGTTCGAGGCGGCGCGCAAGCGTCGTCCCAGATTGATGATCGCACTCGACAGGACCCGGCTTATGAAGCCCCCGCCGCAGCGAACCCTGATCCCTCGCGACCGGAATCCGTCGATAACATCTCGGTGGAACTGTTGAGTTCGCGCGTATAAACTCAGCCCACTTCTGCGGAGGAAACAATGAAGGCTGCGCTCCTGCTCGTGTCGACGCTGCTCCTCGGGGGCGGCAAGATCGACTGGTCGAAGCTCACGGTCGATGAGGCGCTCGAAGAGTCGAAGAAGACCGGCACGCCCGTGCTCGTCTACTTCAACGACGCGTGCGGCTTCTGTCAGCAGCAGGACAAGGAAGCGTTCTCGGACGACGCCGTCGTCGGGAAGTCCGAGAAGTTTCTGCGCGTGTACGTCGACTGCACGAAGCGGGACGAGCGAAAGAAGCAGAAGGATCGCTGGAAGTTCCTCGGCACGCCGTTCGTCCTCGTGCTCGACGGCGAGGGGAAGCGGCTCGCCGAGTTCGACGGCCTGACTCCGGCGGCCACGTTCAACAAGAAGTTCGACGAGATCATCGCGAAGATCCCGAAGACGGGGCAGACGCCGTCATCGGGCGTGCCCGAGGGCGAGCGCTTGAACAAGCTGATGGCGCGTCTGGACGCGGAGCTGAAGGCGTCGGCAGATCGCCTGCGCGAAGACGTGTCGAAGATCGTGCGCGACGAATTGGCGAAGGCCGGCATCGCGAAGCCCGCGCCGAAGGAGCCCGCGGTCGATTTCGACAAACAGCTGGACGCGTTCGCCGCGACGATGTCGGACGAGGGCGTGACGGGCCGCTTCAAGAAATTCATGCGGACGAAGGAAGGGAAGGCGTGGGTGCAAAACGCCCTCAAGGAGCAGGGGATCGAGAAGCTCGATGATGCGGGCGGCATGTACTTCGAGAAGGGCAAGGACGGCAAGATGGTTCTCAAGGAGGAGTTCATTGATCAGCTGGCGCAGCTGCTGGACGAAGTCGCGCCGGAACCGGAGAACCCGCCCAAGGATCCGCCGAAAGATCCGCCCAAACAGCCCGACAAGAAGCCAGGCTACCTCGGCATTTTCCCTGCGCCCCTGTCTGACGACGAACGCAAGGAACTCGGCGTCACCGGCGGCTTCCGCCTCGAGGACGTAAAGAAGGGAAGTCCCGCCGAAAAGTCAGGCCTCAAGGCCGGGGATGTCCTCGTGGCCATCGGCGGCAAAAAAGTCAGTGAAGAAAACATGGGGCAGATCATGGGGGCGTACAAGGCGGGGGATGACGTGGAAATCACGATCGTCCGGGGCAAGAAGGAGCAGAAGATCAAGGTGACGTTTGGGGAGAAACCCTAGCTGCGCTCGATCCGCACCTGCAGTTTGATCTCCTGCAATTTGCCCGCGACGATTTCGCATCGCTCCAGCGGCCCGCCGAACGCGACGGCCTGACCTTCGTGGTGCGCCGTGAGCGTAATGCGCACCGCATTTTCGAGGCTGCAACCCGTGGCCTTCTGAAGTTGCAGGATCACTTCGTCCATCGAGTGCACGTCGTCATTGAAGAGGATGACCTCCCAGGGGCGCTGGGTCTGGGTCTTTTCGTCCAGCTTCGGTTCGAGGAGCGTGGTACTCACGGCTATGGCCTTTCGGGACCGTCATAATTATAGTGTGGGTTTCCAACGCATCTTTCCGAAAGAACGTATAAAGCTGGGAACGTCGGGAGGAACCATGAAGCTTGTGACTGCTGGAGTGGCCGTCGCGTTTGCGCTTGTCGCGTCGATCGCGTATGGCCAGGACGACAAGGAAGCGCTCAAGAGGCGCATCCTCGAGGCCGTCGAGAAGAAGCTGAAGGCCGAGGAAGAACGCATCCTCAAAGAGATCGAGAAGGTCATCGACGAGGAGATCGCGAAGTCGAAGGGCGTGAAGCCCTCGAAGACCGATCCGAAGCCCGACGTCACGCCGCCGGTCAAACCGAAGGCGCGCGGATTCCTCGGCATCGTCCCCGCCGACCTGAGCGAGGACGAGCTCAAGGACCTCGGCATCAAAGGGGGCGTCGGCGTAGGCAGTGTCAACGAGGGGTCACCCGCCGAAAAGGGTGGCCTGCAGGAAGGCGACGTCATCATGGCGGTGGACGGCGCGGCGGTCGCTCAGCCGGCGGCGCTGCCCGGCATCATCCAGAAGAAGGGGGCCGGCACGACGGTCACGATGAAGATCCTTCGCGACAAGAAGGAGCTCGAGCTGAAGGTCACTCTCGGCCGCCATCCGGACGATCCGGGCGAGGACCCGAAGGTGGATCCGCCGAAGAAGGACGACGCCCCCAAGAAGGACGAGCCGAAGGCGGCCGACCCGAAGGCGGAGGCAGACCTGCGCGAGCGCATCAAGAAGTTCATGGACAAGGAGAAGAAGGACGAACCGAAGGCGGTCGAGCCTGAGGGCGGCCTGTCGTTCGAGGAGCCGATCGTCGAGAAGCTGCGCGGCGCGCTCGAGATCTTCGGCGCGGACATCGACGACTACCTGGAAAAGGGTAAGGACGGCAAGTGGCGCCTGCGCCGCGAATACAGCGAGAAGTTCGCCGGGCTGAGTCCGAGCGAGCTGCTGAAGAAGATCACCGGCGACGCCGCGACGAAGAAGGACGCGCCGAAGGCCGAGCCGAAGCCGGAGCCGGCGAAGAAGGTCGCGACGCCGTGGCTCGGTGTCATGCCCGAAGAGCTGACGGATGACGTGCGCGCGCAGCTCGACATCGAGGACGGCGTGGGGCTGGCCGTGGCCGAGACGCGCGACGGAAGCCCGGCGGCAAAGTCGCTCAAGAAGGGCGACATCATCGTCAAAATCGATGGCAAGCCGCTCAAGGGCGAGGAAGGGCTGAGGAAGTACATGGCCACGGCGAAGGTAGGCCAGGAACTCACGCTCACCGTGCTTCGCAAGGGCAAGAGCGAGACGGTGAAGCTGACGCTCGTCGAGCGCAAAGACTAGCCCACCAAGCATTCAAGACGGGCTCCGGAGCGATCCGGAGCCCGTTTCGTTTTCGGCGCGTGCGAAGCAATGCGCTGAAAACGCCCCGCCGAAGCGCGCCAGCCAGCAGCGTCAATCGAGAGTCCGCGCAGGCGGGCCGCCCAGCGAGTGCGAGCCAAGGCGCCGAAATCTCCATGGAGCATGCAGTCGGGAGTTTGAGGCGACGACGCGGGTTGATCCGGTGGGAGGGCACTATTACGATGACAGAACAAATCTGCGCCCCTCAGTCGTCTCATAATGTAGTCGAGGTCACTGTTCGCATGCCGGATCCTGCGGAAGTTGCGATCATCCAGCGCTGCCAGAAGGGAGACGAGGCGGCGTTCCGCGAATTGATGGAACGCTACCAACGCCGCACCTACTGGATTGCGCACAACATGCTCAACAGCTATGAGCGCGCGCAGGACATCGCGCAGGAAGCTTTCATCCGCGTCTTTCGCAATATCGCGAAGTTCGACACGAAGAAGAACTTCTACACCTGGCTTTACCAGATCGTCGTCAACCTGTGCATCGATCAGATGCGCAAGCTCTCGCATCAGCGGACGGTCGATTTCGACGGCATCGGCGGGATCGAGGACGACGACGAGCTTAAGACCCCCGAGGGGGCGACCGGCCGCGAAGAGCTGCGCGGTCGCGTGCAAAAGTCGCTCGACAAGCTGCCCCCCAAGTACAAGGCGGTCCTCACGCTGCGGGACATCCAGGGCATGTCGTGCGAGGAGATCGCCGAGATCGTAGGCTGTACGAACGCCACCGTCCGCTGGCGGCTGCACCGCGCCCGCCGGCTCTTCAGGGACATCTGGGAGGGAAAGCGGCTGGAGGTCGCGGGCGAGGATGACGAAAAAAGTGAATGACTAACGCCCGTGGGGCGCGCTCGTATAGACTGAGGAATCCAAAAGGAAGGCTGCGATGGAATGCGACAAGATCCGTGACCTCCTGCCCGCGACGGCCGGAGGCGAGCTGACCGAGAACGAACGCATCGCCGTGGAGGCGCACATGGGATTGTGCGCCGAGTGCCGCGGTGAGGCGGCGAAATATCGCGAACAGGGTTCGATGCTGTCGGCGCTCCGGGACGGCGACGCGCCCGCGGGCACGTTCGACTCCATGTGGCGCCGCGTGAGCGAGGAAGTCGTTCCTCGCCGTTCCGTAGGTCACTGGGATGGGTGGACCCGCGCGGCCGCGGTCCTCATCATCGGCGTCGGGATTGGGTACGTTTTCTCGGCCGCGGGTGGCACAGCCGCTCCGGCCGCGAATGCACCCGAGTTGACCAGCGATCGGAGCGCCCTAACCGGCGGCCCCGAAGCGGGCGACGGCGCCCGTCCTGCCGGCGGCAATTCGTCCATGTCGCCCGA
>CAYXVY010000340.1:0-2849 GCA_964468745.1 uncultured Planctomycetales bacterium | reverse complement strand
TGGTGAACGGCGATACGGGCGAGATCATCGCCAACGCCAACGACGAGATCACCGAAGAGCTGCTGGCCAAGCTGCGCGAAGCGGGGTGACCGTTTTGGTCTCCAGGAAGAGTTGCGCCACCATCGCCCACAACAGGTTCCTCGCGCGCGCCCGCAGCGCGGGCGACTCACCGTCGGCCACCCCGCGCACAAGCGACGCGGCGTGCCAGCCGACCGCGAGGAAGTCCTCCGTCGCAACCGCGTCCCCCTTCAGAGCGGCAAGCGCGTGCGTCCGCCAGTCGATCTCGCCCGCCTGCGGCCTTTTCAGACGAACCGTCCAATGTTCCTGCGCCAGCGCCTTCTTCGCCGCCCGATCCACCGCGTCGGCCAGCTTGCGATTGCGCGTGGCCTTCTCCCAGTCAACCACTAGCTGCTTCGCGCGAAACGCCACCTCGGAGTCCGCATGGTCGAGCGCCTTGCGCACAAGCGGGATCGCCGTGCCGATCTGCGCCCTCAGCGCGCTCGACGCGGCGTCCCGCCGCTCCTGCTCCTCCGACCCCAGCTCGTCGATCAGTTTCGCCGCCTCGCGCGACTGTTCCGGCGACAGGTCGCGCACCGATGTCTCGCGATCCATCCACGGGCCTTCCTGTGCCGGCGTGGTCGCGCCTTTCGGCTGCTCCTGATGCTGCGCGACGACCTGAAGCACGACGGCGATGAACGCGGCGGCGGCAATCATCATCGGAACCTCCCTAATTGCGATATGACGCGGCGCGCGTTTTACTCCGCTGCGCGCGCGCGACCAGATCTCGTCCGGGGCCCGCCGCGGCTGAAGCGCGGCCAGGCGTTCTTCAAGTTCAGTCATCGCGCCTCCCAAGCCGCTCCTCGAGCGCCGCCAGCCCGCGGTAATACCGATGCTCGACCGCCTTCTCGGAAACGCCGAGCACTTCCGCGGCGTCGGGGAACGACAATCCGGCCCAGATCTTCAGGACTACCGCTTCACGCTGCTCCTGGGGAAGCGCGGCCAGACAGAGCTCGACTTCCCCAGGCGTATCCTCGTGCGCTCCCGTCCCCACCCCGCTCTCGAACAGATGCTCACGGAGTCGGGCGCTCCGCTGCATCGACCGCAGCGCGTTGAAGCACTCGTTCCGCACGGCGCGAAAGAGGTAGCAGGGATCGGACGATGGCGCGTCCATCGCCAACAGGCGCACGAACACGTTCTGCAGCGCATCCTCCGCCGCAGCGGTATCGCCGACGATAGACGTCGCGTAAAGCAGGAGCCGGTCGGCGTACTCGCGCCAGAGGCGCTCACACGTAATCGGATCCATGGTGGCGATCCGTCCCATCGCCCGAACAACACCGCGACGGGCGGAATCTCCCCGGAGAATCTACGCCAATTCCGCCTCGACGAGCTCGCAGACGATGTGACCCGCCGTGATGTGGCATTCCTGGATCCGCGGCGTCTCGTCGGACGGGGCGCGGAAACACAAATCGACCTTCCGCGCGAGCTTCCCCCCCTTCCGACCCGTGAAGCCCACAACGAGCGCCCCTCGCTTGCGCGCCAGCACAACCGCCTCGAGCACGTTTTCCGAATTCCCGCTCGTGGAAAGCGCGACCACGACGTCGCCCTTCCGCACATGCGCGTCCACCTGCCGCCGAAACGTCGACGCGTAATCGTAGTCATTGCCGATCGCGGTCAGCGTCGACGTGTTCGTCGTCAATGCGCTCGCCGGCAGCGCCCGCCGTTCGAGGTAGAAGCGGCCTTCGAGCTCCGCGGCCATGTGCTGCGCGTCCGCCGCGCTCCCGCCGTTCCCGAAGAAGAAAACGCGACGTCCTGCCTTGAACGCCGCAATCACCGCTCGCGCGATCGCCTCGATCGAGGGGCCGGACTCTTCGACCATCTGCACCTTGGCCCACGCGGACTCCGCGAGCCTTTGTGCAATCCGCGCCCGCAGCTTGTTCTCCTTCACCGCCCATTTCCCCGAATGCGCTCTACGATATCGGTGCTCGACACGCCGTCGACCAGAGGCGCAAGCTCGACACGACCGCCGTAAGACTCCACGAAATCGCGTCCAACCACGCGCTTTCCCTCGTAGTCCATGCCCTTGACGAGCACGTCCGGCTTCAGCCGTCTCACCAGACGGTCCGGCGTGTCCTCGCCGAAGAACGTCACATAATCCACGCACTCAAGCGCTGCAAGCAGCGCCGCACGCTCGTCCTGCCGGAGGATCGGCCGCGAGTTGCCCTTCAGGCGCCGCACCGAGCTGTCCGCATTGAGCCCCACGACGAGCACGTCCCCGTTCGACCGCGCGAACTCGAGCAAGCGCACGTGTCCGACGTGCAAAAGATCGAAGCAGCCGTTCGTGAAGACGATCCGGTGGGATTGCTTCCGCTCGCAGCCGAGCGCGCGCATCAGCGCGGGGAGCGCGAGTACCTTGCGGTGCGTGGATCCATCGGAAAGCGCGGCATACTCGATGAGCTCGTCGCGCGTGACCGTCGAGGTGCCGATCTTTCCGACGACCACGCCCGCCGCCCCATTCGCCAGTGCCGCGCACTCGTCAAGCGACAGGCCACTGGCATAGCCCAGTGCGAACACGCCCAGGACGGTGTCGCCCGCACCCGTGACATCGTACACCTGTCGCGCCACGGCGGGCAGGCGCACGGGCTCGCCGGATCGCGGCATCACGAGCAGGCCGCGCTCGCCGAGTGTGACAACGATGAATTTCAGGCCAAGTGCTGTGATCAGCCGGTGGGCACCCGCTTCCACGTCCTCCGTTCCGCCGAGGTGCACCAACTCGGAGCGATTGAGCGCAGCGGCCGTCGCGCCGCGGTACTTTCGGAAGTCTCCCTTGAGGCCGACGATCACCGGCTTGC
>CAYXVY010000339.1:0-2050 GCA_964468745.1 uncultured Planctomycetales bacterium | reverse complement strand
GACCTCGTCGAGCAGCTTGTCCGCAGCCGGATGATCCGTCGCGGTGTCCTTCAGGAGCTTGGCCGCGGGTGTGCCGGCATCAATGGACTTCGCGGTCGCCTCGAACTGGGCGCTGGTCGACGCCAGCAGCGCCTCCCCGCGGGCGATCAGCTCGTCGATGGGGATGTCGACCATTTCCTCATAGAGGAGCTTTTCCCTATACGCCGCTTCTCCAAGCGCAAAATCTCCCGACGCCGTCGGGAGCAGGTCGCGGCGCATCCAGTCGATGAATTGCTGCACCGCGTCCAGGGCGGACTTCTGTGCGTCCTTGAAGTCCGGCGACATCGCGGCGTCGCCAAATACCGCGGGGAGCGTGTTCCGGATGTACTGGTGCAGCCCGCCGCACTCCTCGATGGCCATTTCCACGTAGACCTTGGGAGGAGTCTTGAGATTCTCCTTTGCGGCTGCGAGGACGCGCGGCACGCTGCGTAGTCTGGATGTCGCGGAGGACAATCGCTCCGGCGCGGGCGCGAAGGAGCGCGACGAGAGCGTGTGCAGCCCCGACGCGATCATGCCGCGATACCAGCCTGGATCCCGCTCCCATTGGCGGATGCCCGCGAGCTGGTGCAGATTCGCCTTAATTCGGGATTCGAGGACGCGGAAGTCGTAGTACGAGTCGTCGGTCAGCTCGGCAGTCGCGACGCTGCGAAGGCGCGCCGCCCAGTCGCGTTCCGTCGCGATGATGGCTTCGATGTCCGATCGCGTCACCTGGGGTAGGACTCCGTCGTGTGTGTGGACCCCATCGGCAGTGGCGCGGTGGGGCCACATGGCGTAGTGCCATGCGAGGTAACCGTCCACGAGCGTGGCGAAACGCTGGTTCTCGGCCATTCGGGAGTGTTGCTCAGGCATTCCTCGGAGCTCTTCGCCCACGCAGCCCGCGAGAGTGGCGACGGCGAATCCGAGGAGGGCGCGCATGGCCGATCAGCGTAGCGAGGGTCGAAATGATCGTCAACGTGCGAATCGCCGCAACCCCATGGGGCGGAATGGGTGTTACTTATCCGAGTCGGGTGGCGGTTTGTGGAGGCGCGATGAGCACACTGGTTTTGCTGTTGCTTCTCGTTCAGGCACCGGCGGCGCCGGACAAGATCGGGCAGGTCGTCATGAAGAAGACGACGTCGCCGGAACGCGACTGGGCGCTCTACGTCCCGCGCAGCTACAACCCGCGCGTCCCAATCAAGTTTGTAATCAGTTCGCACGGCCGCGACGGCAGGGGCAAGGGGGAGATGGGCCAGTGGCAGGATCTCGCGAGCAAGCACGACTTCATCGTCGCGTGCCCCGACTACAGCATGGCATCCGGGCGGCCCGGCACATTCGAGGATGACGAGAAGGTCACGCTCGAAGTCTACAAGTACGTCACAGACAGATTCAGCGTGGATCGCAAGGCGGTCATGATCACGGGCTTTTCCGGCGGAGGCATGCCGACCTATCACGACGGCACGCGTCATCCCGAGCTGTTCCCGTTTTGGGGCGGTCGCAGCGCGAACTGGTACACCTCCGTGATGCCGGACGAGGAGCAACTCAAGAAGTGCTCCGGCGTCGCCCTCTACATCTACTACGGCGACAAGGACCACGAGCTCATCCTGGATCAGGCGCCGAAGGCGCACGAAGCATTCAAGCCGTACATCAAGGACATCAAATTCGAGAAGATCGAGGGAATGGGACACGAGAGTCGCGCGCCGATGTGTGCCCAGTGGTTCATCGACAAGGTGGCCGAAGCGAAGAAGCGCGAGGCGCTGATGGCGCCCGCCACGAAAGCGCTGAAAGCGGCGGAGGACTTTCTCGCAAAGGGAAAGCTGACGGAGGCCGTGGCGGAACTCAAGAAGGCCGACACCCATATGCGCAAATATTCGCTCGGCGATGAGGCGGCGGTGAAGATCGACGAGCTTTCGGATGCGGAGCTGAAAAAGGCGGGTGAGGCGGAGAAGGATGCCGCGATCAAGATCCTTGAGGCCGCGAAAAAGCTGTTTGCAGGGACGAGGGCGGAGAAGAAGATCGCGGAGAAGCTGAAAGA
>CAYXVY010000338.1:0-1938 GCA_964468745.1 uncultured Planctomycetales bacterium | reverse complement strand
CCGGCGATCAGGTAGACTCGTCCCTGGATCTCGCGGATGCGCCGGCCGAACTCGTTCGAAAGCGACTTCATGAAGGACGAATCGATGGCGACGCCCGCCCGTTCCATGTCCACCAGCACGCGCACCAGCGGCAGCTCGATCTCGTCCATCAGCTGCTCCATCTGGCGTTCCCGCACGTCCTTGCCGATGGGCGCGACCAGCCGCAGCGTGACATCGACGTCCTCGCACGACTTGTCGCGCACCCTTTCCACCTCGATCTGGTCGAACGTGAGCTGGGACTTCCCTCTCCCGGCGAGGTCCTCGAATGCGATTTTTTCGTGCTTCAGCCAGCGGCGGCTCAGCGCCTCCAGATTGAAAGGCCCCTCGTCGGGATTGACCAGGTAGGCGCCGAGCATCGTATCGACCGCGAGATTGGCGACCGTCACCCCGTGCCGCTCGAGAACAAGGATGTCGTATCCCGCGTTCTGGCACGCCACGCGTCGCGCGGGGTCCGCAAACACCGGTCTTAAGGCTGCAAGAACCTCGTCCAACGGCAGTTGCGCCGGTGCGCCCAGGTAGCGGTGCCCGACAGGGATGTACCACGCCTCGCCCTTGACCGCGCACACCGAGATGCCGACCAGCCGCGCCCGCATAGGGTCCGGCGAGTCAGTCTCAGTATCGAGCGCGATCATGTCGGCGACACGCAGCTCCTCGACGACCTTCGCGAGCTGATCCCGCGTCAACACGAGCCCGTATCGATCAAATGAGAACTTCTTCTCGCGAACCCGATCTGGCCCCTCCCACTGATCGAGCAGCCGGCCGAATTCGTACTCCTTGCAGAAGGCGATCACCTCCTCGCGCTTGGGGCGACCGGGGACGAGCGCCTCGGGGGAGAACTCGAGGGGGACATCCGTCTTGATCGTCGCGAGCTGCTTTGACAGGAACGCGCTTTCGCGGCTCGCCTCGAGCAGCTTGCGAACGCGACCGTCGATGCGATCAAGCGCGGCATAGATTTCCTCGACTCCGCCATGCTCGGCAATGACCTTGGGAGCCGTCTTCTCGCCCAGCCCGCGTACGCCAGGGATGTTGTCGGTCGCGTCGCCGAGCAGCGCCAGGACGTCGACCACGCGCTCGGGCGGGACGCCGAATTTCTCGCGGACCTCGTCGATGCCGATCATACGCTCTTTCATATCGTCGTAAAGCGTGATGCCGGGCTTAGGGTCTTTCGTCTGCTTGCTGACGAGTTGCATGAAGTCCTTGTCGCCCGTCACGATGACGGTGTCGATCCCGCGCATCAACGCGCGCTTCGCGATCGTGCCGATGACGTCGTCCGCCTCAACGCCGCCGATCTCGAGTGACGGCACCGCGAAGATGGCCGGCGTCCGCTTCAAGGCCGGAATTTGTTTCGCGAGATCCTCCGGCATCGGCGGCCGGTGCGCCTTGT
This sequence comes from uncultured Planctomycetales bacterium, assembly GCA_964468745.1. Classification (GTDB taxonomy): domain Bacteria; phylum Planctomycetota; class MHYJ01; order MHYJ01; family JACPRB01; genus JACPRB01. The sequence continues at coordinate 515 of CAYXVY010000338.1, read as the reverse complement.
AGTCCGCATAGAGCTCATCGCGAAATGTCTTGCCGGGAGCGTCGAAGACGATCGAAAGGTACTTCGGGCGGCGCTGCTTCAGCACCTTCACCAGCATGTTCGTAAAGCCGAAGATCGCGTTCGTCGGGAATCCCTTCGACGTCGACAGGCCACGCAGGCCGAAAAAAGCGCGATAAAAGTACGACGACCCGTCAACGAGGTAGAGCTGGTCCATGCAGAAGGTGAAAGATACCAAAGCCGCGCGTGTTTCGTCTCGACGCAAACCCGGCGGATCGGTCGCGGGCGGAGTGAAAATTTTAGCGGTTGAATTCGACCGGGGCCCCGGCTATACTTCGCCACTTCAGTTCTCGCTCTCAAGTCTTTACGGGTCGTTGGGGAGTCGCAGGGGCGTGCGAGGTGGCGCGACTGCCGTAGGGACCAAGATTCCAGCCGTGTCGAAGCTGTCGGGGTTGGGGTACATCCTTTGACCGTGGGGGGCGGCGATGGATCCGAAAGTCATCCTCGAAACGGCGCTG
>CAYXVY010000337.1:0-69849 GCA_964468745.1 uncultured Planctomycetales bacterium | reverse complement strand
TCCGCGTCCGACATGCCACCGAGTTTCCCATCTGAAGGGAGAGGTTAAGAAGCCATGCGATTGCGTCTGCCGCCGTGAAGCTGGCTTCATGAGGGTGAGGCGTCCGCGACTTCTGTCGCAAGGAGGCGTGGATCGTGAGCCCCCTGGTGGTTTCCTGGACGAGAAATGCCACAGGTATCCCCAAGTAGACTCACATGATACTTCCGAGTGTTCGTCCCTTAGATTCCTGCACCGATCCTGCGGTCTAATAAGCCATTTGAACAGGCGTGAGATCGCAGGGGTGACAGGCTCAGCCTCGGGGGATGATCTGTGCGGGCGCATGGGATCCGCCCGTGCGAGGACTCAACGGGGCCAGAAACGGCATTCGAACGGACCGGGGCCGAGAGCGGCGATTGTGTTGCGCTTGCGCCCACCCGGCGTAGTTTAGAATTCCAGCGACTGGAACATCTCGCCGTAGGGAGCGGGCGCGTCGAACGCCTCTACGTCGTGCAGGTGCATCATCTTGCGCTCGGTGATGTTGAGGTCGGGCGCGGGCCCCTCGTGGGCGCAACCGGCGGCGAGGGCCAGCGTTGTGAAGAGTGCGAATGAAGTGCGCATCGCGTGCCTCCTGTCAGTGGCGGCGATGACAGCAAGCGCCCTGCAATCGGGACAACCGGTCGCACAGATGCGACGGTTCTCCTATTCCCCCTTCGTCCACCCCTCCGCCTTCGGGTCTTTCGGGAACTGCAGCACGACCTGCCCCCCCGTGTCCCTCTTCCAGATCACATTGTCCTGGTTCACGATGAACGTGTAGCGCCCGCTCTTCGGATACTCCACAGGCCACGTGCACACGCCGTACGACGTCCGGTTCTCCGTCGCCGCCCCATCCTTGTTCAGGTCCTGCTGGTACGGCGCGCCGGCCGCATCGTCCGTCATCGTCCGGAAGAGATAGCCGCTCCTCGCAACCGGCCCCTTCCCTGCGTTCCGATCGTGAGCCGGCAGCGGCGCCGCGTCTGCCGCCGAAACCTCCGGATCGATCAACCGGATGTCGTCCAGCGCATACAGGCCCGCCACGTCCCCTGTCCAGTAGGCGGCGATCCGGTCCCGATCGCGATCGTTATGCCTGAAGTCCGCTTGCGCGGTCGCGATCGACATCAACGCCCGCAGCGCCGCCGCGTCGTTCGCGGGCAGCGCGTCTCCTTCGATGGCGCTCTTCATGAACGCGCGCGTCAGCGGCAGCACCACCTTCCACACGCCGTCGACCAGTCGCAGGCGATACTCCCGAAGCCCGAGGAACGGCTCCGCGAGCGTCGCCCGCGCGTCGCTGCCGGCCGTCTCAATGCGCACACGCGGGCGCGACAGCGAATACGTCGGCACGCACAGGCGCATCCACAAACCCAGGCCCGCCTTCGCCTCCGGCGAGAGGACTGCCCGCCACGCGGGACCCGGCCAGTCGTCCGACGCCTCGACCACCGCCACGTCCGACAACTCCCGCGTTCCCGACGTCCGCACCACTTCCGAGAAGTATTCCATGGCCAGCTCCGGAGTCGTCGCGATCCATGCCCTCTCCGGCGATGCCGCAGGCCACCGCACGACGCTCGTACTTCGCGCGTCGATCCAGCGCATCTCCACCGGCCCGGGGTCGTGCATCGCTAGCCGCTGGGCAATGACCTGCCCGTTCTCGAGGAACACCCCCAGAGGTGTCGTGCCGAGGCGGATCGAATGACGACTTTCCAGTCCTTGCGAACGCGCGTGTCCCCACGCGACGTGCCGCAGCGTGCCGCCGGTTTCGGGCGCAACTTCGCGCACGAGCGTGGCCCACGACACGTCTTCCATCGGCACCACCAGCGGCCCGGCGGACGAGGTCGAGGACTGCAATGGCGGGCAGACCCACCGCGTCTTGCCTGATCGCGTGTCCAGGCACGTCGCGCGAATGCCGTTCATGAGCAGCTCGGAACGGCCATCGCTGTCGCAATCGAACAGCACGCTCGGACCGCGGGACAGTGCATCGATGCGCACCCACAGCACGCGACCTGTCGCACCGTCGATCGCCTGAGTGAGCATTTCCGCCTTGAGCACATAATCCGGAGTGTCGTCCTCGGTCAGCCGTGCCACCTGCAATGCGGCCGTCTCCCCCCAGGGTTTGATTCGCGCCACATGGGCGCGCGTCGAGCGCCGTTCGCGACCGTCCTCGAGCCCCAGAACGACAATGCGCCCGTTGAGGTCGGGGTACGTCGGGTCCGCCTCCGCGTCGCAGAGCGCCATCGCGCACGCGTCGCCGTCCAGCCGCGCGACCCCCGCGATCCGCGGCGCGCGCACCGTCCATCGCTCCACGCCGGTGCGCAGATCGACGCACCGTCCCCCTCCCGCGCCGGAGATGAAGACCAGCCCGTCGCCGATATCGGCCAGTTCCCCGCCCGAACCGTCCGCGGTCGGCTTGCTCCACAGCAACCTCCCGTCCATCGCATCGACCGCCGTCAGCGTCTTCGCGGTGCGTACGACGAGGCGCTCGCCGGCCCACATTCCAGCCGGCGGCCACTCGAAGTACGTCCAGCCGCCCGGCATGGGCGTCTCCCACAGCGTGACGCCGCTCTGCAGCGCGACGCGCTTCACGGACGTCGCGTCCAGGTGAATGACGTCGGGCCACGTCGCGTCGGCTCGCCCCGCGGGGATGGCCTGCGCCGGGCGCCGCCCGTCGTCGCGCGTCGGAAGGACACGCGACTCAAGGAACGGCTCCGCACGCAGAACGATCACGGCTCCCGACTCGAATCCAGCCGCGATACGGATGCATCGCCCCGCCTCCTCGTACGCCAGGATCGCCGTCAGGTTCTGCCCGCGATCGAGCGCATACGCCCACGTCGTCGCGCCGTCCTTGCCGGAGAGGCACATGAGCGCGCCCTCTCCGGGCACGATGGCGTCGCGGATGCCGTCCCCGTCCACATCCGTGGCGAGCATCGGCGTTGGGCGCTGCAGCGTGACCGGCCGCGTCCAGACAACGCGCGCCGTGGCCGCATCGATGAGGTGCACGCCGCCGGCATCAGCGACGAGAATCCCGCCGTCGCAAGGGGCCGCGCCGCTCACTTCGCCCGAGCCGCTCCAGGTGCCCAGCACGCTCCCGGCGCGGATGTCGTGAACGGCCGCACCGCGACGCGTAACGATGACGACCATATTCGGCGCCGGCGTGCAGGCGAGCACGCACTGCGGCGCGTCGATCTGCTTGATCGTCGCTCCGGACTGTCCCGACAGGACGACCACCCCCGTGCCCCACGCGAGGACATCGGGCGTGGCGTCGTCGTCCATGTCGAGCGCGGGTCCGACGGTGTTGCGGTCGGCTCCGGTGTCGGCGGACCACAGCGGCGTACCGTCACTCGAGGTCAGCAGGTGCACCGTTGCCCGGAGCGCGGCCCCGCGGCCGGCCGAACTCACCACCGCCACCCGGTTGCCGAGCAGAAACGGGGACTCCACCCGTCCCGTGCCGGGCGCGAACCGCCACACTCTTCTCCTGAACATGGCGTAGTACGCACCGAGCGCCTCGACCGCATCCTCGCCGGTCCGGCAGATCGCCACGACGTCGCCGTCGAACACGTCCGGTAGGAACGCGGCCACGTCGCCCGGCAGCGCGCGCGGCGTGGGGTCGAACTCGGCCGTGTACGGGCAGCTGCACCAACACTGCTTGTCGCCGATCACGTAGAGACCGGCGACGTGCGGCGCGGCGAGCAGCCGTCGCACGGGCTCGCTGACCTTGCCCGACTTCAGGAGCCGGGGCTGCGCGCAGACGTAGAGGGACTGGCTCCCTTCCGAGACCATGATTTCGTCGTGCGCGTCGACGCACCCTTCGAGCCGCCCCACGACGGTGTAGCGCCCCACCATCAGTTCCGCGTCCCGCACCGGGCAGGTGACGCTCGTCGTGACGCCCGACTCGTGCCGAAGCGTGGCCGTCACGTTCACCGGATGCGACTGGATCGAGACGCGTCCCGTCCGCGGCTGCAGCTCGAGTCGGATCGACTGCGTCGAGCCCGGCCCCACCTCGATGACCTTCACCAGCGCGTGATGGCCGGGGCGCTCCGCGCGAATCTCCACCGCGCCGGGCCAGACATGGCGGCTGCGTCCGTCGAGCTTGTCGCCGTTGACGAGGACGGCCGTGCCCGCCGGCGCGTCGATCTCGAGGAGGCCGGGGCGCGTGCGAACATAGGTCAGGACCGCGATGGCGGTGAGGGCGGCAACGAGCGCCGCCGCGGCTATGGCGATGCGATGGCGTCGCGCGCGCATCGCCAAGCGTTCGAGCACTCCCGACGGTCGCGCCTGGATCGGTTCGCCGCGCAGATAATGGTCTAGGTCGTCCGCCATGGCGGCCGCGGTCGCGTAGCGCGAGGCGCGATCCTTGCGGAGCGCCTTCAGGCAGATCGTCTCGACGTCGCGCGCAACCTCCGGCAACGCCTTGGGCTCGGAGTTGACGACGCTCCAGATGACCTTGTAGGGGTCGGCCCCTTCGTGCGGCGCGCGCGCCGCCAGGCAGAAGTAGAGGGTGGCGCCGAGGCCGTAGACGTCGGTGCGGGCATCGATGTCCTGCTTGCGCGCCTCGGCCTGCTCGGGCGCCATGTAGCTCGGGGTGCCGAGGATCTGGCCGCTCTGCGTGAGGCCGGCCTGCGTCGAGATGTCCTTGGCGAGGCCGAAGTCCATGACGATCGGATCGCCGCTTGCGTTGACGAGGATGTTCGACGGCTTCAGGTCGCGGTGAACGACGCCGTTCTCGTTCGCGTAGTGGACGGCGCGGGCGGCGCGCGCGACGATCTGCAGTCGCTGCGCAAGCGTGAGGCGGCCGGACTTGACGGCCTTCTCGAGCGTCTCGCCCTCGACGAGGTCCATCGCGTAAAACGTGCGGCCGTCGTGACTGCACACGTCGTGGATGGGGACGATGTTCGGGTGGTGGAGTTTCGCGGCGGCGCGGGCTTCGGCGAAAAAGCGGTCGATCTCGTGCTGTTCGACGGAACGCGGCAACATCTTGATGGCGACGATGCGGTTGAGTCCGCGCTGTCGGGCGCGGTAGACAGTGCCCATACCGCCGCGGCCGATGGGTTCGAGGACTTCGTACGCGCCGAGGAGGGGCGGGGGCGGATCGGGGTCGTGGAGGCGGCCCGGCGTGACGGCGGTGGCGTCCGCGGTGGCGGGGGTCGCCTTCTGGATGCAGGCCATGCAGCGACCGTCGAAGTAGTTCTTCGCGATGGATCCCACGAGGCTGCCGCCGCACTGGACGCAGGTGGAGGAGTCGGCCGGGTCCATCGGGCAGCCAGTCTACATCGGGCCCGGCGACGGGGGTACGGTGGCGCGGTCGACATGCCTGGCGGCATCACGCCGCGCAAGCAGGATCCAGAGGTGCGCGCCCGGACAAGGGGAGCCATTTGAACAGGCGTGAGATCGTAGGGGTGACAGGCTCAGCCTCGGGCGATGACCTGTGCGGGCGCATGGGATCGGCCCGTGCGAGGACTCAACGGGGCCAGGAACGGCATTCGAACGGACCCGGGGCCGATAGCGGCGATCATGGTGCGCTTACGCCCACCCTGCGAAGTTTGGAGTTCAGTCGACTGCAGCAGCGCAAGCACGTCGACCGCGAGCTGGAGTCCCGCGACAATTCGGGCCAGGAGAAGGCCCATGGACCATCCCTCGACCTTGCGTACGATGCCGTTCGCGCGTCTGCGTCGTCAGTCCAACGGGATGGCGTCCGAAACCGCGTACCACGTAGCGCTGCCCCCGGAGGCATCCGTCCGGATGAGGAGGATGTCCGCCGACGGGTGATCGAACAGACCGCCCCATCCTGCGAGGATATAGCCGCCGCCAACACACGCTTGCACATCGAGGGCGAAGTCGCCGGATTGCGGCACTACGCCATACTGGGCCGCCCATTGCAGCGCGCCATTGTCGTCCGTTTTCAGCAGGGTCGCGTCCCCCGACGGAAACGCCTCGCCGCACACGACGAAGCCGCCTCCTGGCGCTCGATCGATCGAGCGGAACTGGTAGGACCCTCCTGTCGGCGCATACGGGTACTTCCAGACGACGTCGCCGACCGCATTCGTGCGGACCAGCTTCGTCGTCTCCACCAGAATGAATCCGCCGTCCCCGAGCTGGCGCAGGCCCCACGCACCCTCGCCGCCGGCCGCCGTGTCCGTCTTCCACCAAACCGGCACACCCCCCGTGTCCAGCCGCGCCAGCAGCCAGAGATGGTAGCCGACGTTGTTCGTCCACTCGCCGGCGATCGCGAATCCGCCGTCGGACGTCTGCACGATCTCGTTCGCCCACGTCCACGACCGCCAACTCAGGTGCACCCCAGGATCCAGGATCCCCTCCGACGTCACGGTTCCAGCGGGGTCCACGCGGAGAATGTAGATCGCATCCGCCCCGTCGCCCGTCTTCGCGATCCCCGCGACCATCGTGCTCGTCACATACGGCTGAGACGGCGCGATCGCCGCGATCTGAACCACGGAATGCGCGCGATCATCGCCCGCGCGGCCACTCGTCCACTGCCACTCGAGATCGCCGGCCGCGTCCAGCTTGACGATGTAGGCGTCGTCCGAACCGTCGCCGAACGAATCGCTGTATCCGACGGCGACGTACCCGCCGTCCGCCGTCTGCTGGACCGACCGCCCGCGATCGTCCCCCGCACCGCCGAATTTCCTCGCCCACGTGACGACGCCGGTGGCGTCGACTTTCATCGCGAACATGTCGGCGAAGTCCGGCGCCTCCGTGGGCACGACATGTCCCGTCAGAACCCATCCACCGTCCGTCGTCTGCTGCACCGCCGCAGCGACCTCGTTGCGCATCCAGTAGGGGTTCGGGGACGGAGCGCCCCCACCGCCGCTGCCGCCGCAGCCGCAAAGGCCGGCAATGAACAGCATGAAAAGCGCGCCGCGATGCATGGGGCACCTTCCCGCGCTGGGACTGACATAACTGCGGCAATCGTCGTGCCAGTCCGGTGCACTCTCCGGGCGCGTGTGGAACGAGCCCGAGTGCAGGAAAACCCCCGGTGGACGCGGGATTTCACCGGCTGTTCAGGGCCGATTTACGGAAGTCTGTCGGCCCTCTTCAACGGCTCAATGCATCAGCGGATCAGCTCTTCGAGCCTGGCCCGCTTCTCCTTGTCCCCCGTCGCAGCCGCCGCCTGCTCGAGAAGTGGACGCGTCTGGCCCGCATCGACATCCATCGCCGAGCGCCACGAGAAGAGCTTCGTCTCGAATGGGCTGCTCTCCGTCGCCGCCTTGATCAGCACCTGCCAGACTTCCTTGCGCGGCATTCGGCCGAGCCCGCACGCAGCATGCATGCGCACCTCGGCGTTCTGGTTTCCGACGAGTGCGTTCGCAACGACGAGCCACTGCGGCTCGCGCGCGTAATAGACCAGCAGGTACTCGCCCCGCTTGCCCGACGACTCCTGAACGAGTTTGTCGAAGTCGGGATTCTGATCGAACCCGAGAAGCGACGCGGCAATCTCGCGCACGGCCCGGCGTTCGTCGTTGAGCGACAGCGCGATCTCCCCCTTGCCGCTCTTCGACTTCGTCCACGCCTTCGTCGCCCAGTACCGATATCGCCAGCTTCCCGCGCTTGCGCGAATCTGGCGGAGCGCCGCGAGTCCCTCCGGCCATCCGATTTCGGCAAGCGCCGCCATGACCGCCGCATTGACCGCCTCGTGCCCCTCGCGGGTCAGTTGCTCGACCAGCCGGCGCGCGATCCGCTTGGCGGCCGGCTCTGCAAGCGCCGCCCCCTCCGCCACCGTCTCGCCCGCCCGCACCGTCGCCGTCGGCGCCTCGGTGATCCCCGCGAATTTGCCGCACGTCTCGGCGGCGACGAATCTCACCCAAGGATCGACATTGTCGAGCGACGCAAGCGCCGCGCTGATCCCATCGCGCGCCTTGAGCGCGCCGACGATATCGAGCAGCACCGCCGCCCACACGCCTTGAGCCGCCTTGAGATCCGCCAGGATGAACGGAAGCCACGTCTCGGCGCTTGCGCGGAACCGGCGCACCGCATCGAGATCCTCGCCCGTCCGCAGCCAGCGAATCACGTCGAGCCGCGCGCGCACATATTGACGTCGCGCCGACGCGCCCTTCCCCGCCGACTCGTGGCCGACCGGGTAGAGCCTCATGTCGAGCAGCCACGCCGGCCGCAGCATTTCCTTCTGCGACGGCGGCATCTCGCCCGGGCTGCCGCGCACTTGAAGCGTCGCGTACCCGTCACATCCGCCCTGGCCGAGCACCCCTCCCCCGATCATGTTGCGATGGTGCGGCGGGCTGCCGTACCAGCCATCGAAGGCGCTCGGGACGCTGCCGCCTCGCGAGATGTTCTCGCTGCCGCCGGAGGTCCCCTCCTCCCCCGCGCGCTCGCCGGGGCCGGACCGCTTGTTCACGGGCGACGTGTGCGAGAAGTAGCCGAGCCGGGCCATCTCGTTCGAGTGGTGCCGGCCCGCCAGCATCAGCATCTCGTCCATGACGCCCGCATGAAGCCCCAGCTGCCAGCGGTACTCGTTGATCCGCGCAAGCAGCTCCATCTCGTCCGCATTCGCCACCGTCCACAGCCGCCGGTGGTAGTCGGCAATCTTCCTGTTGTGCTCGATGATCGACTTGTCCTGGCCATCCAGCGGCCATTCGCGCAGGTCGAACGCCTTCGCGATGCGCACTTCAAGATCGGCGGGATCGACCGGAGCATCCGCCCCGACAGCCTTCGCGATCAGCTGGTCGAGCACCTGGCGGAATCCGGCGTTCCAGTCGGGGTGCTTGCGCTTCACGTACTCGTACGCGCGCAGCCAGATCTCGCGGATCTGCTCGACGAGCTCGTCGACCTTGCGCTGTCCTTCCGCCTTCCCCTCGCCGTGCTCCGGGTAGTCCTGCTCGCTCTGGATCAGCAGCACGGCCTTTCGCTGGAGGACGCGCAGGTCCTTCTTCACAGTGCGGCGCGCCTCGTCGAACTGCGGCAGCGACGTGATCTGCGCGAGCAACGACGCCACCTTCGCCTTCGCCTCGAACGCGCGGCGGTCGGCTTCGCTCATCCAGTCGCCGGACACGTACGTGTACCCGCCGGGGGGGACGCTCTCGCCGAACGCGCGCGCAAGCATCTCGTCGATCTGCGGCTTGGCATCCGACTTCTCTTTCGCCAGCGCCGCGAGCTCGTCGAACGCCTCTTCGACCAGCCCTTTCTCAAGCGCGTACTCCGCGCGAAGGAGGCGCACGTCCGGTTTCGTGCCGAGCGCCTTGAATGCCTTGTACAGTCCATCCGGCGGCATGGAATCCCAGCGGACTTCATCGATCTTGCCCCAGCGCGCGAGTTTGACAGTCTCGATCGTGCCGCCGCAGATCTGCCACTGCTCCTTGCCGACAGGGACGTAGGGCGACTGAATCGTCTTTTTCTCGACGGCCTCGATCACCAGGGCGGTGAGGCGGCCGAGTGTCGTCTTCGGACCTTCGCGAGGGCCGGCGGCGGGCGACGGGATCTTGAAATCTTCGTCGGGCTTGCCGGATTCGCGCGGCGGCGGCGCGAAGTCGGAACTCTCGAGCGGAGGCGGGGCGTCGTACCGCGGGATGTTGAAGTCGCTCGGGTTCGTCTCCTTGACCGGATCACGCCTCTTCGGTTCAACTCGCTTCGAGCTCGGTTCCGAAGGCGGCGTCGTGCCGGCGTACGGCATGTAAATCACGCCGTCGTCTTTCTTCCTCGCGGTCGAGTCGTCGTTCGAGCCCCCGCCCGACGCCATGATCGCGAGCACGACCAGTCCGATGGCTCCCGCGATGGCCGCGGCGATGCCACCCCCGGCGGCCGCACTCACGTTAATCCGCCGGCGTCGCTTGACCTGGATTCGTTCGGTCTCGTCCTGCGACTCGCGCATCTTCTGCGCGGCGGGCGCGGGAGGCGTGACCGGCGTCGTCGGCGGCGGCGACGGAGCGGTCGAGAGCGCGTCCGTCACGATGATCAGCCGGAGCGTGTGCTCGCCGATGCGGATGATGTCGTCGTGCTTCAGGATCTGGCTGGGGACGTCGACGCCGTTGACCTCAGTCCCGTTTCCGCTCTCGAGATCGGTGACCTTCCAGCCCGCGCCGGTGATTTCGATGACGCAGTGCTTGCGCGAGGCCTTCTTCTCGTTCAGGACGAGGTCGCTCTCCGACGATCGCCCGATGGTGATGCGCTCGCGGTTGAGATTGATCTCTTCGGTCCCATCCGGACCGACGACCCGAAGCAGTGTGTAGGCCATCCCCTTTTGTGCTCTTGGTTGCGGCTGCCCCGTGATTAGACCCCGACGGGACATGAAAAATCAACGCGTCGTCGAGAAGAATCCCGCGGTTCCCGACGAAGTTTTCGAGGTCCGCGGCGTCCAAAGGGTATGGCCCTACGACTGGCGCTCCTGCTGATGGTGACGGGTGCCGCATCGGTGTGGCCGCAGGACGACAAATCCGTCCCCGAAAAGCCGCTCGACGCCGAGGCGTCCATCAAGAAGGGGATCGACTGGCTTCTCAAGAACCAGAATCCCGACGGCCTGTGGGGATGCGAACGCTCGGGCGCGCCTTCAACGGCCATCACGGCCCTGTCCGCGCTTGCGCTCGCCGCCGAGGGGAGTACGCCGTCGCGCGGGCCGCACAAGGAAGCCATCACGCGCGCCATCGCGAAGATGATCGCGATCCAGAAGAATTCCGGCGAGATCACGCAGCACGACTCGACCGGAATGGGCATCTTCTACGATCACTCCTGCGCCACCCTCGCGCTCGCGGAGTTCTACGGAATGCAGGACCCGCAGGAGGATTCCGAGCCGCTCGCGGCCGCCCTTCGCAAGGCGCTCGCCTACCTCTATAGGAAGCAGAACAAGGACGGCGGGTGGGACGCACAGGGGTCGGGGGGAAATTCCGACCTGGCGATCACGTGCAATGTCTGGCTGGCGCTTCGGGCGGCGCACAACTCGGGGGCCGTCGTTGAGAACGCGAGCATCTCGAAGGTCGAGAAGTTCGTAAAAAGCTGCGCGCACCCCTCCGGCGGATTCGATCAGCACCCGTCGGTGCGCGGCGGGGGCGGCCAGATGTTCTATCCGACCTCCGCGGGCCTGCGCATCCTGTACGGCATGGGCCGCGGCGACATGAAGGAAGTCACGGCGGGCGTGAAGGTCCTCGTGGGCAAGAAGCTCGGCGACGACTACGGCGGCAAGATCTCGGAATGGGACTACTGCGGCGGATTCTACGCCGTCATGGCGCTGCTCCACGAGAACGGCCCGGCGTGGAAGGAGTGGTTTCCGAAGCTGCGCGGCCAGCTCGTCAAGATCCAGAACGCCGACGGCTCGTGGACGATCGAGTACTGCCTCTGCTGCCGTGCGTATGCGACGTCGCTCTCGCTCCTGATGCTGCAGTCGCCCAACAGGCTGCTGCCCCTGCTTCAGCTGTAGAACCAGAGCGCGCCGAGGATCGCGGCGACCGCCGCGTTGATCGCGTAGCCCGCGATTCAGAGCCGTCAGGTCCGCTTCACGCGAACGAGCAGCGCGAACGCGAGATAGGCCGTCATGACGAGGCTTGCCGCACACGCCGCAAGCGCAGGCCAGAGCGGCACAGCGATGTGCGCCAGGCGCAGCGACGCGAACGCCATCAGCGCGACGTTGTATGCCAGCGCGAGCGCCGCGTTCGGGAATCCGAAGACGCGCGCGAATCGACTCGACATCACGAAATCGCACGCGTCGCCCCCGCAGGCCATCACGCGCAACGTGTAGATCGACAGCGCCGCGCCGAACGCTGCAGCGACGAGTAGAGCGATCAGCATCACGCGCCCCGCAGCCAGCGTCGCCAGAACTCGTCGAGCTCTTCGATGGTGATGCCGAGCGCCGCTTCGAAGGCGCCGCGAGACATCGCCCCCTCCTTCCGCACCCCGGCAACGATCGCCCGAAAACCCGCCGGCCAGCGCAAGATGAGCATCCTGACGACGCTCGCCGCCTTCGCGCGGTGGTCCCCCTTCATCGCGTTGAGCGTCACCGCGAAGACGTCTGTCAGCTCCGGGTCGCGCCCCTTCGCGACGAGCCCCTTCAGATTCTCATCCCAGCGTGTCGAGTCCGTCCACGGCACGTCACCCGCGCCCGTGCCGGTCGGAACCTCGACACAGGACGCCTTCACGCTCCCGCGGAAGAGGATGTCGCAGAGGCAACCGACCCCTTCCTTGAGCCACGCGGGCATGTCGTCGTAGTCGCGTTTGCCGAGCGCGGAGGCGAGTACGAACTCACCCACGGCGTGCGCGATGTTGTGGTCGTGCCAGTCGGAGCCCTTGTCGAACGCGAACTCGACGAACTCGTCGCGCTGGATGTTCTGCAGCCCTCCGGTTTTCTTGAGCAGCTTCTTCACCGCATCGTCCGCAACGACGAAGTCGTCGATGTAGCGGGAATAGGGGGCTTTGCCGGTCATGACGACGATCCGCTTGACGCACGGCTTGAGTTCCGCATCGCCGAGCGCAATCCGCAGCAGCGACGCGGACGCCTCCGCCTGGCGCGCGAGCCGGCGCAGGTGGTCCTGCTCGACGTCGACACCCTCCCATGCGAGGCTTGGCGCGTCGCGCTTCGTCGTCTTGATCGACCACTTCGTCTCGAGGTCGCTCTTCTCGTCAACGGGCGTGCCGGAATCCGCCTTCGCGAGCAGGTCTTTCCAGCGGACGTCCTTCCAGATCGGATCGCTGCCGCCGGCGAATTTGAGCGCCGCAAGGGCGTCTTCTCGCGCGGGCGCGTAGAGAAGCGCAAGCCGCCAATGGCGCTCCGCATCGTCGCCCGATTTTGCCAAGGCCGCGTGACCGTCCGCCGCGATGCGGGCGATCTCCGCGAGCATCGACACATACTTGCTGACAAGTTCCGGCGTGGTTTTCTCGTTCGTCAGCGCGATCGCCTCGGTGCCGACGAGCTTCCGCTGAGCGACCTCGTCCTTGGGTGCCAGCCGCAGAAGCTTGCGGTATTCCAGTCGCGCCCAGCCCCACGCCCTCATCTCCTCGAGCGTAATCGCCATCTTGCGCCGCTCGATCGCAATTGTTTCGTCCAGCTCGGCAGAGCCCTGCAGCGCGAGCGAACAGAGGAGAAGGAGCGACATGACCATAGTATAATCGCCGCTCACATGTCGGTCGGACTCGGGTTCGACATCCACAAGCTGGTCTCCGGTCGGCGCCTCCTTCTCGGCGGCGTCGCCATCGATCACCCGCGCGGACTCGAGGGGCATTCCGACGGCGACGTCGTGCTGCATGCCGTCGTGGACGCGCTCCTGGGGGCGGCCGGGGCGGGCGACATCGGGGATCGCTTTCCGGACACCGATCCGCGCTGGAAGGGGGCGGCCAGCGAGCAGTTCCTGAATGGCGCGCTCGACGAACTTCGCGGGCGTTGGACGATTGAGAACATCGACGTCACCATCGTGGCGGAGGAACCGAAACTTGGCGAACGAAAGAAGGAAATCGCGCGCAGCATCGCGCGGCTCGCGCATCTCGCGGAAGGCGCCGTCAACGTCAAGGCCAAAACCGCCGAAGGCCTCGGACCCGTCGGGCACAGCGAAGCCATCGCCTGCCTCGCCGTCGCCCTGCTGAAACGGGTAGGCGGGGCCTAGGTCATGCCCCTGCGGTTCTTCAATTCGCTCACGCGCAAGCTCGAGGACTTCCAGCCCCTCGACGCGGGCAAGGTCCGGGTCTACAACTGCGGGCCCACGGTGTACGACTCTCCGCACGTCGGGAACTTCCGCACGTTTCTCTTCGCCGACACGCTGCGGCGGTATCTCGAGTACACCGGCCACGCCGTCACGCAGGTGATGAACATCACCGACGTCGGGCATCTCACCCGCGACGATGTCGAGGCGGGCGTCGACAAGATGGAAGAGGGACTGCGCCGGCTGCGCGAGAAGGGTGTCAACGTCAACGACCCCTACCAAGTCGCGGAGCACTTCACGAAGGAGTACATGGACGCGCGGCGCACGCTCGGATTCCTCGACGCGCACGTCTACCCGAAGGCCACCGCGCACGTCCCCGAGATGATCGAGATGATCGGGGTGCTGCTCGGGAAGGGTCTCGCGTATCGCGTCGGCGGCAACATCTACTTTGAAGTGACGAAGTTTGCGTCCTACGGGCGGTTGTCCAACAACACGCTGGACCAGATGAAGGCGGGCGCGCGCGTCGACGTGAATCCGGAGAAGCGCCACCCGGCCGATTTCGCGCTCTGGAAGACCGACCCCGGGCACCTCATGCAATTCGACTCGCCGTGGGGACGCGGCTTCCCGGGCTGGCACATCGAGTGCTCGGCGATGTCGAAGAAGTATCTCGGCGAGACCTTCGACATCCACACCGGCGGCGAGGACAACATTTTCCCGCACCACGAGTGCGAGATTGCGCAGAGCGAGTCCGCCAACGGCAAGCCGTTCGTGCGGTACTGGATGCACGCGCGGCACCTGCTCTGGAATGGAAAGAAGATGTCCAAGTCCGACGGGACGTTCTTCACCGTCGCGGACCTGCTCAAGCAGTGGTCGCCCCACGCCATCCGGTACGCGCTGACGAGCACGCAGTACCGGATGCAGGTGAACTACACGCTCAAGAGCTTCGAGGACGCGGCAGCCGCCGTCCAGCGCTTCCGGGATTTCCGTACCCGCCTCGTACCGACTCCCGGCGCGGACGCCGAGGCGGCGACGAAGGCGAAGGCCGCCTTCACGTCTGCGATGGACGACGACCTTAACGTCGCCGGCGCCCTGGGCGCGGTGCACGAGTTCGTCACGGACGTCAACCGCTCGCTCGACCGCGGCGCCGCGGTGCCCGGCGCGCTCGAGACCCTGGAGAGATTCAATTCGGTCTTCGGCTTTCTCGACACCTCCGATGACCAGGCTCCGCCCGAGGTGGTCGCGCTCGCGGATCAGCGGGCGGCGGCGCGAAAGGCGAAGAACTTCAAGGAGTCCGATCAACTCCGCGACGCGATCAAGGCGAAGGGTTGGCACGTCGAGGACACGAAAGAGGGGCAGAAGCTGAAGAAGGCCCCCCCGAGCGCCGAACGCGGATCGTAAATCGCGATGGGTCCTTGATTCCCCATATGGGCGCTTGATGCGTGGTGTCTAAGCAGGGATGTCGCCGCGCAAGGTCGCTCGCGCCCCGCTCCGGCGCGCGCCCGTTCCGGTGCACGCACCCATTGAATCGGCGCTGCACGTCTCGTGCCTGTGCGGGCTCGTCGTCGAGGTCGATCGCGGCGCGGCGGACGAGCCCGTGGCGTGCCGGCGCTGCGAACGCAAGTTCCTGGTCGTCTTCCAAACCCATCGCGCCACAGGCGAGGAGTCGGTGCTCCCGTTGTTCGTCGAAGACGGAGTCCATCGCGAGGAGCCGCGCGAGAGCGTGCCGGACGTGATGCACTTCGTCTGCCCCCCGTGCCACGCGGAGCTCGTCGCTTCACGAGCGATGTACGACACCACGCGTCCGTGCCCCGACTGCGCAACGCCGCTGCTCCTGCAGTTGCGATACGTGCCGGAAACGCGGACGTACGGGCTCTGGCCACGGCGGGCCGATATGGCCTGATTCGTCTTGCATGGCCGACGCATATGGGTACGATAATGCACAGGTGGTAGGAGGCGAGATGTACGATTCCGAGAGAGACACATCGTGCGGACATCCTCTCGACGCGCTCGTCGAGATCGCGTGTCTGTGCGGGGAAATCGTATTCGCGACGCGCACAGGTGGCGACCGTGTGTGGGAATGCCACGGCTGCACCCGCAAGTTCACGGTCTTCACACAGCATACGGCGTCGGGCGCCGCCATCGCCGTGCCGATGTTCGTGGACAGCTACGTCGATGAGCCCAAGCAGCCCGGCCTTCCGGAGCCGCCGGAGGATATGATGCTGCTGTGCACCTGCGGCAATCCACTCCGGATCACCCGGAAGCTCTACAACCATCGCGTCCAGTGCCCGCATTGCACCTCGCGCATGGCGTTGCTGCTGACGTTCGACGCGAAGGCGAAAAAGTACCGCATCGAAGCGCGCAAGATTTCCGCGCCGTCGATGGGGGACACGCACGTCCTGGTGCGCTCCGGAGTGTAATCGCGCTCCTCCTGCTCTCCGCGTGCGGGCAGGAGTCTGAACCCCTGCCTGCAGGGATGCTGCGCGTCGAGCGCGACGGCATGGTTCGCGTGGGCAGCGTCGATCTGCCCGACGCAACGCGCGTGCTTCGTGATCGGGGACGTTCGGGCGCCGTCGCGGTCGCGGTCGATGCCGACGTCTCGATGGCCGCAATCAGCGCGCTGGCGGAGCAGGCCGCTCGATCGGACGTGCGGGCGCTCGATCTCTCGCACGGCACGACGCGCGTCGCGCTGCGGTTTGCGCCGCGCCCCGATCGCGGATCCATGCCCGGCCCGGACACCCGCCCGCCACCGAGGGATGTCGAACGATCCTCGGGCGACGTGCACCTGGTGGCGCGACCGTCACGGTGCGAACTGACCGTGCGAATTGCGCGCGACTCCAATCCCGACGACGGCTTGCGCACCGCCGTTGTCGAGTTGCTCGCAACAATCCACGCGCACGCGATCACGATCGTCCTGCGGGCGCCGCGAGCCTCCGCGTGGGGCCGTATCGCACCCATTCTCACGCTCGTGAACGACGCCGCCGGCGACCGCGCGGTTCGGCACGAGGTCGCGCTGGAATAGCCGGCCCCCGCTGCGTGTATAGTGGTGCGATGCACGCGCGACTGATCGCGGCCCTCGTGCTGGGCGGAGCCGTTGTGGCCGTCGATGTGCCGCCTGCGCCGCGCTGGAGCGGAGACACGGCCTTGGCGCGCGTGCTGCTGATCGGGATCGACGCCCCTGTCCACTGAGACCTGATCCCGTGCGGCGAGGCGGTCCTGCTTCGCTCCCCCGACGTCGCGGAGCTGTGCGCGCGTGTGCCGGTGGCGGCCGTGCGGCGCGCCGAAGCCGGTGAACTCCGCCGCAGATTCGACGTCGTGGACGACCTGCTGTGGATCGTGGTCCGCGACGCGCAGGGAGAAACAATCGACCAGTTCTGGGCGGACACCGCAACAGGCCCCTGTGCGCAGGAGTACGTCGAACGTTTTCCTGAGCTGCTGGTGCAGCGCATCCGGCAGGGACTGGGCGAACGCGTGAGCATCGAGGAATTCGAGCGCCGCTGGCGGTCGTGCCGCTCGGCAGCCCAATTCGACGTGTGGGCCGACCGCATGGAAGGGCTCTGCAGGCATCGCCAGCTGCGCGAGACGGCGCTCGGCGTCGCGGATGATTCTGAGCTCGGCGTCGTGGCGCGCGTGCGTGCGTGCACGACGCGCGTCAAGGACGGCAGGGGGTTCTCTCCGACGGATCGCGACGCGTTCATCGCAGAGGCGGAGATGCTGCTCAAGGAGATCGGCGGGCATCCGAGGGCGGAAGATGTCCGCGGCGCACTCGTGACGGGCGGGTATCTCGCCGGGTTCGACGTCGAAGCGCGCTGCAACGCGGGCATCGCCCGACTGTCCGCGCTCCCGGACCACGCGGCTGCGATTGCGCGCGCACGGGACCGTACGCTCGAGCGGCTGCGCGCCACGATCGCGACGGCGCCCGCGGACAGCGCGACGCACGCATCGATTGCCGCGGCCCTCGGCGATGCAGAGGTCACGGTCCTGGCCTTCTCTCAGCCGCCGCACGACAGGCACGCCGAATTTTCATCGTGGGTGCGCGACGCGCGAGCTAAGTTGGAACGGTCGCGGGCGGGGCGGTAGGCGGACGGCGCAAGGCGAGAACGGCGTCCAGAATCAGCAGAGTCGTGAGCGCAATCAGAACCACCGCAACGACTCCGTTCGCGAGCGGCGTGGCCTGGATCGCGCCTTCGGCGTTCTTCATGGACCGAAAGAAGCCTCGGGCCTGGCCGGCAAGCGACCAGAGCGTGATGGTCATCACGAAGAGCATGGGCAGCACGGTGAACCAGCAGCGCCTGCCCGACCGCTTCAGCCAAACCGAAATGGCCAGCAGCGTGAGAGCGGCCAAGAGCTGATTCGACGTTCCGAACAGTACCCAAAACGTCTTGTACCCGCCTTCGCCCGCGCCGATCAGGACGAGAAGCGGCACGCCCGCAGTCGCGGCCGTGCCCACGATCGCGCCGACTGTCCCGTGCGACCCGAAAAGCTCCTGCAGAATGTAGCGCCCCAGCCGCGTAGCAACGTCGAGCGTGTCGAAGACGAACGTGGAAAATGCCATCGCGCCGAATGTCATGGCGAATGTGAGCGCCCCCTTCCCCAAGATCACGCACAGGAACTGCGCGATGCCGTCTCCGTAGATCCTGCCCGGCCCCGCATACTTTCCGTTCGCCGGCACCGCAACGATCATGATCGTGGCCAGGGCGATCAGCGCGACAAACCCCTCGAGCAGCATTCCGCCGTATCCCACCGGCTTGCAATCGGACTCGCGCGCGATCTGCTTCGACGTGGTTCCACTGCACACCAGGCCGTGGAAGCCGCTGCACGCGCCGCAGGCGATCGTCACGAAGAGGAACGGGAAGAGCGACTTCTCAAATCCCAGCAGCGGCACCGACGTCGTCGCCGGCTGCAGGATCTCGAACCCACCGAAGAAGATGCCGATCAGGCCCACCGCCAGCGCCATGTAAAGAACGAATCCACCGAGATACCCCCGCGGCTGCAGGAGGGTCCAGACCGGGATAAGCGACGCGACGAAGCAGTAGACCATGATCGCGACAGCCCACGTCATGTGCGAGAAGACGAGCAGCGTCGAGATTTTCGTACCGAGCCACACCGCCGCGAGCGTGGCAGGCACGAAGATCGCCGTCATGGCGCCGAGCGGCGGCTTGAAGCGCTTCTGGACCAACCCCATCACCACCGCCAGGATCAGGTAGATTATCGAGGCGGCGGCGACCGCGCCGCCCGCATTGAAGGGCAATTTCCCCTCCAGCTCCTCAGTCTTGCCCATGAATGTCGACGCTGTCACGTCCGCGAACGCGACGATCACATACACGAGCGCGATCCAGATGAACGCGAGAATCGCGATCCACGCACGCCGACCGAGATTCTCCTTCACGATTTCGGCGATCGTCCGCGCCTTGTGGCGCACGCTCGCGACCAGCGCGCTGAAGTCGTGCACCGCTCCGACGAAGATCACCCCCAGTCCGATCCACAGGATGCACGGCAACCAGCCAAACTGCTGGCAGGCCACGATCGGCCCGACGATGGGACCCGCCGCGGCGATCGCGCTGAAGTGCTGGCCCAGCAGGTAGAACGGCTTCGTCGGCACGAAGTCGACGCCGTCGTTCACCTGTTCCGCAGGCGTCTTCGCCCCGTCGTCGAGCGCGTACTGCCGCGCGATAAAGCGCCCGTAAAACGTGTAGCCCAGCGCGAGCGCCGAGAGAACGATGATCGCCAGCAGCGGCAGCGACATGCCGCGATGTTAGATTCGCCCGAGGGCCGGGGCAATGATCGCGCGGGCCTTCGCGATCGCTTCGAGATTCACGCCCACCGCCGCGCCGGCCTCCCGCAGCGTCCAGACGAGCGACTCGGTCGCCACGTTGCCCGAAGCGCCGGGCGCATACGGGCATCCGCCGATCCCCCCCGCGCTCGAGTCGAAAGTCGTGATGCCGAAGCGCCACGAGAGCAGTGCGTTCTCGTGCGCGTGTTTGTAGGTGTCATGGAAGTGCATCGCGACTTTTCCGACCGGCACCCGCGGCACGAGCAGCTGCACGAAATCGCGCACTTCGTTCGCGTCCGCCTTGCCGATGGTGTCGCCGATCGACACCTCGTCGACGCCCAGATCGATCAGCTTCATGACGACGTCGATCGCCTTCTGCGCCTCGATCTTCCCTTCGTAGGGGCACCAGAAGCACGTCGAAACGTAGCCCCGCACCGGCAACTTGAGCTGCTTCGAGCGCTGAAGGACGGGCGCGAACCGCTCGATCGACTCCGCGATCGACGCATTGATGTTCTTCCGATTGAACGTCTCGCTCGCGGCCGTGAACACCGAGACCTTGTCCACCTTCGCCTCAACGGCACGGTCCAGCCCCTGCATGTTGGGTACGAGTGCCGAGTAGACCACCTTCGGGTTGCGGACGATCCGCTTGAACACTTCGGAAGCGTCGGACAGCTGCGGGATCCACTTCGGCGACACGAATGCGCTCGCCTCGATCTCCGAGACTCCCGAGGACGAGAGCGCGTCGATGTACGCCACCTTCGCGTCGGTCGGAATCGTCGTCTGCTCGTTCTGCAGTCCGTCGCGAGGGCCCACTTCGACGATCCGGATCATGCGGCAGATTGTGGAATCGAGGCCGTGCTGTGCGCAAGCGAATCGCGCGCTACAATCCGCGGGTGAAGCTCGCCATCGGTTCCGATCACGCCGGATACGATTACAAACAGCGCCTTATCGAGTTTCTCGCGCGTGAGGGGCACGACGTTCGCGATTTCGGGACAAGCTCCGCCGAGCCCGTGGACTACCCGCTCTTCATCCGCCCTGTCGCGGAATCCGTCGCGCGCGGCGACCACGAGCGAGGCATTGTCCTGGGCGGATCCGGGAACGGCGAGGCGATCGTCGCCAATCGCGTGAAGGGCGTGAGATGCGCGCTTTGCTGGAATGCGGAATCGGCGCGGCTCGCACGCGCGCACAACGACGCAAACGTCCTTTCGCTTGGGCAGCGCATGATGTCGATCAACACGGCGCTCGAGATCGTGCGCATCTGGCTCGCGACTCCATTTGAGGGCGGGCGTCACGAGCGGCGCATCCGCATGGTCGATGGTGGACTTCCGCCAACGGCCGTGCCTTAATGTCGGCGATGGCTGACGAGACGCGCCGCACGCAGAAACTCGGCGATACTCGCGAACTCCGCATGCCGCGCGAGAGCATGACGATGGTCGGCATCAGCTACACGAAGGAGCTGATGAAGAAGGTCATCGCGACGGCGAGGAAGATGCACGACGACGGAATCGCTGCCGATCAGGCGCTGCCCGAACTCAAGCGCACCCACCGCGGATTCACCGACAGCGGCTTCCGGCGGATGTACGAACTTGCCGCGGGCCGTCCTGTGAAGGATGACTTGGCCGCCGCGGACATCGTCGCTCAGCGCGCCGTCTCCAAGGACACCTTCCTCGTGCAACTCAGCCGCGAACGGTCCGATCTCGCACCCGGCGGCGTCGTCCGCTTTCTCGGCGCCGACTGGTACGTGAAACGCGTGGCCGGCGCTCTCGTCGAGCTTCGCCGGATGGTCTAGCCGTCGGGCTTGATCGAAACGAGCGGCTTCCCGAGATCGACCAGCTCGCCTTCCTTGCAGGTCACGCCGTCGACCGTACCCGAGTGCGGTGCGGCGAGACGATACTCCATCTTCATCGCTTCCATGATGGCGACCACGTCGTTCGCCTTCACCTTCGCGCCGACGGCGACGTTGAGCTTCACGACCTTGCCCGTCATGGGCGCGCGCACCTCGTCATGACCTGCGGCGGATGCAGCGGCCACGGTTCGCTCCGCACCGAAGAATTTCGCGCGACCCGACCAACCGACCCAGACGCCGGTCGCCGTCCGGACGATCCTGAGTTTCATCGTGTGCTCCAGGGCGACCATCGATCGCCCGCGCCCCCGCTCTTCACGTCGACGCGCGTGGCCAGCACCCTTCGCGCCGCTGCAACAACGTGCTCGGGTACCGGAGGCTCCATCCACTCGACGGACTCAAGCGTCGATGTGAACGTCTCGCCCTTCCTGAAGAACTCGCTCTCGAGGAGCTGGATCAGGAAGGGCTGATTGGTCGTGACGCCCAGCAGCGTCGTCCCCCTAAGGGCCTCGATGAGACGTCGCCGGGCCCCCTCGCGCGTCGACGCCAGCGCGATGATCTTCGCGAGCAGCGGATCGTAGAACGGGCGCACCTCGAACCCCGGGACGATTCCCGCGTCCACGCGCACCCCCGGCATCTGCGGCCACTCGAGCGCGAGCACGTTTCCGGACTGAGGCAGGAACCTGTTGTACGGATCCTCCGCGTTGAGCCGCGCCTCGATCGCGTGACCCCGCGGCGGCACGTACGCAGGGAGCTTTCCGCCTCGCGCGATTTCGATCTGCGCGCGCACGATATCGAGCCCCGTCAACATCTCCGTCACGGGATGCTCGACCTGAAGGCGCGTGTTGACCTCCAGGAAGTAGTGCGAACCGTCCGGACCGACGAGAAACTCGACGGTCCCGGCATTTGCGTACTTCGTCGCGCGCGCGAGCTTCACCGCGGACTGGAATAGTCCCTGCCGCGTCTTCTCGGTGATTCCGCTCGACGGACCCTCCTCGATGACCTTTTGGTAGCGGCGCTGCAGGCTGCACTCGCGGTCGCCAAGCGCGACTGCATCTGTCCCGTCGCCGATGATCTGCACTTCGACATGACGCGCCGGCGCCACATATTTCTCGACGATGAGCCGGTCATCCGCGAACGACGCTTGCGCCTCCCGCTTCGCGCCCTCGAACGCGTCCGTCAACTCGGCGGCCGAATTCACGAGCCGCATCCCCTTCCCTCCTCCGCCGCCGGCCGCCTTGATGAGGATCGGGTACCCAATCGTATCGCCGGCCGCCCTGCACAATTCCAGCGTGTCGCATTCGCGCACGCCCGGCACGACGGGCACGCCAAGATCCTCCGCGGTCTTTCGCGAGCCCCGCTTGTCGCCGAGCGCAATCATGGACTCGGGCGACGGCCCGATGAACATGAGCCCGGCATCGCGGCAAGCACGTGCGAACGGCGCGCTCTGCGATAGGAATCCGTAGCCCGGGTGAATCGCCGTCGAATGAGTCCTTCTAGCTGCGTCGATGACAAGTTCGTGCTTGAGATAGCCGTCTGTCGCACCGAGTCCGACAGCATCATCGGCGAGCTCCACGTGCGGCGCGTCCTTGTCGACGTCGCTGTACACGGCGACGGAGGGGATTTCCATCTCGCGGAGCGTGCGCAGGATGCGGCATGCGATCTCGCCCCGGTTCGCGACCAGTACCTTCATTGAGCCCAAGTGGGTTTCCGCTTGTCGAGGAACGCGCCCAGCCCCTCCTGCGCCTCTGGCGTCACGCGGACACGCGAGATCGTCTTCACGGTGTAAGCGACGGCCTCGTCACGCGACATGTGCCGCTCGTCATGAATGAGCCGCTTCGCGATGCCGACCGCCTTCGGTCCGCACGAGAGCACGGCCTTCACAAGTTCGTCCACCTTTGCATCGAGCGCTTCAGGCTTCACCACCTCGTGCACGAGTCCGATGCGCTTCGCCTCGTCTGCACCGAAACGCTCACCCGTCAGGAAATAGCGTCGCGCCGCGGATTCATCGACCTTCGGCAGCACGTACGCCGAAATCACGGCGGGGACGATCCCGAGCCGTGCCTCGGTGAATCCGAATTGCGCCCCTTCCACCGCGACGGCCATGTCGCAGACCGCCGTCAATCCGGTTCCCCCGCCGAGCGCGACACCGTTGATGCGGCCGATCACCGCGCGAGGACTCTCGTCGATCGCGCGGAACATGCCGCTCATCGCCGCCGCGTCCGCCGCGTTCTGGTCCTCGGTGTACGACTTCGACTTCTTCATCCAGTTGATGTCGGCGCCCGCGCAGAAGACATCGCCTGCCCCCGTGAGCACGACGACGCGCACCGCCTCCGGCATTCCAACGAACGTGTCGCGCAGTTCCTTTATGACGACCTCGTTGAACGCATTCTTCACGTCGGGACGGTTCAGCGTGACGCGCGCGACGGGTCCGCTCGTTTCGACCTTGATCGTCTCCATGTCACATCCGGTAAACAGGGGCCATCGAATTCTCCACGGGCGCGTTGAGGCTCGCCGACAGGGCGAGCGCCACGATCTTCCGCGTCTCCGCCGGATCGATGATGCCGTCGTCCCACAGCTGGCCCGACCCGAAGTACGGATCGCCTTCGCGCTCGTATTTCTCAAGCACGGGATCCGCGATCTTCTTCGCCTCCTCGGCCGAAAGTTGCTTTCCCTCGCGGGCGAGCTGTTCGCGCTTTATCTGGACGAGCACGCTCGCCGCCTGTTCCGCGCCCATGACACTGATGCGCGCGTTCGGCCACGTGAAGAGAAATCGCGGGCGATACCCGCGACCGCACATCGCGTAGTTCCCCGCTCCGTGCGACGCGCCGATGATGACCGTGATGCGCGGCACCGCGGCGGTTGCGACCGCCTGCACCATCTTCGCTCCATCCTTCGTGATCCCGCCCTCTTCGTACCGCTTGCCGACCATGAATCCGGTGATGTTCTGGAGAAAGATCAGCGGCGTGCGGCGTTGCGAGCACAGGGAGACGAAATGAGCCCCCTTTTGCGCACTCTGGCTGAAGAGGACACCGTTGTTGGCGACGATGCCGACCGGGTATCCCCACCAGCGCGCAAACCCGGTGACCAGCGTGGTACCGTAGTTCGCCTTGAACTCGTGAAATCGGCTGCCGTCGACAAGCCTGGCGATCACTTCGCGTACGTCGTAGGGGTGCCGAGTCTCCGTCGGAAGCACGCCATAGAGTTCCTCGCCGGGGTACGCGGGTTCCTCCGGCGGCACGAGCTCTAGATCGATGCGCTTGACGATGTTGAGGTTCGCCACGATATCGCGCGCGATCCGCAGCGCGTGCTCCTCGCTCTCGGCCAGATGATCCGTGACGCCGGAGACGCGCGAGTGCATCTCGCCGCCGCCAAGTTCCTCGGCCGTGACTTCCTCGCCGGTCGCGGCCTTCACAAGCGGCGGCCCGCCGAGATAGATCGTCCCCGCGCCCTTCACGATGACGTTCTCGTCCGACATCGCCGGCACGTAGGCTCCGCCGGCGGTGCACATGCCGAGCACGACCGACACCTGCGGAATGCGCGCGGCGCTCATCACCGCCTGGTTGTAGAAGATGCGGCCGAAGTGCTCCTTGTCCGGAAACACCTCTGCTTGGAGCGGCAGGAACACGCCACCGCTGTCGACGAGATAGACGCACGGCAGACGGTTATCCATCGCCACTTCCTGCGCGCGGATGTGCTTCTTGATTGTCTCGGGGAAGTACGTGCCCCCCTTCACGGTCGGATCGTTCGCGACGATCAGCACTTCGCGGCCCGAAACGCGACCGATCCCCGTGACCACGCCCGCTCCGGGCGCCTCTCCGTCATGACGTCCCCAGGCCGCGAGCGCCGAAAGCTCGAGGAACGGCGTCTCGGGATCGAGCAAACGCTCGATTCGCTCGCGCACGAGGAGCTTCCCGCGCTTCCGCTGCGTCTCCACGGCCGATGCCGGACCTCCCGCGCGCGCCTTCCCGACGCGCTCCCGGAGCATTTCCGCAAGCTTGCGATGATGCGCCGCTGACGCCTGAAATTCCGGGGACGACGCACTGACGCGACTCCGCAGGGTGTCCATTCGGTCAGATCGTAGCAACCGGACCGCCGGACGACAAAGCGTTGACCATCGCGCGCCACCTCGACGCCCAGGGAGAAGCTCGAGATGCTGTCCTGTAGCGGCAAGTAGCGGTCAGGGCTTCGTGACTTCTCCGATCGTCACGCCGGCGGCCTTGGCATCCTTCTCGACGTCGCTCGTCGTCAGCAGCTCTCGCGAGAGGATCGAGATTTTCCCCTCGCG
Organism: uncultured Planctomycetales bacterium; assembly: GCA_964468745.1. Taxonomy (GTDB): domain Bacteria; phylum Planctomycetota; class MHYJ01; order MHYJ01; family JACPRB01; genus JACPRB01. Next base: position 44,359 of record CAYXVY010000337.1, on the reverse strand, counting down.
GATACGAGCCACGAGCACCGTCTTGCGGCGTTCGAGAACGTTCTTGAACTTCCACGCCTTTTCGCGAGACCACACTTCGAGCAGCTGTTCCGCGACGAACGGGGCGTTCTCCGCGATCATCTGCGTCTTATCGTCGTCGAGCGGGATCGTGACCGTCGTCTCGTGGAGATTGTGAACCGTAGCCGTGAAATTACATTCCTTCGCGATCGCGTAGATCGCGTCCACAGACAGGCCGTCGAGATTCGAGTGGAGGTACGCCCCCCCTTCCCACCACTTGATGCCGAATACGCCGGGGACTCTTGCCATCTCCTCCTGGAGCTTCCTGAGGTTGGTGTCCTTGGTCGCCTTGAACCGCACGTCGACGTGCGCGTGGTTGATGATGACGGCCTGCACGCCGGCGGCCTTCTCGAGGTCGGCGAGTCCGGAGCACTCCCTGGACCATCCGAGCAGGATCGCCCGCTCGGCCGACGCGTTCTTGATGCTCTCGACCCCACGGAGTTTCCTGAGCATCTCCTTCAGCGTAGTGGGGACCACGTCGCCGGCGGTGTAGTACCGCATCTTGATTGTGTTGACGACCTTGTTGGTCTGCTTGTCGCCCGCGCCGGGAAGCCACTCATTCGAATTCCCCGTCGCGATCAGACCGGGACCCCCGCCGGGGATCCCGCCGTCACTCGGCGGGCATCACTGCCCGTACGCGGGAACGGCAAACGCGGCAATCAGCGAGAACGCAACAAGCACGGTCTTCATAAGCTCAGTCCTCGTCCCTCTATAAAGGCGCGGGTCGGCAGTTCATTAGTCTTTGCCGCACAGCTTGAGCGTCAGCAGCCCCATCGCCGTGCCGTACGTCTTGCCGAGCTCGTGCGAATCTACAAAGCAGCCGTCAATCTCCGTGATCGAGAGTGCGAGATCCCTCTGCTTCTCCAGGAGCTTCGGACGCTCCCCTTTCAGACGTCGGATGGCCTCGGTGCGCCCGACCATGTCGTACCAGAAGAAGAAGCCCCCGTTCTGGTACTGGTCCGCGTGGTCGTCGTATTTCCGCACGCGTTCGAGGAGGCCGTGCAGCTCGAACGACTTTTCCACGGCCATTCGCAGTCGCACTTCGTCGGACTGTCCGCACAGGCGCAGCGCGAGTTCGCAGATGGGCATCCGCCCCGCCGACTGCTCGACGACGTGACCCTGCGCCGGATACTCGTAACTGATCACGCCTTTCTTGTTGCGGCAGCTCGCGAGCGCGTCGGCGCCCTTTTTCATCATCGCGTCCGCCACGGTCGCGCCCGCCTGCTTCGCCTCCCAGAGACTGTGTAGCACGGTGGCCGTCGTGAATGGCGCCTCGTACTCGTGCCGCCAGATGCCCGTGCGCTTCTGCAGTTTCTCGATCAGCCCGACGATTTCGTTCATCTTCTTGACGCAGTCATCCTTGCGCTTCGCGTCGGCCGCGAGCCGTGCGAACGCCGTGAGGCGATACGCGTAGCCCCAGATCACCTCGTCCTCGTCATTCGTCGCCATGTTCTTCTCATCGACCATGAATCCCCATGCGCGATCGATGGCGCCGTCGATGCCAGTCGCGTCGATGTCGCGCCACGCATGAAGCGCCGCGACTGCGAGCGCGGTACCGGCCATGTACACGTTCGGCAGGCTGTCCTTGCCGCCGAACTCATAATTCGAGTCGTTCCACGATCCATTCGCGCGCTGGGTGCGGAGCAGCAACGCAACGCTGCGCTTCGTGACAAGCTCGATCTCCTTCGCCGTGCGGGGGCGCGTGCTGGACGTGGCGAGTTCCGTCGCATCAGGCACCCACGCCATCTCTTCGAAGCAGCGATAGAACGGACCCCTTCCCGACAGCTCCGCCGCTGCCTTCCACGCCCACGGGCTCATCGCATCCGTCGCGCACTTTCGCCAGAGATCCATGCCCTCATCATCCTTGTTGAGCATGAAGAGCGCCGCGCCTTGCAGATACTGGGCCTCGGCACGGTCGACGAGCTTCAAGTGTTCGACCGCCTTCCCCGCGTCGCCCTGACGCAGCGCGAGCCAGCCGCGCTCGATGTTCGCCTCCGCGGAATCGCCCGCTCCATCCAGCTCCTTCCACGCGTCGTCCGGCTTGCGCATGCGACGATGGAGACGCGCGCGATCGATCGGAGACTTTGCCTCCTTGAGCTGCTGCTCGAAGGACGGTTCGGCCCTGCCCGCCTTCTTGAGGACCGCACGAAGCAGATCGACGAGCCAATCCTCCTGGAACGTCGAGAGGCGATCAATGCGATGAATCGGCTTCAGGTCGGGCGTCAGGAACACGATCCCGGGCTCGACGAATTCGAGTCGCGCCACCCCGCACTTCTTCGCGAGGTCGCCGCTGCCCCCCTTGCGCAACGCGACGAAGCGCCGCTTCACGAGATCGACCACGTCGCGCATCATCCACGGTCCGCACTTCATGTAGTCGTCGACCACGTCCTTGCGGTCCATCGGCGAGTTCGCGACGGTGAAAACGTACCAGAGGATCGGACAGCCCTTCTTCTGCGCGGCGGCCGCCGCATCGCCCTCGTCCGTCATCCACTCGATTTCGCTCCCGCACTTGCGGGAGAGATCGTCCTGCGCGAGAACGAGAGCCAGCATTGCGGCGGTAAGCGCGTGCACCTGTCCTCCGTAGCGTTTCCAACCCCTCCGTTCGGTCTGACGGACCGCGAAGGAGGATGAGTCGTGAGATTATACGTGCTTGACGGGCCTCCGGTCGGTACGCACGGCAAGGCGACGAACGTCGCTGTGTCGAGGAAGCGACGGGCCGGTCGAGGGGGCGAAACCGCAGTGGCGTTGCGAGACGAAACGATTCGAATGAGGTAGGCTCATCGTTGCTCCAAACGGGAGGAACGATGGGCACGCTACCTGCGGGCGATACCGTCATCCGCATCATGGATCCGGCAGTGGTCGCACTGAGATCGGACTGGACGATCCACAAGGCGGTCGGCTTGCTGCGCGGCGCGCCGCCCGAGTCGCTCTACTACCTCTATGTCACCGACGCCGAGGGCAAGCTCGTGGGCGTGCTGTCGATGCGTCACCTCCTGCTCGCAGGCTCGCAGGAAACCCTCGGAGCGATCATGTCGCGGGAGGTCGTGGCAGTGCAAAGCGACACGCCGCGCGACGAAGTGCTCAGGCTCGCGGCGGAAAAAAAGTACGTCGCCTTTCCCGTGGTCGACACGGAGGGGAGACTCGTCGGCGCGATCCGCCCTTCGGACCTGATCAAGATCGCCGAGGCGGAAGCCGGCGCGGACATGCAGCGGATGTTCGGCGCCGGCGGCGACGAGCGCGCGCTCTCGCCGGTGACGTTTTCGATTCGCGCGCGACTCGGATGGCTGCAGGTAAACCTGGCGACCGCGTTTCTGGCGGCGGCGGTCGTCGCGATCTTCGAAGCGACGATCAGCCGCATCACGGCGCTCGCTGTTCTGCAGTCGATTGTCGCAGGGCAGGGCGGAAACGCGGGGGCGCAGGCGCTCGCGGTCGTCATCCGTGGCCTGGCAGTGAACGAGCTCAAGCGCGGACAGGCGTGGCGCGTGATGATGAAGGAAGCCGTGCTGGGCCTTGTGAACGGGATCGCGGTGGCTCTCGTCGCCGCGGCGGCCGTCTTCGCGTGGTATCGCCAGTGGGGGCTTGCGGCGGTCATGGCGGCCGCGATGGTGATCAACATGGTCACGGCGGGCGTGGCCGGAGCAGGGATTCCGATCCTCATGAAGGCGTTGGGCCGCGACCCTGCGCAATCGTCGTCCATCATCATGACGACGTTCACGGATGTGATCGGGTTTCTCAGCTTCCTCGGCCTCGCTCACCTGCTCCTGCTTTGAGCAGGAAGCATGCGCGGACAGGGACAGTGCGGGTGGCTGTCCTATTTATTATTCCGGTCCCGCCAGTGCCGAAAACGAATGACCCTCTCTCCAGGGCCGGGACGTTTTTCGGCTTGTGAACGCTGGATGCGATGAAGAACGACGACACGAGAATTATATTCAGGGCATGTAACGCTGCAACGAGAAACTTGACGCGCTGAAAAAATACATTTGGCGCGCTTTTCGTCCTTTACGGTCGCCGGCGAGCACTCCGGCTCATCCCGACGCGTGCTTTCGACGCGCGAGGGCTCGAGCGCGACCGCGTTTCTCCCGGAAACGCCGCGTTTCCCCCGGAAACACTTTCATCTGTGCCCTATCGCGACACGCGCTTGGCTGTTGCCGCGCAGCGCCTTGCGCATGGCCTCGTGGCATGCCGCTTGCAGGGAACCCGTTGTGTGCGCGGCGATGAGACGCGCGAAGAGCGGTGACGACGTGTGCAAAAGGAGGCGCGGCCATGCGTGACTACAGTCTCGTGATTCTCGTGGGGCGCCTGACGCGCGACCCGGAGCTCAAGTACGGCGCGAACGGCGCGCTGCCGTACGCAAAATTCGCGCTCGCCGTGAACAAAGAGGTGCCGCAGCAGGACGGAACCTTGAAGAAAACCGTGAGCTTCATCGAGATCACGGTGTGGCGCCACCAAGCGGAGATCGCCTGCCAGTTCCTCAAGAAGGGAAGCACGTGCATGGTCGTCGGGCAGCTGCGTCAGAGCCGCTGGTCGGACAAGGAGGGACAGAATCGCTCGAAGATCGAGGTGACGGCGGACCGGATCCAGTTCCTTGACCGCAAGATCGAGGTGCCAGTGCCGGTGTCGGTGCCGAACGGACAAGAAGGACAGGAAGCGGAGCAGGCCCCGGAGGACAGCAGTCGCGACGAATAGGGAAACGACAGGGGCGCGCAGCGCGATGACGTCGCATGCTCGACGGGATCGTCTGTGCCGCCCCGACACTTGAAAGGCAGGGCGCCCGTAGCTCAACGAATAGAGCACCTGTTTCGCGAACGGGTAGATGCGGGTTCGAGTCCCGCCGGGCGCTCCTGCTCACGGCCTTGACCCACGTATCGTCGCACACTAGCATGACGCCAGTTCGCGAGACAGGCTTCAATCCGAGTGAAAAGGATTGGAGAATGAGCTACGGGTCGGGGTGGCCTTCGAGCCGCCCCGCTTCGTTTCAGGTCGCCTCTCGAGGCTTGACTCCCCTCCCCGACTTCCCTATCATTCCGCTCCGCCTCCGGTGGCGCAGTAAGGTGTGACCTCCTCACGGTGGCCGTGTGGTAGCGGATCCGCGAAGGACACCCCTCGAACGACTCATCCCAGCGATATAGAGACAGTGTCTAACGACAGCGTTCGCGCCATCGTCCTGGCCGCGGGCAGAGGCGTGCGTATGAAATCGGAGCGTGCCAAGGTCCTGCACGAGATCCTCGGCAGGCCGGTGCTTCACTATGTCCTCAAGGCCGTGCGCGCCGCCGGCATCGCCGACATCACAATCGTCGTCGGCCACCAGGAGCACGAGGTCCGCCGCGCCGCCGGCACCGGCGTCGAATTCGTGCGACAGACCGAGCAGAAGGGGACCGGCCATGCCGTTCTCCAGAGCGCCGACGCCTTCGCGAAATACGACGGCCCCGTCCTCGTGCTCGCGGGGGACGCCCCCCTCATCAGCCTCCAGTCCATCGTCACCATGGTCGAGACCCACCGCAAGGTCGGCGCCGCGTGCACCGTCCTCACGGCGTGCCTCGACGACGCCCACGGCTACGGGCGCGTCGTCCGCGACGACAAGGGGAACTTTCTCAAGATCGTCGAGGAATCCGACGCGAACGAGACGGAGCGCGCGATCCAGGAGGTCAACTCGGGCCATTACGTCTTCAACGCCCGCGACCTCTTCGACGCGCTGCGGGCCGTCAAGCCGAACAACGTCAAGGGCGAGTACTACCTGACCGACGTCATTTCGCTCCTTGTGGCCGGCGGAAAACGCGTCGGCACCTATCGCTCGGAAGACAACACCGAGGTCTACGGCATCAACACACGCCGCGATCTCGTCGCCGCCACCAACCTCATCCGCTGGCGCGTACTCCAGGCGCATCTCGACAACGGCGTCGGCATCCTCGACCCGTCCACGACCTATATCGAGGACGACGTCGTCATCGGTAGCGACACGATCATCCGGCCGTTCTGCGTCATCGAGCATGACGTCGTCATCGGCAAAAACTGCGACGTCGGGCCGTTCTCGCACCTGCGCCCCGGCACTGTGCTCGACGACGGCGCGGAAGTCGGCAACTACGTCGAGGTGAAGAAGTCGCGCATCGGCAAGCATTCGAAGGCGAAGCACCTCACATATCTCGGCGACGCGACGCTCGGCGATCGCGTGAACATCGGCGCCGGGACGATCACCGCGAATTACGACGGCCGTGACAAGCATGCAAGCGTGATCGAGGACGATGCATCGACGGGCTCGAACACGGTGCTCGTCGCGCCGGTGCGGCTCGGCAAGGGCGCGAAGACGGGCGCGGGCGCGGTGGTGCTGAAGGACGTTCCCGCAGGCGCCACGGTCGTCGGCGTCCCGGCGCGCGCCATCGGCGCACGCGGAGGGAAGAAGTGAAAAACCTTCTCCTCATCTTTTCGGGCAACGCGAACAAGCCGCTCGCCAAGCGCGTGGCGGACTACCTCAACCTGCCGCTCGGCAATTGCGACATCTCGAAGTTCCCCGACGGCGAGATTGACGTGAAGGTTCTCGAGGACGTGCGCGGATCGGATGTGTACGTCATCCAGCCGACATGCCCGCCCGTGAACGAGAACCTGATGGAGCTCCTCATCCTCATCGACTGCCTGCGCCGCGCCAGCGCCGAGCGCATCACCGCGGTGATGCCGTACTTCGGCTACGCGCGCCAGGACCGCAAGGCGGAGGGCCGCGTCCCGATCACCGCAAAGCTCTGCGCGAACATGATCACGACCGCGGGCGCCCAGCGCGCGCTCGCGATGGATCTCCACGCGCACCAGATCCAGGGCTTCTTTGACATCCCGATGGATCACCTTTACGCCGCGCCGGTGCTCGTCGACTATCTGCGCAAGCTCGAAATCCAGGATCTCGTCATCGTGTCCCCCGACGTCGGCGGTATCAAGATGGCGCGCGCGTACGCCAAGCGCCTCAACGCCGGGCTCGCGATCGTCGACAAGCGCCGCAGCGGCCCGACCGAGACCGAGGTGATGCACATCATCGGCGACGTTGAAGGCAAGAACATCGTGCTCGTGGACGATCTGATCTCGACGGGCACGTCGATCAGCGAAGCGGCTCGCGCGTGCAAGTCCAAGGGTGGGAAGGACGTCTACATCTGCGCCACGCACCCCGTGCTCGCGGGCAACGCCGTCGAGAAACTGCGCAAGGCGTCCCTCAAGGAGGTCGTCGTAACGGACTCGATCCCGCTCGAGGGTCGCGACGTGCCCGCCAACCTCAAGGCGCTCTCCGTGGCGAATCTGCTCGGCGAGGCGATCCGCCGCATCCACAAGTCCGAATCCGTCAGCTCACTTTTCCTATAGAGGTACGCCATGGCCGAAACGATCACCCTCAAGGCGGACAAGCGCGACCTGCTCGGGACGCGCGTCTCGATCCGCCTGCGCAAGGCGGGCAGCGTCCCGTGCGTGCTGATGCACAAGAAGGAAAAGCCCGTGAACCTGCAGGTCAACGAGCGCGACTTCGAAAAGGTGCTGAAGAAGCATGCGCGCGTCGTCGAACTCACGCATCCCGCCGGAAAGGACCGAGTCTTCATCAAAGAGGTCCAGTGGGACCATCTCGGCGAACGTGTCTATCACGTGGATTTCGTGAAGATCGCCCTCGACGAGAAGATCCAGCTCGAGGTCGAGCTCATCCTCAAGGGCAAGCCGATCGGCGTCGTTGAAGAGGGCGCGGTGCTGGACCAGTACGTCAAGATTCTCAAAATCGAGTGCCTCGCGACGGCGATTCCCGACAGGATCGAGATCGACGTGGTCTACCTCAAGAAGGATGAGCGCCTCACGCTGAAGGACGTCAAGGTCCCAGCGGGCGTGAAGCTCCTGCAAGATCAGGGTCTCGTGCTGGCGGCGGTCGTGGAGCACAAGCTCGAAGAGGTCGTCCCCGCGGCGGCGGTCGTGCCGGGCGCGGTGGAACCCGAAATCATCAAGCCGGAGCGCGCGGTGGAACCCGGCGCCGAGGGCGAGAAGAAGGAAGGCGCAGCCGCCCCGAAGAAGGACGCGGCTCAAGGCGGCAAGAAGGAAGACAAGAAGTAGTTCGACTCGGGCCTTGCGGCCCTCGCTCACTACAAGTAGCTGTTCATGAAAGTGATCCTCGGGATCGGGAATCCCGACGAGAAATACGAGAAAACCCGGCACAACGTCGGGTGGATGGTTCTCGACGCGCTCTCTGGAAAAATGGACCGGAAGTTCAAGAAGTCCGGCTTCGAGTTCTGGGCCGCCGAAGGGCGGCTCGGACGCGGCGAGGCGGTGCTGGTGAAGACATGGACGTACGTCAACCAGACCGGCCGCGTCCTCGCGGAGCTCACGTCGCGCTGGGGCGACCTCGGCGATGACTTCATGGTGGTGTGCGACGACGTCGCGCTGCCGACCGGCAGCGTGCGGATCCGCAAGGGCGGATCCAGCGGCGGGCACAACGGACTGAAGTCGATCAACGAGACGCTCGGGCACGAGAACTACCCGCGGCTGCGCATCGGCGTGGGGGGCGGCAAGCCCAACCCCGATTACGTGCTGGGACAGTTCCCGAAGGCCGAATGGAAGTTGGTCGACGAAACCGTCGGCCACGCCGTCCAGGCGCTGCAGTTCTGGGCGGTGGAGGGAATCGAAAAGACCATGACGAAATTCAATCGAGTGATCAAAACGGAAGAAGAGAAAATAGACGGAGGCGAAAAGAAGTGAAAACGTACGAAGCCCTGTTCCTCGTGGATCCGACCGTGGCGGCGCGCGAATGGACGAAGATCACAGACGAGATCGACCGTATCGTGAAACGAAACGGCGGTGAAGTCGTGCTGCTCAACAAGTGGGGCGAGCGCAAGCTCGCGTACCCGGTGAAGAAGAGCAATCGCGGCACCTACGTGGTCACGTACTTCAAGGCGCCGGAGAAGTCGGTCGCAAAGATCCGGGGCGATTTCGCCCTCTCGGAGCTCGTCTTCCGCTCGATCATTGTCCGTCACGACGGCGGCCTCATGCGCAAGGACCCTCCCAAGGACTTCGAGACCGCGGGACTCGTTCCGGTCCGCCGCGAAATGCCGGTCGTCGACACGGGCGGCGAGGGCGGCGGATTCCGTCCGTCGGGGCCCAGGTTCTAGGAGAACGACGTGGCGAGTTACAACAAAGTCCTGTTGATGGGAAATCTCGTGCGCGACCCCGAACTGCGTTACACGCCGTCGGGCGCCGCGGTATGCGAGTTCGCCATCGCCGTGAACAACAACTACACGACGAAGTCGGGAGAGAAGCGCGAGGAGGTCACCTTCGTAGACATCACCGCGTGGGCGAGACAGGCCGAAATCTGCGCGGAGTACCTGAAGAAGGGACGGCCCGTCTTCGTCGAAGGCCGGCTCAAGCAGGACCGGTGGGAGGACCAGAAGTCCGGCCAGAAGCGCAGCAAGATGAGCGTCACCGCCGAGCGCGTACAATTCCTCGGATCCGCCGCGGGCGGGGGAGGCGCGCCGGGCGGTCGCGGAGGCCAGGAGTCGGCGCCGCCGCCGGCCGAGGAGCCGCCGCCCGATGCAATGGAAGATCCGCCGGCTGAGAACATCCCTTTCTAGGACGAAATCGTAAGGAGATATCGTGAGACAACCGCAGAGAGACGACGACCGCGATCGTAAGAAGAAGTACACCAAGTTCCGCAAGGACAACCGCTGCCGCTTCTGCCGCGACAAAATCGACAACGTCGACTACAAGGAAGTCATGACGCTGCTCAAGCTCTGCACGGGACAGGGCAAGCTCTACTCGCGCAAGCGCTCCGGCAACTGCGCCTTCCACCAGCGCAGGGCCACGTGCGCCATCCGTCGCGCGCGTTTCATGGCGCTCATCCCCTACGTCGGCACGGGTTCGCTCTAATACGTCCCCCCCCGGCGGGAATTCCGACCGGGGATCGAAGACTGGGCTAGAATTGAGGATGGTTATGAAAGTCATGCTGTGGAAGGACATGGATAAGCTCGGTAAGCGCGGCGAGGTCGTCGATGTCCGCGACGGATACGCGCGCAACTTCCTGCTGCCGCGCAAGCTTGCTTCGCTTCAGACCGAGGGCGCCAAGCGCGAATTCGAGATCGAGAAGCGGCGCCAGTCCAAGGCCGACGCCAAGCTCATCATCGATGCCAAGGCCGTCGCCGAAAAGCTCGTCGAGGTCGCCAGCATCTCGATCGAGGTCAATACGAACGAGAGCGGGCAGCTCTACGGATCCGTCACGCCGAGCATGATCACGGAGGCACTGCGCGACAAGGGCCTCAAGGTCGAGGCGAAGGCCGTCGAGATCAGCGAGGCCATCAAGCAGACGGGGACGTACGAGGTCGAAATCAACCTGCACCGCGACGTGAAGCCGAAGCTCAAAGTGTGGGTCCTGTCGACCAAGCCGCTGTCCGCGGAAACGAAGAAGGAAGAGCCGAAGTCGTAGTCGTAGTCGAGCAGCACGGATCCCCTCCCCGTCCTTAGATCGGGATCGAGACTGGGATCGGGATCCGGGGAAGAGAGGGGTTATGCCCGCCAATCCGGTCCCGGTGGCCGACATCCTGTCGGATCATGTCCCGCCCCACAGCGACGAGGCGGAGATGGCCGTCCTCGGCGCGATGATCTACGACTCCGGGATCATCGGCGAGGTCATGGAGAATGTCCAGCCGCAGGAGTTCTACGACGGGCGCCACCAGGTCATCTTCGACGTCATCCAGCACCTCTTCGTCGGCAAGCGACAGGTCGACGCCGTCATCGTAAAGGACGAACTCCTGCGTCTCGGCAAACTCGACGAGGTTGGCGGCGCGGAATACCTGATGTCGCTCGTCGAGCAGTTCCCCGTGTCGACGAACGCGGCGGCGTATGCGCAGATCGTGCGCGACAAGGCGGTGCTGCGCCAGCTTCTCAACGCGTGCAGCATCATCCGCCGCGAGGTCACGCAGGTTCGCGAAGACCCCGACTCGATCCTCGACAAGGCTCAGCAGCTCATCTTCGAAGCGGTTTCAAAGCGCGGCGCCGGAAAGATCCAGGGCATCAACGACATCCTCAAGGACCTCATCGGAAAAATCGGCGAGTTTCGCGACCGGAAGGACCGCTGCCTCGGCGTGCCGACTGGATTCTACGAGCTCGACGAGATCACGAGCGGCTTGCAGAAGAGCCAGCTCTACATCATTGCCGCGCGCCCATCGGTCGGAAAATCGTCGCTCGCGATGGGGATCGCCGAACGCATCGCGGTGGACCAGAACAAGCCCGTCCTCTTCTTCAGCCTCGAAATGTCCGCCGAGATGCTCGCGCAGCAGATGCTCTGCTCGCGCGCACGCGTGAACTCGCACAACCTGCGCCGCGGCATGGTGCCGGAAGACCAGTACCAGCGGCTCGTCATCACGGCCGGGCGCATGGCGGAAGCGCCGCTGTTCATCGATGACAGCTCGAACCTCGGCATCCTGGAGCTGCGCGCACGGGCGCGCCGCATGAAGGCCGAGCACGACATCCAGCTCATCGTCGTGGACTACCTGCAGTTCGTCCACGCGAAGGCGGACAGCCGCGAGCGTGAGGTCGCCATGGTTTCGAACCAACTCAAGTCGCTTTCGAAGGATCTTGAGGTGCCGGTGCTCGTCCTCGCGCAGCTCAACCGCAATCCAGAAGGGCGCGACGACCGCAAGCCGCGCCTCTCGGACCTGCGCGAGTCGGGTTCGCTGGAACAGGACGCCGACGTCGTCATGCTCCTCTTCCGCGAAGACATGGCCGACCCCAACTCGACGCGCAAAGGGATCGCCGACGTCCTTGTCGCCAAGAACCGCACGGGGCCGACGGGGGAATTCCAGCTCGCCTTCATCGCCGACTACGCGCGCTTCGAACCGCTCACGGTCCCGAAGTCGCAGGGATAGCCGGCGCTCGCGTCATGCAACACGGACGGAATGCGGGCGAAGAGTCTTGAGTCGCGCGTCCGTACTCAGAACTCGTCACTCAACACTCATGACGCTCGTTATCCCTTCACGACTTCGCCCGACGGAGGTATGCGGGGAGGACTCGCCGCGTCACCGCCCCGCATCGCCTGCCCGAACCCGCGTACCGTCTCCGCATCCGGCATCGCGTACGGACGGAATTTCTCGACCGTCCCCGCTTCCTCCACGAAGAGCAGGCCGCGGTACAGCCCGAGCTTGCCCGCCTGCGGCGAGTCGATCAGCTCGGACGAATCCGTCGCGCTCATCTGGAACAGCACGCGAATGTCGAATTCCTTCGTAAGCTTGCGCGTCAACATGCGCTGTAGGTTGCTCAGGGAGTCGCACCACACGATCGTGTGCACGCGCAGCGCCGGCCCCTCGCCCAGCACGTTCGCGAAGCACTTATCGGGCGTTCGCTTCTTCTCCTCGCTCGAGGAGAAATCCAGCTCGTCCCCCTGCCGCAGTTTCCGGAATCGCTGGATGTCGTGGATGAACAGAAAAATGCGCCGGTCCGTCGGCTTCGTGCCGTCGAGCCGACCCGTCACTTCGGCGTCGAGCTCCTCCATCAGCTGCGGGATGTTCGCGTAATCGACCACCTCCACGCCGTGCGGAACCGACTGCGCCAGCTCCGCGAAGTGCTGCCCGTGCCCGAGCTCGGGAGGGCTGCCGTCGAGCACGATGAACCGCGCCGCCGACGGGGCGTGCGCGGCCGCGAGGCTCACGATCGACGAGCACGCGACCGACAAGGCCGACTCCCGCTGCTGACCTACGATCAGCAGGTTGCCGCCCCGCTGATTCTTGAAGCGCACCTCCGTCGGCCCCTTGATTGCGTTCGCCTCGCCGATCCAGGCGCACGGCTCGCCCGCGATCGCGCCGCGCTTCTCCAGGCGCTCCTTCAGCAACGGATTCTTGCGGATATCCGCGGGGACGTTACCCTCGAACACGGTCACCGGCTCCAGTCCGCGCACGCCGTCCCGCGCGGCGCGCTCCCGCACCCAGTCGAGCTTCGCGTCGCGCACGGAGTCAGGGAGCCACGCGATCTGGAACGGGTCGTTCCCCTCGATGGTACCCGCCTTGTCGTTGTAGATCGCCTCGCCGGGCCGAGAGAGCAGCCGCGCCGCCGCGTTGTCGTCGCTCAGGATGAGATACGAGTCCGCCTCGCTGCAGGGGAGCGCAATGCGGACCGCCATCTGTCCGAGCGTGCTCTTGGCGAGCGTGTACGAGCCGCCGAGCGTCTGCGACCCGAGCACGACGTGTACACCGAACGCACGGCCCTGGCGGACGATCCGGTCGAGCAGCAGCGCCGCCTCCTGCGCGATCGCGTCCTCCTCCGTGAAGAACTCCTGGAATTCGTCGATCATCAGGAGCGTCCGCGGCAGCAGCTCCGTCGGGCATGCGAGACGGTATCCCGCGAATTCCTGCACTTCCCTCGCGCGGAATCGCTCCGCGCGCAGGCCGAGCTCGTTGTAGACGCGCCGCAGCACGCTGACGCCGAACTCCCGATCGCTCTCGATCGCGATCACCCGCGCGTGCGGCAGCGCGTTCACCGCGTAGGTCTTGAACTCGACGCCCTTCTTGAAGTCGATCAGATACAGTTCCAGCTCGTGCGGCGCGTACCAGAGCGCCGCGTTCGTGATCGCGACGTGGAAGAGCGTCGACTTGCCCGACCCCGTCTTGCCCGCGATAAGCGCGTGTTGCGCGGTGCCGCGGCCGAGATCGAGGTGCTGCAGGCGGTCCGCCCCGGCACGACCGAGCGGGATGCGGATCCCTGACTCGGTGCTGAGGCTCCACGCCGCGTCCTGCTTCGGCGCGATGATCTCGAACGGAATCTCTACGCGCCGTGCATCGGCGCTCTGCTTGCCGACGGCGCGAAGCAGCGCATTCAGCGCCTCGGGCGGAGGCGGAGCCTCGACGGTCAGGGTTCCCTGCCGGACCGTCTTGTCTCCGGCGAGGAATCCGCCCTCAATCGCGTCGATCGGGAGGCTACCGGTTTCCAGCGTCGCACGGTCCGCCGCCGCCGGCAGCTTTTGCCGCCTGTCGCGCAGGATCAGCAATATCACGCCGCAACGCGCGCCGCTGCGCGCGATGCTTGCGAGCCTCTCCAGGGCCAGTTCGCTGAATCCCGACGGGAAGTCCGCGATGACGAGGAAGCGGTACGCCTCGGCCATCGGCCCGACTTCGCGGTTGTACTCGTCGATCGTGAGATACTTGTTGCGCAGGTACTTCTGGATGACCTTCTCGATGTGCTCCGTCAGTTCGGCGAGCCGCTTTTCGATGTGCGCCGGCTCCGTCCAGATACGCCCGCCCACGAGCGTCTCATCGTGATCCGCCAGATGCATGAGCGCCGAGAAGCTCTGCCCAAGCCCCACCGGATCGAAGAGCGTGAACTTCGCCTTGCCCGGCGGGAAGGAGCAGAGGATCCGCAGGACCGTGTTGAATAGGGCGCCCAGCGCGCGGTCGCGCGTTGCGCCGTCCGCATTGAGCACGAGGCTTCCGAGTCCGGGGAAGGCCACATCGAGCGGCAGCGACACGGCGCCGTCTCCCGGGCACGCGAAGCGGGGGTCGTCGCCCGGCGGGGGGGCGAGCGTATTGACGTCGAACCTCACTTCTCCGAGACGGACGCCCTCCGGAAACGAGCCGCCCATCTTCAGATCGCGCCAGCGCGGGTCGCTCCACGGCGCGTGCGCGGCCCGGCTCTCCCCGCAATCCTTCGACGACGCGCGCTGGAATTCCTCAATCACCTGCGTCCACCGCCGCGCCAGTTCGTCCGTCGCCTGCAGCACCTTCTCGTCGATCTGCTTGAGCCTGTTCGCATGAGCCCCCCGCGCTTCCCCGAGGGCGCGTTCGTGCTGCTCGCGCGTGGCGGCCACCGCCAGCTCCTGGTCCTTCGCATGCTGGGCGAACTGGCGATCGCGATGGTGGACGCTGCGTTCCACCGCCTCGGCCTTCTGCGTGTCGATGGCTTCCACGGTCGTCGCGCTCGTGCGCCTCACGTCGCGATCGCGCGCGGACAGCCTCTCTTCGGCTTCAGTCAGCGCGCGCTGCTTCCCCCACTCGAGCTCCCCGCGCTTCCGCTGGTCCTCGTCCTTCAACCACGATTGGCGGTGCCGAAGGAGCGCTTCCACCTCCGCGACGTCCTTATACAGGGGCTCGATCGCACCCCACGCCCGCTGCTTCATGGTGTGCACGAAAAGGACGGTCACCAGCAGGAAGCCGAAGCAGCTGATGGGGACGATCAACTGGATCGTCTGCATCTGATCGGCCTTGAACTTCTGCAGGGCGAAGTAGATCCCCGCGTGCAGCATCAGAACGATGCACCCGAGCGTGACGAGCCGGCTCGACCGGACGAGCGACACCCACGACTCGCGCCGCCGTTCCGCGAAGAGCTTCTCCGTCTCGTCGAGGCGTGTCCGCGCCGTCCCGCAGATCCGCGCCGGACGCATGCCCTCGGGAAGCCGCGCATCGGACGAATCGTGGACCCGGATTCGCACCGTCGCCGCGAAGACCGCGATCTCCTCGCGCAGGCTGCGGGCGCGCTCGAGGAGCCCGGCAACCTCCTCGAGGGCGTCTGAAAGCTCGCGCGCGCTGGCGGGCCAGCCCAGGGCATCCGCGCGCACCCGACGCCTCTCGTCATCGATCCTGGTGCGCTCCTGCGTCGCACTCTCCTCGGCCTGCGCGGCAGTGCGACCGAACGCGCGTTCGACGCGCTCGAGATTCTGCGCATGCTGCGCCTCGATCTCCGCCCGCTGACGCGAAGCCTGTTCCTCGAGCCGCCCGCAGGCTTCGTCGAATTCGGCCTTCGCCTTCAGGATCGCCTCGTTGAGCACCTCCTCGGCCTCCGTCCGCACGCCGGCCGACGCGTTCTTTTCGGAATCGCGCGCTGCAAGGACCTCCTGCAGCTGCGACTGGAGCCCGCCGACGCGCGCGCGCAGAACGTCAACGTTGTGGATGGTCATCGCAGGTCTAGCCGCACTCCTTCCGCACCTGCCGCACGAGCGCCTCGATCTGATCGAGCGCGTTGGCCGCCGAGCGGATGGCTTCCGCAAAATCCCGCAGGTGCTCCTTTTCGAACTTATCGCGCGCCGCGTCGTTCCATGCGAACGCCGTGCGCTCCCAGTACGCATTGAGGTCCTTGAGCGCGCCGGCCAGCGCCGGACCGTACCCTCCGGCGGTATGACTGCTCATGCGCCCTCCGGAGGCGAAGGCCTGAAGTACTCCTCGAGACTGTCGAGCATCCGGTCGATGCTTGCCATCGCCCTCGGCGTGTTGTGATTAAGCAGATTCGACAGGACGATGCAGGGCTTCCTCAGCTTGTCGACGGAGTCCTCCAGCCGCACGCTCCACCGTTCGAGGGCGGCGACGCGGCCATCCGCCTCCTCCTTGCGGCGCTTCGCCCGATCGAGCGCGCGCTTCTCCTCCATCCCGGTGGAGCGGCTCAAATCCGCCGCCCCCCAGCGCGCCGCGTTGTATTCGGACTGCGCCACATTCACCGCCTCGTCGCACTTGCGCACCTGCATCTTCAGGAAGATCCGCTGGTCGCTGCGCAGCCACGAGTCGGTCGCCTTGACTTCCGAATCGCACCCGGAGAGCGCCTGCCGGCAGGCCTCGTCGAACTTCGCGAACTGCACGCGAAGTTCCTTGATGACTTCGGGGGAATCGATCCGCGCGGGCTTGCCTGACATGGGCGATCACCTCTGGTCGAGGTACTCCTGGATCTTCTCCGCCTTGCGCAGCAGGAACGGGATGTGCTTGTCCGCGGCGTCTGCAAACTGCGTGAGCGCCCGGACCATGTGCTCGAACACTTCGGCGAACTTCGCGTGCTCCTGGTCCTGCCACGTCTCCCCCAGCTTCATGAATCGCTGGTGGATTCCGGACGCCCGCTCCTTGAGATCGTTGTTGAATCGTTTGAGCTCGGCGGTGAACTGGCGCAGCTCGCCGGGGTCGACGATGGCTTTCGGCATGGGTTCGCCCTCCCGTGGACAATCGATTATACCCGCGCCGCGCGGCCAGGTCCCGTTCCGGTATTGGACGCCCCGCGGCGCTGGCGCGTGCGGTTCTTTCTTCGCGGCGCCCCCGGTGCGTTCTAAGCTACCGCTGTGCCGCGAAGCTTCGTCTCGAAGAAGGCCGCCCTGTTCACCGAGAGCGTCATCCGCGAGATGACGCGGCTCGCGAACCAGCACGGCGCCATCAACCTCGCGCAGGGATTCCCCGACTTTCCCGCCCCCGAGGAACTGAAGCGCGCGGCCTGCGTGGCCATCCAGAACGACGTCAACCAGTACGCGATCACGTGGGGGACGAAGCGTCTGCGCGCGGCCCTGGCGAAAAAGTACGCGGCGTTCAACCGCATGACGGTCGATCCCGAAACGATGGTGACCGTCACATGCGGCGCGACCGAGGCCATGATCGCGTCCCTCCTCGCGACGATCGACCCAGGCGACGAGGTTATCATCTTCGAGCCGTTCTACGAAAACTACGGCCCCGACGCGATCCTCTCCGGCGCGAAGCCGCGATTCGTGCGCCTCCGCCCGCCCGACTGGACGTTCGACGATCGCGAACTCGCACGTGCGTTCGGCAAGCGAACGCGCGCAATCATCGTCAACACGCCGAACAATCCGACCGGCAAGGTGTTCACGCGCGACGAACTCTCGCGCATCGCCGCGCTCTGCCGCAAGCACGACGTGCTCGCCATCACCGACGAGGTCTACGAGCACATCGTCTACGAGGGGCGCCACGTATCGATCGCCACGCTCGACGGCATGTCCGAACGCACCGTGACGGTGAGCGCGCTCTCCAAGACGTTCTGCGTCACCGGTTGGCGGCTCGGGTTCGCAATCGCCCCGCCGCGAATCGCAGGCGCGATTCGAAAGGTGCACGACTTTCTCACGGTCGGCGCGCCTCATCCGCTGCAGGAGGCGGCCGCGAGCCTCCTGGAGCAGGGCGACCGCTCGTATCGTTCGCTCGCGAAAGAGTACGGCGAGCGCCGCGCGGTGTTCATGAAGTGCCTCGACAACGCGGGGCTTGCGCCGGTGGGGGGCGCGCCCGAGGGGGCGTATTACGTGATGACCGACATCGCGCCGTTCGGCTACAAGACCGACACCGAGTTCGCGCGCTGGATGTGCGAGTCGATCGGCGTCGCCGCCGTCCCCGGCAGTTCGTTCTATCGCAATCCGCGCGACGGTTACGGCCAGGTGCGCTTCGCCTTCTGTAAGAAGCCCGAGACGCTCCGCGCGGCCGGGGAGCGCCTCGCGAAGATGCGCGTTCAAAGTCTCAGATAGTTACAATCGCGCAATGGCGACTTCGCGCCGGTTCGACACCCTCGCCACCGAGCAGCGCAACGTGCGCTCATGGGATCTCGACCGGCTTCCCACGCGCGGAATCGTGTCCCTCCTGGCGCAGGAGGACGCGCTCGTCCCGCACGCCGTCGCGGCGGAGTCCTCCTCCATCGTTGAGGCCGTCGATCTCATGGTCGATCGTCTCAAACAGGACGGTCGCGTCCTCTTCGTGGGCGCCGGCACGAGCGGGAGGCTCGGCGTCATCGAGGCGGCGGAATGCCCGCCGACGTTCGACACGCCGCCCGGCCTCGTGAGCGCGGTCATTGCGGGCGGGGCGAAAGCTGTCTTCGGGAGCATCGAGGGGGCCGAAGACGATCGTAAGGCGGGCGCGCGCGCGACCCGCGCCGTCAAATCAAGGGACGTCGTCGTCGGGATCGCCGCCAGCGGCGTCACGCCGTTCGTTCAATCCGCGCTCGCGCAGGCGCGGCGCCGAAAAGCCGGCACGATCCTGGTAACGTGCAATCGCGATCACATCCCGCCCGGCTGCGCCGATGTCGTCATAGGCATCTCGCCGGGTCCCGAGGTGATCACCGGCTCGACACGATTGAAGGCGGGCACGGCGACGAAGCTCGTCCTCAACATGCTCACCGTCGCGAGCATGGTGCGGCTCGGAAAGGTTTACGAAAACTTGATGGTCGATCTCCAGCCGAAGTCCGAGAAGCTGCGCGCGCGCGCGCGACGAATCCTGCGAACGCTGACCGGCGTCGATGATCGCACGGCGGACAGGGCGCTCACGGATTCCGGGAGCAGGACCAAAGTCGCGGTGGTCATGCTCCGGCGCGGCTGCTCGCGCAAGGAAGCGGAAGAGCAGCTCGCGAAGCACGGCGGGCTCCTGCGCGGGGCGCTCGATCGACGCTAGACCGTCGCGCGAGTCGTGCCGACGACCTTGCCGGCGTGATTCTTGAGATCGCTCTTCACGATCGCGTCCAGCGCCGCGCACTTCTTGGAGTCGAACAATCCGAGCTTCTTCAGAAGTGCGACGACGATGGCCGGCAATGCGCGCGAATTCCCGTCGTCGACCTTGACGGCCAGTCCGATTCCCTGCCCCATGATGGCGACGCCGTAGACCCCCTCGGCGCCGACCTTGCCGACGACCTCGAGCGGCAGCGCGCGCATCAACTCCTCGCACGGGTGTCCCACCATTTCAGGATGCCACATCATGGCCTTGGGCACGTCGAATTCGTGGTCCTCGCCCCACGGGTCTGCCAGCTTGGCGAAAGCGCGCGCGATCGCCGTCAACGGCAGGCCGAAGGTCGGCGCGCTGCATCCGTCGGTCGCGACCTTGATCGAGCCCGGGGAGACGCCGGCGAACCGCGAGACAGTCTTCAGATTAGCCCGCTGAAGCGGATGCGACGGCGATAGATACGTGTCCAGAGGTGCGCCCATCGCCTTCGCAGCGGCGACCATGCCCGCGTGTTTCCCCGAGCAATTGTTGTGCAGGACCGTCGGCTCCTTGCCTGCGCGCTGGAGTGCTTTCTGGGCAGACACGGAACTGGGAGGGTGTACGCCGCACTGGAGGTGCGACGGCTTGAGCCCCGCCTTTTTCAGGATCGAGTGCGCCGCCTTGACGTGAATATCCTCACCATAGTGCGAACCGCAGATGAGCGCGATTTCGTCCTCCTCGAGGCCGAACTCTTCACGCGCGCCGCTTTCGAGGACCGCGATCGCTTGGAACGGCTTGGCGCTGGAGCGCATGAACGTGACGGCATCCACGTCCCCGGCCTTCGCGACCACCCGCTTGTCCTTCACGACCGCGTACCGCCCGCGATGGACGGACTCCAAGACGCCTCCGCGCCAGACCTCGCACAAAACCGGATTCATCGAAGTGCGGTAGTATAGTTAGTCGGTTTTCTTAAGGCGATACTGGAATGAGACTCGTGATCGCTGCCCTCGCCCTGCTCGTTCTTCAGGATCAGAAGAAGGACCTGAAGCCGGTGAACGAGAACATGGCGAAGCTGAAGACGTACCACTTCACGCTCAAGATCGACTTCGCCGGCGAAACGAAACTCTCGATGGACGGCGAGATGCTCGCCAGCGACGCCGTACACATCCGAATGGACAAGCTCGAAGTCGCCCGCAAGGGGGACAAAAAGCTGCTCAAGAGCGGCGACGAATGGAAGGAGCCGCCCAAGAAGCGCGACAAGGACAACGACGACATGACGATGCCGCACGAGTGGGCGAAGAAGATGAGCGACAGCTGCGGCCTGGTGAAGCGTGAAAAGTCCGACAAGATCGGGCAGACGACCGTGGACATCTACGTCGGACTGCCGGGCGCCGACGAAGCGAAAAAGGCCGCCGAAGGGGGAGGCATTCCCCTGCTCGCGAGCCTCATCGATTGGACGAAAGCGAAGAACGCGATGCAGTTCGCCGTCGGTCGCGACGACCTCTTTTATCGCGCCGAACAGAAATTCGAAGCGGTTGGAAAGAGCGGATCCGTCGTCATCGAGTTCAGCGAATTCAACAAGGCACAGTGCAAGCTTCCCGACGACGTGAAAGAAAAGCTCGGCATAGAGTAGAATCCCCGCCCTGGTGAACGATTCGATCGTCGCTCTCGGCCTGATGTCGGGCACATCGGCGGACGGCGTGACGGCGGCCTTGACGCACGTGGGTCCCGGGCGCTTTATGCGCGTCCTTGCGCATCGGACGTTTCCCTATTCGCCGCCGGATCGCCGTCGCATGCTGGCGCTCGCACACGCGACGACAGCCGAGCTCAGCGCCGCGAACGCGTGGATCGGCGAGCGGTTCGCACGGGCGGCCTTGCTTGTGGCGAAGGGCCATCGTGTCCACGTCATCGGATCCCACGGTCAGACGGTCTGGCACGAGCCGGGGAGACACACGCTCCAGCTCGGCGAGCCGTCGATCATCGCGGAACGGACGGGCGTCACCGTCGTCGCGGACTTCCGGCCGCGCGACATCGCCGCCGGAGGCCAGGGCGCCCCCCTCGTCCCGTTCTTCGACGACTTTCTCTTCGGCGCCTCGCCGCATGTGCGCGCGCTCCAGAACATCGGCGGCATCGCGAACGTCACGGTCGTGGGCGGCGGCGCGAAGCCCGTCGCGTTCGACACGGGCCCCGGCAACGCGCTTATCGACGACGCGGTTCACATCGTCACGCACGGACGGCAGCAGTACGATCGCGGCGGAAAGATCGCACTTTCGGGACAGCTCGACGAAAGCCTGCTGAAACGCCTGCTCGATCACCCGTACTTCGCGAAACGGCCGCCCAAGTCGACGGGACGGGAGCTCTTCTCGCGCGACTTCCTCGTGAAGCGCGCCGGACGCGTGCTGGCGCGCCGACCCGCCGACGCCATCGCGACGCTCACGTTCTTCACGGCGCGCACGATCGCCGACGCGTACGCGCGATTCGTCACCGTGCCGATCGATGAGGTGGTGATTTCCGGCGGCGGCGCGCTCAATCCCGCGCTCGTCAAGCACCTCGACTGGCTGACCTTTCCGGCGCCGGTGCGGCCGCTCTCCGTGTACGGAATCGACCCGATGGCAAAAGAGGCGGCGGCGTTCGCGCTCCTCGCGGCGCAGGCCGTGCGCGGCCGGCCGAACACGGCGCCGTGGGCGACGGGAGCGCGACGCGCGGTCGTCGCGGGGAAGATCGTGCCGGCAAATCGGTAGGCTGCTTCGCAGATCGGGCTCGGCCGCCCAGTCCGTCGACGCGGGACCTACTGCGTTTGCCCCTTCGCCCTGAGTTCCTTGATCGCCTGTTCGACCTTATCCTTGATCGAGAAGCCGAACATGCGGTCGAGATCCTCCACGACCGCGGCGCGGTTCCCGCTCGCCGACTGCACGCTCGCGCGCGCGGCGCGCCACGCGCCGTTGTTCGGATTGATCTTCAGCGCCTCGTCGTAGTCCTGGCGCGCCCCGTTGAGGTCCCCCTTCTTGAGGCGCGCGTCGGCGCGTTCGGCGTACGTCTCGGGCATGTACGGCGCCCGGCGCACCGCTTCGGTGAAATCCGCGATCGCGGCGTCGACATCCCCTTTCGCGAGCCGGGCGCGGCCGCGCCCTTGCAGCGCCTCGAGCTTGCCGGGCTCCATATACAGGTACGACGTGTAGTCCTGAACGACACCGTCGAAGTCGCCCTGTCCCTCGCGCGCAATCGCCCTGTGGTAGAACACCTTGTACTCGTTCGGGCGCAGCGAGAGCGCCTGCGTAAAGTCTTCGACGGCGCCTTCGAACTCCTCGTGCTGCATGCGCGTGAGTGCGCGATGCCAGTACGCCTCGAAGTACTTCGGATTGCCGGCGATCGCGCGCGCAAAGTCCTCCAGGGCCCCCGGATCATGCGCCTTCATGCGGATGAAGCCGCGGTAATACCACGCCTTGAAATTCTTCGCGTCCAGTTTCACCGCCGCGTCGAAGTCGGCATACGCCGCCTTGAAATCGGCCTTCTGATTGAACAGCTGCCCGCGGTTCGTCAGCGACGTCGCGTCAGGGCGCAGGCGGATCGCCTCGCTGAGATCCTCGATGGCGCCATCTACGATGCCGAGGCGGATCTTCGCGAGCGCGCGATTCGACCACGCCTGGGCCGCCTTCGGATCGAGCCGCACGACCTCGGAGAAGTCTTCGATGGCACCGTGAAGGTCGCCCGCGGCGGTGCGAGAGTTTCCGCGATGGTGCAACGCGTCGGAACGCTGCGGCGCGAGCAGGATCGCCTGCGAGAGGTCCCCGATCGCGCCGTCGTGCTCGCCGCGGGCCGCTCGGGTCACGCCGCGGTTGTACCAGGCGCTCGCGAGCGAGCCGTCGATACCGATCGCCTCGCTGTAGGCCGCAATGGCCGCCGCCGCGTCTCCACGCTTGGCGTGATCGTTACCCTGGTTGACCAGGGACTTCGCATCCACCATCCCTGAACGGAATAGTAGAATTCCGCGCGGATTCGTCAACCCATTTCCTATGGCAGCATCTCCATATCCGAGTTTGTGCTAGAACGTCCCCGTGATCGCCTCGACGCGCCCGCCGTCGCTCTCGCTGCGCGAGAAGGCCGCCCAGGTCCTCTTCGTCGACCTCCGGTTCGACAAGCCCGACTACGAAGATCTCGGCCGCCTCGCGCGCGCCGGCATCGGCGGAGTCTGCTTCTTCGGCGGATCGGTCTTCGATATCCCCCCGACCGTCAATTCCCTGCAAAACGTCGCGCGCGTTCCGCTGCTCATCTGCGCCGATCACGAGCACGGCGTCGGCTACCAGGTGCGCGGAGCGACCGCGCTCCCGACGAACATGGCCGTGGGCGCGACCACCTCCGCCGATCTGGCGAACCTCAAGGGACGCGTCACCGCACGCGAAGCGCGCTCTCTCGGTGTGCCGTGGATTCTCGCGCCCGTCGCCGACGTCCAGTCGAACCCGAAGAATCCGATCATCAACGTGCGCTCGTTCGGCGAGGATCCGGCGCTGGCGGGTCGCCTCGCCGCGGCCTTCGCCCGAGGCGTGCGCGAGGGCGGCGGCCTCTCGTGCCTCAAGCACTTTCCCGGGCACGGCGACGTGACGCAGGACTCGCACCTCGTGCTGCCTCGCGTGAGCGCCGACGCGGCGACGCTGCGGGCCCGCGAGCTGCGGCCCTTCCAGGAGGCCCTCGCCGAAGCAGACGCCGTGATGACCGCGCATCTCCTCGTGGAGGCGTTCGACCGCGAGCGCCCTGCATCGCTGTCGCGCGCGGTGACGACCGATCTCTTGCGCCGAGAGATGAAGTTCGACGGACTCATCGTCACCGACGCGCTCATGATGGGAGCCGTGCGCAATCTCGCGAATCCGCAAGAGCCCGTGATCCGCGCCCTGGAGGCGGGAGCGGACATCGCGCTCTATCCGGAAGGTCCGTGGGAGGCGATCGACGCCGTGACGAAGGCGGTCCAGAGCGGCCGGCTCCCGGAGCAGACGCTCGATGCGGCGATCGAGCGAATATGGGCCGCGAAATGCAAGGCAGGGGTCATCGCTTCGCCGACGGTGGACGTGGCCGCCGCCGAAGGTGTCGTCGACTCCGTGGAGCACCGCGACGCGGCCAAGCGCATCGCCGAAGCCGCCATCACGCTCGCGTTCGACCGCTCGAAGACGTTGCCTCTCGCGCAGGGCGTGCGCTACGCGGCGATGCGCGACGACAGCGCGCGCGGGGACCTGACCCTGTTCGAGAAGGCGCTCGCCGATCGAGGTCGCCTCCAGGGGGATTCGCACGTCGGTGTGCTCGCGATCTTCTCCAAGTACCGCTCATTTTCGGGCCGCACCGAGGCGGACACGCGGCTCATCGAGGATGCGCGCCTCTCGCTGGGTCCCATCTCGAAGCTCGTCGTCGTGTCGTTCGGAAATCCGTACGTCATCGGCCAGATCCCCGGCGCCGCCGCCTATGTCTGCGCCTACGGCGAGGCTCCGTGCCTCCAGGTGGCCGCCGCGCGCTCTCTCTGCGGCGAGATCCCGTTCCTCGGAAAACTTCCAGTCACCCTTGATTGTCCATAAGAGACATGAGATTCGCGACGCTTGCCCTGCTCGTCCTCCTGCAATCCTTCGACTCGCCTGCGCTCGCTCAGGACAGGGACCCGGCGTCGAACGAGCTTCGCGTCGCCTGGGGCACGCCCCGCTCGCTCGATCCCGCGCACGCGGGGGCCGGTATCGTTACGACCCGCCTCGCGCTCTCGCTCTTCACGGGACTCACGACCTTCGGACCGGACGGAACGTCCGTCATCGCGGGCGCGGCCGAGCGCTGGGAAACTTCCCAGGACGGCCTCACGTGGACGTTTCATCTGCGCGACGTGAAGTGGTCCGACGGCGCGCCGGTGACGGCGGGCGATTTCGTCTACGCCTGGCGTCGCGTGCTTCGACCGGAGACCGGCAGCGCCACGGTCTTCGCTTTTGCGCCCGTGCGCGGCGCCCTGGCGTTCTGGGAAGACCGGCGCCTCGACCAGGAGCTGCTCACGTTCGATTCGCAGCCTGCCTCGGAACGTCTCGCGATCGCCAACCGCTGGAAGGATCGCGCGACCCAACGGCATGCAAATGCCATCCGCGGTCTGGCGGAGGCGGAACGGGAGACGGCCGTCCGCGCCGCACTCGACGAGGCCGCGAAAGCTGCGACGCGACCCGACCTGGACGAGCGCGCGATCGGCGCGGAAGCGGTCGATGCGCGGACGCTGCGCGTGACGCTCGCGGCGACGTCCCCGACCCTTCTCGAGGAGCTTGCCGGGCCCGCCTTTCTTCCGGTGCCGGCGCAAATCGTCGAGCGCAAGCTCGATCAATGGACGCATCCGCAGAACATCGCCACGAACGGCGCGTACCGGGTTGAGAAGTGGACACGAGACGAGCTGACGCTCCTGCGCGCGGGACCGGCGGGTCCGGAACGTGTGACCTTGGTCCTCGGCGCTCACATCGCGGGCGCGCTGGAAGCGTTCGCGCGAGGACAGGTGCAGTGGATCGATCGCGATCTCGTCCCGCCCGAGAGCGTGCCCGAGCTCGTCCGCAAGGGGGACGTGCGGCCGTTCGCGACGTTCACGATGTGGCATCTGAGTCTGAACGCAGCGAAAGGGCCGTGCGCGTCGAGCAAGATCCGCGCGGCCATCGCCCTCGCGATTGACCGGTCGAGGGTATTGAAGCAGGCCGGTACGGGATGTGAAGCGGCAGTCGGCCTCGTTCCGCCGGGGTGCCCCGGGTACGTCGGCGCGTCCGCTCCGGTCCAGGACATCACCGCTGCGATCCGTCATCTCCTCGCCGAGCAGCCCGATCTCACGAAGTTCCCTCGGCTCAATTTTCTCGGCCCGAAATCGCATCAGAGTGTCGTGATCGCGATGAAAGAGCAGCTGGAGAAGGACCTCGGCATTGCAATCCGGCTCGACCTGCGCGAGTGGCCGGCGTATCGCGAGGCGCTCGACGCCGCGGACTACGATCTCGCGTACGGCGTCTGGAGCGGCCCGACGTTCGATCCCGCCGCCTTCCTGGCGCCCTTCGCGACCGGCGATGCAGGGAAACTGCTCGCCGAGGCCGGCCGTGAGTCAAACGCGGCGGCCCGGCTCAATCTCCTCGCGCGCGCGGAGGCGTCGCTCCTCGCCGAAGGGGGCGCGATTGTGCCGCTGCACACGGGGGGCGACTTCATCGTCGCGAAGTCCAACGTGAAGCTATCGCTGAATCCCATGGGGCGGATCCTGCTGCAGAACGTGCGACTCGAGAAGTAGCGGTTCGATCCTCGCTCCGCCCGCGGCTCATTTCACTTCGTACTCGGGATACAGAGACTTCGGCGTGATGCGATCGGCGGGAGTCTCGCCCCCCTTCACCACGTGCTTCGTGATCACGTCGCGATCGACGGCCAGCGAGAGCGCACGACGCACGCGCACGTCGTCGAGCGGCTTGACCGTCACGTTGAACACGTAGAAGTAGCTCGCGTTGTAGGGCGCCGCCTGGTGATCCGGCCGCTTGACGGCCTCCTCGAGCAGCTCGTTCGGCGACTGATAGGTCCAATGACATTCACCCGCGATGTACTGGTTCCACGCGGTCGAGAAGTTGCTCCCCGTGAGCCACACGAACTTCTTCAGCTTCACGTCGCCCGCGGCGCGATAGGCGGGATTCGCCTCGAACACCTGCCGGTCGTTGATCCTCCACGCCGTAATGCGGAACGGCCCGTTATTGACGATGTTCTCCACGCGCGTCCAGTCCTTGCCGTGCTTCTCGACCGTCGCTCGATGCACGGGAAAGAAGACGTTGAGGCACAGCACCGACAGGAAGTACGGCGTCGGACGCTCCAGCTCGACGACGACCGTCTTCGCGTCCGGCGCGCGGATGCCGAGCTCCTCCTTCGGCTTCTCCTTGTTCGCGATCGCGCGGCCGTTCTTCACGTAGTACATCAGGTCCTTGTACTGCGACGCCGTGGCGGGATCGATGACGCGACGCCACGACCAGACGAAATCCTCCGACGTGACCGCGTCGCCGCTCGACCACTTCGCGTCACGCAGATGGAAGGTGTAGGTGCGGCCGTCGGGAGAAATCTCCCAGCGCTCGGCAACAGCGGGCATCGGCGACGCATCCTTCGGGTCGTATTGCACGAGTCCCTCGAAGAGCGCCATCGCGGTCTTGAGGCCGCGCATGTCGTGAGAGAGTCCCGGGTCCAGCGTCCCGGCCTCCTCGCCGGCGAAGAAGAGGAGGACGCCGTCCTTCGGAGTCCCCTCGCCATCCATCCACACGTGCTGCATCGGATGCATGTCGCGGTAGTTCGGCTGCACCCCCTTTACGAACGGACGCATCCAGTTGTGGCCTACATAGTGGAAGACGGGAAACGTCGGCGCCTCGTCGAGGAGCAGCCGCTCCGCTTTCCCCAGCATTGCGTAACGCTTCGCCGGATCGAGCTCGTCGTTCGCCGCGAGCAGCAGCCGGTCGAATTCCGGGCTCGACCACTTCGTCGAGTTGAATCCGCTGTCGCTGGCGAAGAGACGCAGGAACGCGTGCGGGTCGCGATACTCGCCGGTGAATCCGCCGCGCGCGATCTGGAACTTCCCGGCACCGCGATTGGCGAGGAACACCTTCCACTCCTCGCTGCGCAGCTCGACCTGGATCCCGAGCTGCTTGCGCCACATCTCCTGGATCGCGGCGGCGATCTTCTTGTGCCAGTCGGCGTCGTTGTGCAGGACTTCGAGCTTCGGGAACCCCTTGCCTTCCGGGAATCCCGCGTCGGCGAGCAACTTGCGCGCCTCGAGGATCCTCGGGTCGCTTGTCGTCGGGAGCCCGGCGCCGGACTTGTCGCAGCCGACAAGCAGCAGAAGGACGAGCGCAAACCTAACGCTGCTGGACATCAAAGGAGTCTCTCAAGCCGTCTCCGATCGAGTTGAGACAGAACAGCGTGATCGCCAGGCACGCGCCGGGGAACGTCGTCAGCCACCAGTAGCTCTTGTCGCCGCCGAGTGCCTGCGCCCCCTCGCTGATCAGCATGCCCCACGATGTCTCGGGCTCGGAAATCCCCAGGCCCAGGAACGAGATGAACGACTCCGAGAGGATCATGGCGGGGACGGAGAGCGTCGTGTAGACGATCACCGGCCCCATGATGTTCGGGATCATGTGCTTGAAGATGATGTGCCATGTGCCTGCGCCCAGCGCCCGCGCCGCCTCGACGAACTCGCGCTCGCGCAGCGAGAGCACCTGCCCGCGCACGATCCGCGCCATCGTCAGCCAGCCGAACAGGCCCAGCACGCAGAACACGATGACGATGTCTTTCGTCCTCAGGAACGCCATGACGATGATGATGATGAGCATGTACGGCAGCCCGTACAGCACGTCGACGAACCGCATCATCAGATTGTCCGCGCGCCCGCCGAGAAACGCGCTCAGCGAGCCATAGAGGATGCCGATGACGACGCTCACCGCGGTCGCGAGGAATCCGACCGCGAATGAGATCCGCCCGCCGAGGAAGACGCGCGACATCAGATCGCGCCCCAGCGTGTCCGTCCCCATCCAGTACTTGCCGTTCGGCTCGCCCCCCGTGTAGTCCCAGTCCTGGTCGCGGTAGTCGTGCGGCGTGACCCACGGGACCAGGAGCGTCGCCCCGCCGATCAGGCTGAGCAGGAAGAAACAAACGAGCGCGCGGCGGTTCTTCATGAACCTCCGCAGCGCCATCTGGGACGGAGAGCGGCCGACGGGCGCGGCCAGCGCGGCGTCGGGGTCGATCACGAAAGAGGATCTCGGGCTCATCAGCTCAACCTCACCCGCGGATCGAGATACGCGTACGCGATGTCAACAAGGAAGTTCATGCAGATCACGATCGTGCTGTACACCATCACGCACGCCATGATGAGGTTCATGTCGCGGTTCATGGCGGACTTCACGAAGTGCGTCCCCAGCCCCGGCAGCGCGAAGATCGACTCGACGACGATCGAACCCGTGATGATCAGCGCCCACATCGGCCCCGCGTACGAGACGACCGGCGTGACGCCGTTCTTGAGCCCGTGCTTGAGGAAGACAACCCACTCCGACAGCCCCTTCGCGCGCGCCGTGCGGATGTAGTCCTTGTTCATCACGTCGAGCATCCCCGCGCGCCCGAGTCGTGAGATGTACGCGACGTGCACCATGACCAGCGTGATCGCAGGCATGATGAGCTTGCGCAGCTCCGAGAGCGACCAGTCTTCCGGCCAGCGTGCCGACGGCAACCAGCCGAGCCCGAACGTGAAGAGCAGGACCAGCAGCGGCCCGAGGAGGAAGTTCGGCACGCAGATGCCCATCACGGACAAGGTCATCGCGGCGTAGTCCGGCGCGCGATTCTGGTACGCGGCACCCACGAGCCCAAGGGGCAGCCCAATGGCGAGCGCCAGCAGCCCCGCCAGCGTGCCGAGGATGACCGACGTCCTGAATCCCGGCCACACGTAGTCGTTGCACGTCCGATCGCGATAGTGCATCGACGGGCCGAAGTCGCCCTTCAGGTAGCCCCACATCGTGCGTCCGTACTGCACAAGGATGGGCCTGTCGAGGCCGTAGAACACCTCGAAGTTCTTGATGATCTCGGGGTGCATCGTGCGCTCCGAGGAGAACGGGCTCCCCGGCGCAAGCCGCGTGATGGTGAAGCAGAGCGTGGCGATCACGAAGAGCGTGATGACCCCGCCGAACAGGCGCCGGACGACGAACGACAGCACGTCAATCCTTGACGTCGAACCGCGGGCTCTTGAACGTCTCCCAGATCGGCGGCACGTACCAGTACGCGGGCTTCTGTCCCTGCTTGGTGATCTTGTTCACGATGATTTCGCGGTCGATCGCCAGCGTGAGCGCCTTGCGCACCCGCTTGTCCTTCAGCGCCTCGTGCTCCACGTTGAACGAGTAGAAGTACGTGCCGAGATACGTGTCGCCGCGATAATCCGGCCGCTTGATGATCTCCTCGATCTGCTCCAGAGGCAGCGACGTCACCCAGTCGCACTTGCCGTCCCTGTACAGGCCCCACGCCGTCAGCCGGTTCTCGATCGGCAGGAACGTGACCATCGGCTGCTTCACGACGCCCGCGTTGTAGTACTTCGGATTCTTCTCGACGGTCAGCGAGTCGTTCGGCTTGTGCTCCTTCAGCTTGAAGGGGCCGTTGACGACGATGTTCTCCGCGCGCGTCCAGTTCGTGCCGTGCTTGTCGATCACATCCTTGCGCACCGGATAGAGCGTGAAGAACGCGCAGAGATCGAGCCAGTACGCGCACGGATTCTCGAGCTCGACGACCAGCGTGCGATCGTCCTGCGCGCGCACCCCCACCTTCGAAGCGTCGGGCGTCTTCTTGGTGTTGTAATCCTCCGCGCCCTTGACGTAGTAGAGCTGGCTCGCGTAGTCGGTCGGCGTGGCCGGATCGAGCACGCGCTTCCACGCGTACTCGAAATCGCCCGCCGTCACGGGCTTGCCGTCGCTCCACTGCGCCTCGCGCAGGTGGAACGTGTAGGTGCGCCCATCGGCCGAAACCTCCCAGCTCTGCGCGATCCCGGGCTTCGGGTCGAGCGTCTTCGGATCGCGAATCGTCAAACCCTCGAACATTGTGCTGATGATTCGATCCTCCGGAACGCCGCGCGCCAGGCCGGCGTCGAGCGTCTGGATCTCGGTGGCGTTGTTGATGATCAGCGTGTCCTTCCCCTCGACGTACGCCTCGTTCAACGGATGCACGTCCTGGATGTTCGCGTACACGCCCTTCACCTTGTCGGTCCAGCAGTTCGACGAGACGTAGAAGTAGATGGGCATGATCGGCAGCTCGGTCATCAGGATCTTCTCGGCGTCGCGCAGGATCGCCAGCCGCTTCACCTTGTCCGCCTCGCGGAACGCGTCCTTCACGAGCTGGTCGAACTGTGCGTTCTTCCATCCCGTGTTGTTGTTTCCGCTGAGCGACGTGAACATGTCGATGAACGTGTTCGGATCTCGGTAGTCGCCGATCCACCCGCGGCGCGCGATCTGGTAGCGCAGCTTCGACAGGTCGTCGAGATACACCTTCCACTCGGTGTTGCGCAGCTCGACGTCGATGCCGAGATTCTTGCGCCACATCTGCTGGACGACGGCGGCAATCTTCTTGTGCCCCTCGTCCGTGTTGTAGAGGATCTCGAGCTTCGGGAAGCCCTTCCCTCCGGCGTAGCCCGCGTCTGCAAGCAGCTGCTTCGCGTGGGCGACGCGGTCCTGGAGCACTTCTTCCTGGATGGCAAGCATCGGGACGACCGGCGGCCGGCCGGGAGGCCCCTTTTTTATGTCGCATCCGGGCGCGAACGCCGCAAGTACGAGCGCGATGGCGAGAAACGGCCGCATGGGCACCTCCAGAGAAGGATTGCGCGGGGTATCTTAGACCCGTCCGCCATATTTTTGTACGAAATCGCGAGGGCTTGGGATAGAGTCAATCCGTCCATCTCATCCGGAGGTTCGCATGAGAGTCCTGATCGCCTTGGCGTCCGCGGTCCTCGTGGCCGGCTGCGGCGGTTCCAGCGGCACCCGCTCCAGCGACGAGCCTGCGAATCCTCCGCCCGACTCGACGCAGCGCCCCGGCAACGACGTGGACGCCGCGCTCGCCGACATGGAAGCGGCGACGACCAAGCCCCCTCCGCCCACCTCCCAGCCCGGGCAGCCGCCCATCCAGCCTGTCGCGATGCCCGAACAGGTCGACAAGCCCCTCTTCGAAGAACGCTGGGCCGAGTCGATCAGCCGCGTCCGCATGGAACTTCAGAAATACAAACGTTGGTAGAGTCCGGGGGCGGATGTCGCTCGCGTCCATCATCGATCACACGCTCCTCCGCCCCGACGCGACGCGCGCGGAAATCGAAACACTCTGCGACGAGGCGCTCCGCCATCGCTTCGCCACCGTCTGCGTGAATCCCGTCTGGGTCCGCACATGCGCGGACCGCGGCGTGCGCGTCGGCAGCGTGATCGCCTTCCCGTTCGGTACTACACTGCCGGACGTGAAAGCACTCGAAACGCGGATGGCGCGCGATGCCGGCGCCATCGAATTTGACATGGTCCTCTCGCCGGCCGCCCTGGCCGCACACGACGAAGCCGCCGTGGCGCACGAGATCGAAGCCGTCGTCCGCGCGGCCGGAGACGGCATCGTCAAAGTCATCCTCGAAACCGCGGCACTCAGCGACGACCTGAAGATCCTCGGCTGTACCCTCGCGCATCGCGCCGGCGCGCACTTCGTCAAGACATCCACCGGCTACGGGCCCGGCGGCGCCACCGAAGCGGACGTGGCGCTCCTTCGCCGCAGCGTCCCGCACTCGATGGGCGTGAAAGCGTCCGGTGGGATACGAGACATCGCAACCGCGCGGCGCATGGTCGCGGCTGGCGCGACGCGCATCGGCACCAGCGCCGGCGTCGCCATCGCGGAAGGCGAGCGTGCCTGATGCAGCTCACGCGCTACCTCAAGCCCGCCCAGATCAAGCTCGAGCTCGACGCCGCGCCCCCCGTCCCCGTGCCAGAGGAGTGGTCGCACGATCGCCTCGTCTGGCATGTGAAGGAGCGGGTACTCGACGAGCTGATCGAACTATTCGTCGCGTCGAAGAAGGTCGCAAACGCCACGAAGCTCCGGACCGATCTCATCAATCGCGAGAAGAAGTCCTCCACCGCCGTCGGCCAGGGGGTCGCAATCCCGCATGTACGTACGATGCAGGCGCGCGAGTTCACGATCTGCATTGCGCGATCGACCGCGGGCATCGACTTCGACGCGCCCGACGGGGCGCTGGTCCACGTCTTTTTCGGCGTCGTCGCCCCTCCCTACGGGGACAAGCTCTACCTCGAGGTCTACAGGGAGATCGGCGAGATGCTCACGCACGACGCGACGCGCGCGGAAATTATGGAAGCGTCGTCGCCGCACGAAGTAATCAAAGCGGTCATGCATGCCACGCGGTAACGGATAACGCCGAGGCCGCAAACTTGAACGCGGAGAGAACGCAGGATTCCGATAGAGGGGCATCTGCGCGCTCGCCGACGCTCATCTGCGCCCCCGGCGTTATGACATGTCGCGCAATTCGTGCAGGAGCGATCGACCGCGCCCTGAGAGCGGATCAACACCGAGTTATCCGAAGCAACCGAGGAGCGATCCCCTTCAAGGGCGCTCGGCTGCCTCGGGTTGCTCGGTGTTGCGTCCGATTGAATCGGGGGGAGAGATTCAGACTCCGCGTGTCTCCTCGAAAACACCCGGATACTGGAAGCGATGGGATCGCCGGGTCCGATGCGGAACGCACGAGGAACGCCCACAAGGGATAGCCTGCGACCTCTCCTCAAACTCCGCGCTCTCGGCGTTTAGAACCGGGGCCTACTGGTCCGCCGCCTTGAACTCCGCCCCGAAGCGCTCCTTGTACTCCGCCTGCAGCTCGTCGTAGCGCTTCTTCGCGCTGTCGTGCTTCTGCTGCTGGAACTCGATCGCCTTGCCGTGCGACCCCGTCGGGTCGCGCTGCAGCTTCTTGAT
Organism: uncultured Planctomycetales bacterium; assembly: GCA_964468745.1. Lineage (GTDB taxonomy): Bacteria > Planctomycetota > MHYJ01 > MHYJ01 > JACPRB01 > JACPRB01. Next base: position 10,703 of record CAYXVY010000337.1, on the reverse strand, counting down.
CTCGAGCTGCGCGAAGCGCATCGTCGTCCACATGTCGGTGATGATCGGCTCAGTCTGCCGCTTGAAGTCTGCGTCGCTCAGCTTGGGGACGGGCGGCGGCGCTTCCGTCGCGGTCGTCGGGGGCGCTACGGGCTTGGGGGGCGGCGCGGGCTTCGGCGGCGGCGTCATTGCGGCGTCGACCTTCTCCCGCAGCTTGCGGAAGCCCTGCGATCCGATCGGCCCCAGCTTGCCGAGCAGCTTGTTCAGCTCGGCGTTGTTCTTCACGAAAATCCCGACGCCTCCGAGCGCCACCGGAATGATGAGGAGCAGCGCCGCGAACACGACCTTCGCGCCGCTCGGACCCGAGCGCAGCGAGCCGGGCGTCGCGGGCGTCCTCGCCTCCGGCTCGGCGGCGGGAGCGGTCACCGGCGGCAGCGGCGAGCGGGAGGCCGCGGGGGCCGGACGGCGGCTGAGCGCCGGCGCGGACTCCGGAACCTGCTTGATCGTCGGAACTTCCTGTTCGATCGCCTCGGCCTCCTGGGGAACCGGCGGCGGATCGTCCACGATTGTCGCGGCGTTGGGGTCGCCCTCCAGCGGTGCATCGTCGCCGAGGACCGCTAGCGGATCGCGCTCTTCCTGTGCGGCGCGGCGACCGGCGTTGTCACCCGTGTCGATCGGCCGGCCCATGTCGAGCATCGTCTCGCCGCCAAGTCCGCTCAGCGGATCCGCCGCCGAGGCGCGCGGCGTGATGAGCGTGGCTTCGTTTTCGTTCGAGTAGCTCCCCCCGTCGTCCGAGGTCGCGGTCGCCTCGGGATCGATCCCCTCCGACTCCGGCGGCGGGATCTCCAAATCGCGGTTCGACCGCTCCAGCGCCTTCTGAACGGCGCGCGCCTGCTCGGCAACGCCGGGGTCCCCCCCGTACTTCGCGAGCTCCTGTTCCTTCTGCCACTTTGCGAGATCGAACGTGGCCGCCGGCTTGATTTTGCCGTCCGGCAGCAGGACAAGTTCCTTTTGGCAGACCGGGCATGCGCCTTTGGCCGGCTTCGCCGGGAGTCGGCCGGAGAACGACGCCTTGCAGTACGGGCAGAGGACCTTCACCGGTCCGCCCTTGCCCCCCCCGGTCACGGGAGCGCTGCCCGGCGCCGACGCGGGGTCGCGCTTCGACACCATCGGCATCGGGTCGGCGCGTTTGGCCTCCGGCGCGGCGGCTTGCGCCTTCGCCGTGGCGGCGCAGCGCTGGCAGTAGAACGGATTGGCCGTCGTCTGGGTCTCGTCGATGAGAACCTTCAGGCCGCATTTCTGGCAGTGGCGGATGGGCATGGCGCGTTAGCCCGCGATGGGCTTCCCCCACAGGAAGACCATGACGCCGACGCCCGTGCCGGCCGCGTAGACCGCCAAGCCCACGATGAGTCCGATCACCCCCTTCGGTTTCTCGAAGAGGGCGAGGATGAGCAGGAAGAGGCCGACCGCGACCTGCGCCGCCGCAACGAGCGTGAACGTGGCGAGCAGGCGCGATGTGTCCTGCGGCGCCCGCACGCCGACGAACGCGACGAAAAGCGTCGTGATCAGCAGCAGTGCATTGAGGAAGAAGATCGTCGCCATCGGCGACGGGGCGTTGTCTTGCGACGCCTGCATCCGCTGCGCCCAGCGGCTCGAGGCGGGGACATGCGACGGGACCGCGGAACTCGCCTCGCCGGGTGAGAAGAGGATCAGGTACAGGCCGATGCCCGCCATCCACGCGGCGCCGCACAACATGGCCACGTCCATCGGGTAATTGCCGCCGAGCACGCGGAACGGCGTGGACGGACCGCGGAACGCATCGGGCGACGCGAGGAACGCCCCCCACAAGGCGAACTTGTAGAGGAGCCATCCGGCGCCGACGACGAAAATTGAACCGATGACCCGCCGCATAGTGGCTTAGTTTATCAGGAAATCGGCCCGCTGTCATCCTGATCTCGGGGGAGGACTTTTTGGCCTTTCCGCGCGGTCGCGGCCGATTTTTTTAGGAGGACGCGAGAAACCTTACCTTAGGGATTATGAGGACCACTCGCACCCGCCGGATGAGCCACACCGCTCCGGCCGCCGCCCTGGTGCCGGGCCTATTTCACCTTTCTGCATCCCCGAATCGTCTTTTGGGCGGTCATCTTCGGAATTCCTTACGAGTTAGTGGCATGACGACCAATCGAAACAACCTGACGCGATCCGCCGAAGCCGGCACACGCCGGACTTTTCCAAGTTTCTGGCACGTTGGCGCCGATTTCCGGTGCCATCGTCCGGATTTCTTCCCATTCATGGACATGGACATGAATCGAGACAACCTGACGCGCGCTGTCGAAGCCGGCACCCGCCGACTTTTTCACCTTTTTCGCGCCGGCGCGCCGATTGCGCACCCCCATTTCGCGCATTTTCCGGAGGTATGGGATATGAGCACGAACGCAAAGGCCGAAATGGGTGCGGAGGAATCTCCGGTGGCGTATCGGAATTCCGATATGACTCCGGAGGATTCTCCGGCGTCGTATCGAGTTTCCGATGCGGGTGCGGAGGATTCTCCGGTGTCGTATCGGAACTCCGACATGGGTCCGGAGGATTCTCCGCACTCGTATCGACATTCCGATATGGGTGCGGAGGAATCTCCGGAGTCGCATCGACTTTCCGATACGGCTACAGGGCACTCCCTTGCCCTCATATCGGAATCCCGACTTGGGTCCGGAGGATTCTCCGGAGTCATGTCGACTTTCCGATACGAGTCCGGAGGAATCTCCGGAGCGATATCGGAACTCCTGGACGCCCTCCTGCTGATTCCGGCAGGCCTAATCGGAATCGCGACATGGACCGGAGATGGCTGACGACGCTCCGCAGGAAGTCCGAAGTAACCGTCGGCTGCTTGTTGTGGTCGACGGTCAAAGGTGACGCCTTCGGCGGCATTTCGCCGTCGCAGGCACGTGATTTCAAATGAAAGGTAAGTGTGTTTTATGTACAGACCGGACAAGACCCTCTCGAGTGAGAGGCTGATCGACACGTTCGGGGTCTATCTCGAAGCGAAGCTGAGCGCCCATCCGGAAACGGCGGGGCTCTTCGCGACGTTCGAGAAGGCCCAGCTGGCGCTCATCGCCGCGAATCATCGCGAGCGGCGGGCCCAGCGGGCGGTCCATCTGGCGCTCGCCTCGCGCGATGACGCCGATTTCCTGATGGACAGGCTCCTGTTCAAGTTCCAGCTCGCGGTTCGCTCGGATGCGAACGGCGACCGGACGAACGCCGGCTACAAGCGGCTGTTCCCGGTTCCGGTGAGCGATCACGAGGGCCTTTCGCCGGTGCGAAAGCTCGGGATCGTGATGAACCTGGAATCGGTGATGGTCGGTTCGACCGACGTCCCGTCCGTGAAGGCCTGGATGCCGCTCATGGCCGCCCAGCGCGCGAAGCTGCAGGAAGCGCTCGCCGTCTGGGAGAAGGCGGAGCGGGCTCACGCCGAGATGTTTGCGGCGGAGCTCGTCGAACGTGACCGCTGGCGCGACACGTACGACGCGATCTATGCCGATCTGATCAAGCTGTATCCGGGCGACCGGAAGAAGGTCGAGAGCTTCTTCCGTCGCGGGCGGAAGCCGAAGAAGGCTGCGGAGGAATCTCCGCCGTCCGACTCGGCGACGCCGGCTGCGATGTAGCAGCCGAGTTCCTGGGGGAGCGGACGCTTGTACAGGTCCGCTCTCTTCGGGGCCCAAGCGTCGCGGCGCCACCGATTTCCGATCTGCTCCATCCGGCCGCGCATATTCCTCTCTTGTCAGCTTGTAAAAAGGAAAACGTTTTCCGATTTACAAGCAGCATAGATGGGAAAATGGAGGCTGAGGACTTCGGTTCGCCCCCTGGATTACATCTCTGGTTTCCGGCGCAGACTGACTAAGAAATGGCGAAGGGCTACAATGAGCGTACTGCAGACGGGGGAACCTCATGCGCCACCATAGGGCTCGCCGCAATACGAAAGTGAAAGTGACGAAAGGAAAGTCGCCTCTGCCTCCTGTACTCTATCGCGTCGACCATGTGCACGCGCTGCCGCAAGGAGAAGAGGATGTTAAAACCATCGGCATCTACTCAACTCGATCGAAGGCTCGGTCTGCTGTAAGGCGCATTTCAAGAGCGCCTGGGTTTCGTGACACCGTGAGCGGCTTCCAGATGAGTCGCTGTTGGCTTGACAGGGACGAGTGGGTAAGCGGCTTTGTCAGCATTCCATGGGACAAGACGGGACTCGAAGAACCATGGGACTTCCAGGCGTTTATCCGGTATTTCAACGCTCGCGCGGCAACGACGGGCGTCCGCCCCCTCGGAGCGGAGCTGGATGAGGCGGAACTCCGCGCGCGGTACGAGAAGGGGGCGTGGCGAACTTGGAGAACGGTCCGCGAATTCGCCGAGGCGGAGGTGACGCTCTACTCGCGGGATTGAACCGGCCTCACTCCCCGCCCCAGTTGTTCTCGCTGTCGGGCACCCCCGCACATCCCATCGCCCAGAGGTCGTACGTCGCCCTGTTGTGCGCCGTGGCGTCACCGGCGTTCGAGGGCCAGTTCTTCGCGTTGTCGCGATAGTGGATGATCTCGCCCGACCGCACGTCGTTCTTGATGTCCCCCGCGGTGTCGAGACGGGCCGCGTCGATCCAGAAGTACGGCACCTTCTTCGCACTCTGCGACTGAAGCGCCGTCACGAGCGTGCTCGTGCCGTACCCCGGCGCGTCCGCGGGATTGACCCCCTGCTCGAGGGTGTACATCTGTGTCGCCGAGTGCAGCTCCATGATTGTCGCGAGCGTCGCCGTCGCGCGCCCGCGACACAACATCCACGTGAGACCCGGGATGATCATCGCCGCCAGCAAGCCAATGATGAGGATCACCACGAGCAACTCGACGAGAGTGAATCCGCGCTTTGCAACCATCGTCCACCTCCGCTCAATTCGACAACGGAGATGCTCGCTGATCACGCAGTCAAATGAGTTTTGAGTTGTGAGTGATGAGTTTTGGGTACGGAAGCACTACTCATCACGCACTACCCATCACTCTCCCAATCCCTCAAGCTTCTCTTTCAGTTTCAAGAGCGGCTTAAGCGCGTCGGCACTCGTCGGCAGCTCCGCCTGCACCCGCGCCCCTCCCGGCACCGCTGTCACCGTCGCCTCGATCTTCGCCTTCCTCAGCGCCGCTGCCACCGCATCCCGCTGCGCCGCGAAGACCAGCTCGACCATCATCACGTCCGTCGTCGGCGCCTTGACCTTCGCCCCCGTGTACTCCGCGTACGCGAGGTTCGTCAGCGCATCCGCCGCCGTGTTCTGCTCGCGCGGGAACCAGTCGAACGTCAGCGACGAAAACTTCAGCGCCAGCTCGCGCGCCTTGCGGTGGAACGGCGCCAGCAGCGGCGACTTCACTTTCCACTCCCCCTGCATCTGCCGGATGACCAGCTGGCTGTCCCCCTTGATGAGCACCGACTCCTTCTGCAGCCCCTTCTCCACGAGCCACTCGATCGCCTTCAGCATCGCCACGTACTCGGCCACGTTGTTCGTCGCCTCGGACGTGTACGGCTTGGCGGCGAGGCCCGACCCCTCGTGCACACGCTTGCCGTCGCGATCCACCGTGAACCCGAACGTCGCGACGCCGCCGGGATTCTTCGGCTCGCACAACCCGTCGAAGGTGACGAGGATTGACACTATGCCACTTTACCTCCGAGCGGGGTTGTCGTCGAATAGCCTGACTGGGAGGGATTCCATGAAACCACTTGCCGCGCTCGCACTTTCATCAGCGCTTCTCGTCGCCGCGCTCTCGTTCGCATCCGGACAGGATCCACAAGACCTGCCGTCGGACGAGACGGGACTCTGGGCACGCGCAAATCAACTCTTCGATGCGGACGAGCTGGACGACGCGGAAGCGGCCCTTCGACAGTTCCTCAAGTCGTTCCCGAAGTCCCGCCACGCCCCGAAGGCGCTCGAGATCCTGAAGGAGGTGCTCGAGGGATCCCGCCGCCGCGGCGATCTCGTGTCGATCTACCGCGCCCACATCGCCGCCAATTCCCCGGCCTGGCGCGCCCGGCTCGGCCTGGCCCATCTGCTTCAAGAGCTCGAGTTCGTCAACGACGCCCGCACCGAATTCCGCGCCCTCTTCAACGACTCGACCGACAGCTGCGTCCGGTCCGCCGCCGCCGACGCCGCGTGGCGGATCGACGACAAGCGACTCACCGTCGAAGGAGTCGACGGCCCCTACATCCCCGGAACCGAGGCGGGTGCCACCATCGGCAGGCACGGGATCGACAAACTCACCGTGCGCGTCTTCCGCATCGAACCGGCGGCCCTCACGCGCGCCCTCGAGGCCGAGCCCGCGAAGCTGCGCGACGCGCTCGAACGCCTCCGCACGCACGACCGCACCCCCGTCAAGGAGTGGGTCGACGAGCGGAACGAGGAGAGCAGTCAGTGGATCGAGATCCCGTCGAAGGAACCCGGCCTCTACCTGGTCGAGCTGGAGCATGACGGACTGCGCAAGGCGACGACCGTCTCCGTGTCGCGCGCCGCTCTCGTCGTGCGCTCGGGCCTCACGAGATTCGTCGCGCTCGCGCAGGATCGCGAGACCGGACGCCCGATCGCCGGCATGAACGTGTTCGCCGTCAACGGCACGAAAAAGGCGCAGGGCACGACCGACGCGAGCGGACTCTTCGTCGCCGACGCGTTCCCCGGCGGCGCCGTCTTCGGAATCAAGGACGGCGAGATCGCCGTGTGCCAGGGATGGGGACACGACGAGCCCCCGACGAACACGCTCTGCTACGTCACCACCGACCGCCCGATCTACCGGCCGAACCACACCGTGAACTACAAGATCGTCGTCAGGCGCGAGCGCGGAGAGCGGCAGATGATCGAGCGCGGCCTGCGCGTGCGCGTCACCATCCAGGATCCGAAGTACAACGCGGTGCAACGCGAGACGCTCACGCTCAACGCCCACGGCTCCGCGAGCGGATCCTTTACTCTCGGCGACGAGCCGCGCCTGGGCAAATACACGATCCGCACAGGCCCCGACCTCCCGGGCAACGACGAGTCCCCGGAATGGGGCAACCCGTGGAGCCTCAACGACATCTCGCCGACGCACATTACGTTCCGCGTCGACGAATACCGGAAGCCCGAGTTCAAGGTCGCCGTATCGCACGACCGCGCCACCTACATGCAGGGCGACGAGATGCGCACGACCGTGCAGGCGGACTACTACCACGGCGGTCCCGTCGTGGAGGCGGACGTCGAGTACAACGTCTTCCGCCGTCGCGACTGGTCGTGGGCGTGGTGGGACTGGTACTGCGACTGGTACGACACGGATGAGGAAGAGAGCGACGACGACTGGTACGGGCTCGGCAGCAACGTCGGCAGCGGAACGGGCAAGACCGACGCGCAGGGTCGTTTCAGCGTCTCGATCCCGATCGAAAAGTGGGCCAAGGGTGACGCCGTGTACAGCGTGGTCGCGCGCGTCACCGATCTGAGCCGCCGAGCGGTGGACGGCAAGGCGTCCGCGAAAGCCGCCGCCGCGGAATACCGGCTCGGAGCGTATGCGGCAAAATACGTCTTCAAGGCAGGCGCCCCCGCGGAAATCCGCGTGCGTGCGACGACGATCGCCGACGCGCCCGCCGTTGCCGACGTGAAGTGCGTCGTGAGTCGGATCGTCTGGCAGGACCAGACCACCGACTCCAAGGTGGTGTTCGAAGGAAGCACGCGAACGGACGACCACGGCAACGGAGCGATGCGCTTCACGCTCGCGGAATGCGGCTACTACAAGGCGGAGCTGACATCCACCGACAAACAGGGAAACAACGTCCAGTCGGAAACCGGATTCTGGGTCTGCCGCGACGAGTGGGAGGACGCCTACGGCTTCACCGACATCCAGATCCAGCCCGACCGCAAGACGTACACGTCGGGCGAGACCGCCAGCGTCCTGATCACGTCGCATCAGAAGAACCTGACGGCGCTCGTCACGGTCGAGAGCGCGGACATCTACAGCCAGCAGGTCGTGAAGATCAAGGGACACGGCGCGGTCATCGACGTGAAACTCGACCGACCGGAGCTCGCGCCCACGGCGTTCGTAACCGTGACGGCGATCAAGGACGGACAGGTGTTCACCGCGGAGAAGCGCATCATCGTGAATCCCGTCGAGCGTTTCCTGACGGTCCGCGTCACGAGCGACAAGACGGAATACCGTCCGCGCGAGACCGCGCGCTACACGATCGAGACGATCGGCGCCGACGGCAAGCCGGTCAGCGCCGAAGTGTCGCTTGGCGTCGTCGACGAGGCGATCTACGCGCTGCAGCCGGAGTATGCGAAAGACATCCGCAGGCATTTTATTCATCGCCGGCTCAACGAGGTGCGGGGGTACACGTCGATGGAGCCCTGGGACTGGGAGGAGTTGCCGATCGACACGGCGTACAATCGGGGCGAGAACTCGGGCACCCCGCTGACGGGCTCCACGTTCGCGCTCGATGAATCGAAGTCGTCCACCGACAGCGGCGAAGCGCCGACGCTGGTGCGGTCCAACTTCGCGGACACGATGCACTGGGTCGCGCACGTCGTGACCGACTCGAGCGGACGCGCGATCGTCGAAGCGGCCGTGCCCGACAACCTGACGACGTGGCGCGCCACGGTACGCGCGGCGTCCGACGACGGGCGATACGGGCAGGCGACCTCGACGTCGCTCGCGCGCAAAAACGTGATCGTGCGGCTCGCGCTTCCCCGCTTCTACACGCAGAACGACACGGCGACGCTTAGCGCGGTCGCGCACAACTACCTTGAGGTCGAGAAGAACTTCCGCGTGGTGCTCGAGGTCGACGGGCTCGAGGTCGCGGGCGCGCTCGAGACGCGCGCGACGATCGCCGCGCAAGGACAGCAGCGTTTCGACTGGACGGTGACGGCGCGCAAGCCCGGCACGGCGAAGGTGACCGTGAAAGTGCTGAGCGACGTCGAGTCGGACGCGATGCAGCTCGCCGTTCCAATCCTGCCGCACGGAAGCCTCCAGTGGCGCTCGTGGGCGGGCGCGCTCGACAAACGGACGGAGCAGACGTTCACCCTGCCGGCAGATGTGAACGGCGGCGACGTGATGATTCTCGTGACGCCGACGCACGCGGCCGCTGTCACGGACGCGATCGAGTATCTCGCGGGCTACCCGTACGGATGCGTCGAGCAGACGATGTCGCGCTTCCTGCCGACGGTGATCGTCGCGCAGACGCTCCAGAAGCTCGGCCTCGAGAAGCCGGCGCTCGCGAAGGAGCTGCCGAAGATGGTGGCGCGCGGGCTGCAGCGCCTCTACGGCTTCCAGCACGACGACGGCGGATGGGGGTGGTGGCAGCACGACCCGACCAATCCGCGCATGACGGCGTACGTCATGATCGGCCTCACGCAGGCGCGTGACGCGAAGTTCATGGTGGCCGAGGGGTCCTATGCACGCGGCATCCTCGGGCTCAAGGAGATCATGAAGCTGAGCCACAAGGACCTCGACCTCGAAACCCGCGCGTACGTGATGTACGCGTTGTCCGTGTGCGGCGACACAAGTCACGAATGGTCCGATTACGTCTTCCAGAACGCCTCGACGCTGAGCCCGTACGGCAAGTCGCTGGTCGCCCTCGCGCATATGAAGCGCGGCCAAATCGGGGCGGCACAAAACGTGCTCAATCCGCTGACCAAGGCGGCACACGTGAGCGGCGCGCACGCGTGGTGGGGTGACGACAAGCGGCACGGCTGGTTCGATCACAGCGCCGAAGTGACCGCCGCCGTGTTGCGCGCGTACCTCGCCGTCGATCCCAAGCACGAGCTGGTGGAAAAGATCGTGCTCTGGCTCGAGAGCGTGCGCGACGGCCGCTGCTGGTCGTCCACGAAGCAGACCGCGCTCGTGGTGCAGGCGCTCTGCGAGTACCTGGTCGTGTCGGGGGACGCCTCGCCGGACATGATGCTCGGCCTCACCGTCAACGGCAAGCAGCTCTACCGCGAGCACGTCACGCGCGACACGTGGCAGAAGTTCGAGCGCGCGCGCGTCATTCCGCTGTCGGATCTGCCGGCAGGGGAGAATCGCATCGTCATCGAAAAGGAAGGGACGGGCAAGCCGACGTGGTCCATCTACCTGCGACAGTACACGAACGAGGAGAACATGGCCGCGTCGAAGGACGGCCTGCTCATCGAGCGACGGTACGCGCGGGTGTTCTACGAGAAGGGACAGCGCTGGACGGAGCGGCTCGACAACGACTCGACGGTGAAGAGCGGCGACGAGATCGAGGTCACGCTCGTGCTGACCGCGGACAAGGCCTACGAGTACCTGATGATCGACGATCCGCTGCCGAGCGGGTTCGAGGTCGAGCGCGAGCGCATCGGCGAGTACGACTGGGACTGGTGGTATTCGAGGAAGGAATTCCGCGACGAGCGGGTGAGCGTGGCGATCACGCGGATGCCGGCGGGGATGGAGAAGATCACGTACGTCATGCGCGCGGAGACGCCCGGCAGTCTGCACGTCCTGCCCGCGCGCGTCTGGAACATGTACTTCCCGCAGATCGGCGGGAACTCCGCGGAGTCACGGATCAAGGTCGTCGAGAAGTAGTTCCTCCGTGTCGGGATAAAAAAGAAAACCCCCGAGGATTTCTCCCCGGGGGCTTTCGGTAGCTTTTAGCTCTGGGCCCGAGCTCGAAAACGATTACCAGCGATCCCTGCCGCCACCGCCGCCGCGACCGCCCCGGCCGCCGCCACCGCCGCC
>CAYXVY010000336.1:0-21887 GCA_964468745.1 uncultured Planctomycetales bacterium | reverse complement strand
GCGCCAGCACTTCGCGCGACGGCTTTGCCGTTCCGATGTCCATGCCCCGGTACACCTTCATCGAATCGACGGAGACGATCTCGCCGCCCGCCCGTTCGGCGACGGCGATGGCGACCTCGTGCTTCCCGGACGCCGTCGCGCCGAGGATGAAGATCGGTCGGGCTACGGCTTCACGCCGAGCATCTTGCTCCACGCCGCTACTGTAGACGCCCGCTCCGCATCCGACCAGCCCTTCGGGAACGCGACGGGTTTCTCGCCGGTCAGCAATTCGAGCGCGTCATGCACTCCCTTCGCGAGCCGCACGCAATGCACGTCGACCTTCTTCTCCGCATCCGCGGGAGTCACCCCGGGCGGGAATGCTCTCACGAGCGACGGCGCGACCACCTTGGCCCCGATCCGCTTGCCGATCTTCGCCAGCGCCGCCACGCACGTGTGCGTGGTGCCGTTCAGGAATTCGTGTTTCGCGGCGAATTCGCCGAGCAGCGGAACGGAGTCCGCCCCTCCGGCGTCGCCGAGACACGACGCGATCCGCCCGCGCAGGACGTTCGGATTTCGAGACGTGATCTTTCCCTCGTCGAGCCGCTTCCATGCGTCGCACAGACGATCGGACAAGCCAGCGTCCTTCGCACCCTTCAGCGCGTCGAGTGCGGCGAACTTGACCGAGTCCATCGAGTCGCCGAGGAGGTCGGCTAGCGCCTTCGACAATTCCCCCGGCGCCGCCTTCGCGACATATCGCACCGCCCGCATGCGGACGTCCGCGTCCGGATCGCGCAGCAGTGCCGGCGCCTCCTTTGCGAACGGCTTCTCCGGCAGAGCGTCAAGCGCGTCCGCACGCCTGTCCGCATCGGGATCGGTCAGGTCCTTGTCCGTCGGCGTGTGCTTCCGACCGCCCGCGAGAAGATCGCGCGCCTCCACCCAGTATTCGCCCGCATCGCGCCCCGCCGCGAGCTCTTCCAGCAGCGTGCGCGAATCGCCCTTCTTCTCGCGCGCCTTCCTCATTTTCGCCTCGAGCGGCGCGAGATCCGCATCCGGCTTCTGCATCGCCTTCGACGCTTTCTCCGCCGTGGCGAGAATATCGGAGGTCGTGCGACCCGAGTCACCGATCACGCGAGTCGTCGCGTCGGCGAACAGCAGATGCGGATACGAGCTCACGCCAAGCCGGTTCATCACGCGTTCCGCCGCCAGATCGCCCGGGCCTTTCTGGAAATCGCGGTACACCCAGAGCCAGACGATCTTGTCGTACAGAGGCTTCAGGTCGGCATTCGGGAGCACCTGCTCCTCGACGGGCACGCAGTGCGGTCAGTACGTCTTCGTGAAGTAGAGGAAGATCGGCTTCCCCGTGCGCAGCGACTCCCACCGCGCGGCACGCCAGTCGGTCGTCCACGGCGGCCCCTTGGGGGGCGCCTTCGGCTTTTCCTGCGCGCCCTCCGAAGCCCGCAAGGGACGCGCAGAAGTTCCATCGGCGAAGGAGGGAACGAGCAAGGCCAGCATCAGCGCGGCGGCGAGTTTCATAGCCATCTTTGTAACACCGCGAGCGTATCTCTAGATGGGAATAGCCGCGGGACTGGACCTGTTCAACACCCAGGAGGAACGACCCATGCTCGGACGCTTGATGGTCATCGCGCTGCTTTGCACGGCGGCGTTCGCTCAGGACGACAAGAAGCCGGCCAGGGCAAAGATGGACGAGGCCGTCACCGACTTCAAGCTGAAAGACGTGATGAAGGACGAGGAAACGTACGTCACCCTCTCCGAGTTCAAAGACAAGAAGGTCGTCGTGCTTTATTACGTCAGCGACAAATGCCCGGTGACGTGGGCGTACGAGCGCCGCACCGGAAAGCTCATGGAGGACTTCCGCAAGCAGGACGTGGTGTGGCTCGGCATCCGCTCCAGCGCGAAGGACACGGCGGAGGAAATCCGCAAATACGCGGAGTCGAAGAACTACGAGATTCCTGTCCTGTTCGACGACAAGAACCTCATCGCCGACTTTTACAACGTTCGCGTGACACCGGCCTACGTCGTGATCGACAAGTCCGGCGTCATGCGCTACCGCGGCGCGTGCGACGACCTGCAGACCGGCAAGAACTTCAAGGACACGGAAGCGACACCGAAGGCGCAGTACCTGCGCGACGCGCTCACGGCCGTGCTCGACGGCAAGGACGTACCGGTGAAGGAGACGAAGGGATACGGCTGAGCGTTCGCCCGCGTGGCTCGTTGAGCCGATGAGAGTTCTTCCGCTTGCCGGGCTCCTGCTGCTCGGAAGCACGCCATTTCAAGAAGCACCCGACCGTTCTCCGATCAGCCTCGCGCTGTCGGCAGACGGGAGATGGGCGCTGACGGCAAACGCGACATCCGATACCGCCTCGCTGGTCGATCTGTCGGAAGGCAAGGTTGTCGCGGAAGTCGCTGTCGGAAAGCGACCCTTCGCCGTCGCATGGGCGCAGGACAGGGCAGTCGTCACGAACTGGATGGCCGACACGGTGACGGTGCTCGAAGTCGCGCCTCCGAAGCTCGCCGTGGTCGCGACCCTCCCTGTGGGAGACGAACCCCGCGGCGTCGCGATCAACGGGACGCGGGTGTACGTCGCGCTGGCGGGGGATGACAGCGTCGCAGTTATCGATCTGCATAAGCTGAAAGTGACGTCGCGCGTCGCGGTCGGCGACGAACCGTGGCACCTCGCGCTTACGCCCGACGGCAAGCGTCTCGCGGTGGGACACGCGCTCTCGCTGGACGTGCGCGTGCTCGATGCCGCGGATCTCAAGACGCTCCACACGGTCCGCATGCGCGGACCCAATCTTCGGCAGCTGGCGATCTCACCGGACGGCGCCTGGGCCTACGTCCCGAACGTGGCGGAGCGCGGCTCACCGACGACGAACAACAACATCGCACGCGGCTGGGTGATCGCGAACCGGCTGAGCCGTGTGCCGCTCACGGAAGACGCCCCCCGCGAGACGATCGCGCTGGATCCGAGCGGAGAGGGCGTCGGCGACGCGGACGGTATCGCAGTCAGTCCCGATGGAGAACGTCTCGCGGTCGCGGCGGGCGGGAGCCACGAACTGCTTCTCTTCCGACTCCCTCTTCCCTTCGTCGCTTTCGGCGGGCCCGGCGACCATATGGAGCGCGCGCTCGTGAAGGACGCGAAGCGATTCCGGCGGGTGCCGCTCGAGGGGCGCCCTGTCTCCGTGCGCTTCGCGCCCGACGGCGCGTCCGTCGTTGTCGCAAACTACCTTCGCAATTCGCTGCAGGTGGTCGATGTCGCGAAGGCCGAGATCAAGCGGACGATCGACCTGGGCGGACCCAGCGAGAAATCGCTCGCGCGCAAGGGCGAGTGGATCTTTTACGACGCCTCGCGCAGCTTCACGCAGTGGTTCTCGTGTCACTCGTGCCATACGGACGGGCACACGAACGGCGCGACGTACGACACGTTCAACGACGGGAAGTACGGGAATGCGAAGAAGACCCTAAGCCTCCGGGGGGTGACAAAGACCGCGCCCTATACGTGGCACGGCTGGGAGGGCGATCTGCGCGCGGCGCTGACGCATTCGATGCGAAAGACGATGGCGGGCTCCACCCTGACCGATGCCGAACTCGACGGTCTCGTGGCGTTCCTCGCAACGGTCGATTTCCCGCCGCCACGGGAGCCGTCCTCACCGGAATCGGTGCGTCGCGGACAGGACGTGTTCAAGGCGAAAGGCTGTGTCGCGTGCCACGCGCCGCCCGACTACACGAGCTCCAAAGTCCACGAAGTCGGTCTCGAATCCGATCAGGACGCCTATCGCGGCTTCAACCCACCTTCTCTGCGCGGCGTCGGCACTCGCGCGCCGTACCTGCACGACGGCCGCGCCAAGACGCTGGACGACGTGCTGCGCAAGCACCACTCGATATCGAAATTCACGGACAAGACCGATCCGACGGACGCCGAGTTGGCCGACCTCATCGCGTTCCTGAAGTCACTATAGAACTGCACGGTCTACACACCCCCACCGTCTGATCTGTAGTTCCAGAAGGTGGGGTCGATGATCGTTGCGGTCGCATTCACGCTCTCGCTCTTCGCGCAGGAAGGGGCAGACGACAAGGTCCTCGAGGCCGACCGTCTCATCCACCAGTTGCGCGGGCCGCTCGCCGAGCGGCGCGACGCCACCGACCAGCTGCTCAAGCTGCGCCGCGCAAGCCATGCCGTGAACCTGCATCTGCGTGACAAGCTGGAACTTGCCAAGGATCCGTTGATTCGCGCGCGGCTCGCCTACATCGTCGAGGCGCTCATTCTCGAGGAGCTCTGGACGCGCGAGGAGAACGCGGCGCCCCCCACCGTCACGCTCGCCGCGGACGACCGCGAGACGTTCGTCTATCTTGCGGGCGACGCGCGCACGATCGGCATCGAACTGAAGACCGGCGACCGCGCGTTCGAGTTCGCCGCGTCGGGAATATGGACCGCCGCTCCGATCATCCTCGAGAAGAAGGCGTTCTTCCTGACCCTGTTCAGCACCGGACCCGCCCTCAAGTGCATCAACTTCGCGGACCGCAAGGAAGCCGCGATGATTCGCGGCGCAAATCCGGGGGCGGCCGGCATGGCCACGACCCGAGACCGCGTATTCGCGCTCCTGAGCGGAAAGATGTTCCGGGTCGATCCGGAGAAGCCGCGCGAGAAGTTGTGGGAGTTCACGCTCAACGACGACCCGTTCGGCCTGGCCGCTTCCGGCAACACGTGCGCCGCCATCTCCAGACGCGGCACCATCACCGCCATCGACGCCGCCACGGGAAAGAAGGCGTGGACCGCGAACGGCCCGATGAATGCGCGCCTCTTCGGGAATGCGACCGGCTACGTGGCAGCCTCGCTTCAGCTGGTCGAGGCCTTCAGCGCGGACACAGGGCGCAAGCTTTGGTCGCGCCCCTTCCAATATGCCTTTTCCGAATGCGTGGACCGCTACGTCATAACGGTGAGCCATACGCAGGAGGTCGAGTGCCTCGACGTACTGACCGGGGCGACGTGCTGGCGCCGCATGGATTTGAACGCGCGCGCGATCGTCAGCAAGTCCGGCCAGTGGAAGATGCCGACGCCCCCGTTCGCGGGAAGGCACGTGATTTTTCTCCTCGACGGCCGTCTCCAGTTCGTGAATCTGGCGACCGGCGCGACGGAAGGGGAATTCCAGTGCGATCGCGGCCTGATGCGCGGGCTCTGCGTCTCGCCGCGCCACGCACTCGTGTTCCATGGCAGCAACAAGATGACGGCTCTTCGTGTCGCCGATTAACGGAGTGATGATGAGAGTCGCAGCCCTCGGAATCCTCGCCCTGCTTACGATGGGCGGCCTGCACGCCGTCGCTGACGATCCGAAACCGGCCCCCGCGCCGATGGACGTCGATGTGATGGTGACGCTCGGAAGCCCGCTCGACTGGCTGAGCGACATCCCGCGCCCGATCCCGACGATCGACCGCACCAGCGCCGAAGCGGCGGATCGCGGGCGTCAGACCATGGTCGAGGAGGCGCCGCACATCCAGGCGACCGACGTGTTTTCGTTCGCACGGATCACGACCGTCGATCTTATCGGCGAGATTCCGTGGACTGTGCGCTCGAAGGATCAGCAGACGGATGCCATCTGGCCCCCCCGCGTGCCCGACGACATTCTCTGGCTCTCCCTTTCTGTCTTCCTGCGAAAGGTGCTCCATCCCGCACAGGTGTCCGACTCGGAGGCGTACGAATATCTCGCCTACCTCGGAGAGCCCTCGCTCATGGCGGCCGAGATGGCGCGCGGCGATCCGCAGCTCAAGGACATGGTCGCGACCCTCCGCAAGGCGATCAGCCCGATGCCGTCGGAACCTCCGGAGTTCGACGAGGGCAAGACGCCCCACGAGACCATGATGCTGCGCCTCACGTACGAGGACTTGTCGCGCGCGCACCCCTTCTCGTTCGACCAGAAGTTCGCGAATCGCATCGCGCTCCTCGGCAACGAGGCGATCCCGTACGTGATCCAGGCGAGCCGCTCGTCGCACTCGTTCCTGCATCGCAACGCGGCCGTCATGCTCGGCCGATACGACGACGAAAGCGCCCGCGAGCGCCTCCGCGAGCTGCTCGCGAAGTCGCTTGATCTGTCCACCCGCGCCCGGGTGGTCGACGGACTCGTACGGCGCCGCGACCGCAAGGCCGTGCCGCTCTTCCACGAGATGCTCGGCAAGACACGCGACAGCTCGTTCGCGGTCAGCCTCGTGCGCGGTCTCGGGATCCTCGGCGACATCACATCGATCCCCGTGATCCTCGCCGAGATGCGCCAGAATTCCGGCAGCTTCGACATGGGCGTGGCCGGCCTCACGGCGCTCTCCCGCATCGGGATCCGTGAGAAGAAGGACCTGCAGGCGGCGCTTGCGATCTACGGCGGGACCTTCACCGATCCGCGTACGAACTACGGCCCGAGCGTCCCGGACGGCCCGAACACGCGCAACGAGACGATCAAGCAGTGCGAACTCCTCGTGCGCGCCGCGGCACGCGACGAGGACGCCGCCCGCGACCTGTGGGAAATCTTCCGGCAGGCGCAGCAGGACCTGGAGGGCGCGCCGGAAAACGCGCGCATGCTGCGGCGCGGGATGATGGCGCGCGTCTACGCGCCGCTCGGCTACGCGCTGCTCGAAATCGCGGGACGATACGAGCGCGGGCGCGAGCACCTCGTCAAGATCGCCCACGAGCCGCGCGAGGACGTCCTCGTACGCGTTCACGCTCTCATCGAACTGGCGCGCGCCAACCCGCCGGACCTGAAGGAGAAGATCAAGGATCTCGCGGACATCGGGCAGGATCAGCCCGTCGCAGAGACCGCGTTCCGCATCCTCGGCGTGATCTCGTCCTCGGACGCCACGGAAGCGGCGCAGCGCTGGCTCGAGGCGTACACGCGCGACGCGCCGCTCGCCCGCAAGTTCCTGGTGGGGCTCGCAGTGAAGTACCTCGGCCAGAAGAAGGCGCTCAAGCTGGATCGGCTCGTCGAAGTGATCGAAAACGAGCTCATCGTGCTCGAACGGGCGCGGGCCGCGGCGCCTGCGAACAAGCCGGCGCAGGACGCGTCGCGCATGGAGTTCACGTCCCCGGTGCCGTTCGTCGAGACGCTCGTCGCCGAACTCAGCGCGCTGCGCGAGTCCGGCGCGGTTCCGATCCTGCGCGACATCCTCGGCACGCAGAACATGCCGGGGCGCGGCGAGGCGGCCATCGGCCTCGGCGCCACCCGCTCGCCCGACGCGTGGGACGCCCTCGTCAAGGCGCTCGAGGACGGCGACGCCTGGGTGCGACTCATGGCCTACCGCGGGCTGAAGTACTCAGTGGGGCGCGACGCGCCATGCAACTGGATGTACGGCACGCCGGCCGAGCGCAAGGCGGCCGTGCAGCAGTACAAGGACTGGGTCGCGGAACTCGGAAAGAAGCCGGAGGAGAAGAAGTGAGTCTCGCCGCGGCGCTTCTGGCGATCCTGCTCGCGCAGGACACGCTCGAAAAGGACATCGACGCCCTCATCGCGCGGATGAAGGAGAGCCTGGCCGCGCGCACAGAGGCGACCGCCTCGCTGCTCGAGTTGCGCCGCCGCGATCCGCGCGCGATCCGCATCATGCGTCTGCGCGCCGAGGCCGAAAAGGACGTGCGCGTCCGCACCCGACTGGACTATCTCGCCGGCAGCCGGCTCATGACGTGGAGCTGGTCGACGGTCGTACCCGAGGCGGTGCAGGGACTCGTCGCGGCGGGTCCGGACGGACTTCTCATCCAGAAAGCCGATCGCACGGTCAGCTTCTACGCCGCAAAGGACGGCGCGCGCCGCTGGCAGCTCAAGGAGGACGTTGCGTGGGCGCGGGCCCCCGAGATCGCCGGGGCACACGCGTACATCGTCGTCAACACGCCCAAAGTGAGCACGGTGCGCATTCTGTCGCTCGCCGACGGTCGAATGAGACGCATCTCGGTGCTGAATGCAGCATCACCCACGTCGCTCGTGGCGGGGGACGTCGCTGCCGAATCGCTCGCGAGCGGCCGAATCCGGGTGCATCCGGCGAATCTGGAGGCCGAAGGCTGGGAGAAGCAGCTTCCCGTGACGGTGCGACTCGGGCTGACACCGAGCGCGGCCGTCTTGTACGACGGCGTGACGTCGCTCGCCGCACTCGACGCGGGGACAGGAAAGAAGCTGTGGGTGGCGCAGACCGACTTTGGAATTGAGTGGATGGGCGGCACGGCGTCGCACGTCATCATCCGCCACACGCGCAACAAGCTGCAGGCCTACGACGCGGCGACCGGCAAGGAGTTGTGGAGAGAGGCGATCCCGGGCGAGTCCGGCGCGCGGCCGGCGCCGATCCTCACGGACAAATATTGCATGTCGATCACCCCGAACCTCTCATGCCGGAACATCGCGACCGGCGCGGAGCTCTGGTCGCTTGAGACGCGGGGCACTGACAAGGCGGCGATCGAAGGGATGCACGTTTCGGGTAACGCGCTGGTTTATCTGCAGGGGGGCACGCTGTCCGTCATACGCCTCTCAAATGGGCGCACCGAGTATGTCGAACTGCCGGACATGCCGCGAATCGTGAAGCTGGTGGGCGGCGGCAACCAGGTGTATCTCGTCACCGAAAGCGGCGCCGTGGTCGCACATCAGCTGGACGTCGAGTAAGCGCGCACGCGGTTGACAGGCCTTCAAACCCGCGGCTACAGTCAGCGACGTGACGAGCGAAGCGCCGCGCACTGATGAGCGCGTCGTCGGGCGGGCGGCGCCATGCGTCGTCTGGGGGACCCTTGCGCTCCTCGCAGTCATTCTGCTTGCGGCAAGGCCGGCGGCGACGCTGCTCGCGCTGCCGGCGTCGATCGCGGTGCTCGTTGTGCGGCGATTGCGGGGGCGAACCCACGCAGCCGACGCGATCCTCCCTGCCGTGTGGATGCATATCGGCCACGCCGACGCGATCGCACGCGGGCACGGGCCGGCCCTCTGGGTGTCGGCCGCGCTGTTGACCGCGACGTACGCGTGGCTCGTCACGCTGCTTCGGCCCGCGACGAATGATGCGCCGTCGAATCGAGTGCCGACGCGCTGGCTGGTCTTTGGCGCTCTGCTCTGGCTCTCCGCGATGCGCCTGCCGTACATGCCCAACGAACCCACGTTCGGCGCTTCCTGGCGGATCGCGGAAGCGGAGCTGTATAAACGCGGCGCGCAGTGGGGTATCGACGCCGTCTTTACGTACGGACCCCTCGGCGGTTTCATCCTGCCCATCTACGACAGGGAAATCGTGTGGCGACAATTCGCCTGGCAGGGGGCCATCGCACTGGTGGTCACGGCGCTGCTGATCGCTGCGGTTCGGCGGCTCGACGGTCGATGGCGCATCGCGGGCGCCTTCTGTATCGCGCTCGTCTTCCAGGACTTCAACGCGGTCTACTTTCTAGGCATCCTGGGATCGGCCGTGACGATCGTCTCACGACCCTCATTGACTGCGGAACACCTGGTCGCCGCGCTCGCGTTTCCAGTCGTCGTCGCGTGCGCCAAGTTCACGTACTTTCTCCTTGGAGCCGCCTGCATCCTGACCGTGGCCCTCGCGGCTTGGCGGTTGTACTCGTGGCGCGCCACCGTCGCCGTGATCGCGCTGACACTCGCGCTTTTCCTCGCCGCGTGGACCGGTGCGGGCCAGTCCCCCGCGAACCTGGGCACGTGGATCGTGCGCTCGGCCGACCTGGCGATGGGCTACAACGCGGCCATGGCGCAGGAAGGCAGCCTCGTCGCCCTCTCCCTCGGCGTGCTCGTCCTCGCCTCGACGGTGGCGCTCGCCGTCGGATCGGCGACTGAACCGGCCCATCGATGGCGCCGCGCGACCATCGCCCTGCTCGTCATCGGCGTCACGCTCGCGGGGTTCAAGGCTGGGTTCGTCTCCCTGCCGCGCGAGCACGTCGGCTCGCTGTTCTTCGTCGCACTCGCCGCGCCCTTCTTCCTCGCGACGACGCTGTCGACTCGCCGATCCAAGGCGCTTTTCTGGGGCGCCGTCGCGCTGGCCGGGCTCGGCGCGCACGCGGTGAGCTCGCAGGAGGCCCGCACACCCTTCGACGTGATCGGAGTGCGAGTGCGTCGCCTCGGTCGGAACGCGGCAATGTTGGCGACCCTTCCGTGGCTGCACCAGCGCGGTGAACGCTGGCGCGCGAAGATGCGCGAGCTCTACGATCTTCCGCGGACGCGCGCGGCGATCGGCACGGAGAGCGTCGATCTCTTCAGCCAGGATCTCGTGGCGGTCTTCTTCAACGACCTGAACTGGCTAGGGCGCCCGGTGTGCCAGAGCTATTCCGTCCACACGCCGGCGCTGGCGCAGCTGAACCGCGACCACTTCCGCGGCACGCACGCTCCGAAGTTCGTCATCGTCCGCCTGCAGCCATTCGGCGAACATCCCAACCTGCTTGAGGACGGTCCCGCGCTCGACGAGGTGAGCGCCCGATACGAACACCTCTTCAGCGAAGGTTCGTACACGCTGCTGCGCCGCCGTGAGAGGCCCCCTTCGCATGCGACGTGGACACTCGCGCAGGAGCGCACAGTGCGCTTCGGCGACGAGATCGAGCTGCCGCACGACGGCCGCGTTCGCATCTCAATCGACGTCCCCGACTCGTTCATCGGACGAATGCGGTCCCTGCTGCTCCGTCACGCCCCCGTCTTCCTCGAGGTGACCGGCACGGACGCCAGAGCCCATCGATACCGACTCGTCCCCGCGCTCGCGCGCGATGGCTTCCTCGTTTCGCCCCTGTTGCATGGTGAGGAGGACGCCCGTCGCTGGCTGGCCGGCGGTGCACTCCCTCACGCGTCGCGTGTGCGAGTGATCTGCGAGCCCGGCCACGAGTCCTACTTCGACGAATCGATCCGCGTGCGCGCGCTGACGTCCCGCGATTGACGCGGATGCAGACGGTATTCCGCTACTTCCTGGACTTCGCCGTCGCGCGACGCGGGGCGCGAGCTTTCTTCACGACGGGGAACGTCAGCGTCGCGAAGTGATCGACGAGCGTTTCCGCGCGGCGGATCCGCACGACGTCGCCACTCTGGCGGAGCAGCAGTTCGGCGCAGCGGAGCTTGCCGTTGTAGTTGAAGCCCATCGCGTGTCCGTGCGCGCCGCCGTCGTGGATGGCGACGAGATCGCCCGGCACCATCTCGGGGAGCGACCGGTCGATCGCGAACTTGTCATTGTTCTCGCAGAGCGAGCCCGTCACGTCGTAGACGCGATCGTGAGGCGCCTGCTCCTTCCCAAGCACGCTGATGTGATGGTAGGCGCCGTACATGCCGGGGCGCATGAGGTTCGCCATCGTGGCGTCGAGCCCGACGTATTCCTTGTACGTGCTCTTGCGGTGAAGGACACGGCCGACGAGCCAGCCGTGCGGGCCGGTGACGTATCGGCCGTTCTCCATGTAGATGCTCAGCGGATCGAGTCCTGCGGGAACGACGATCTCGTCGTAGACCGCGCGGACGCCTGCCGAGACCGCCTCGATGTCGACCGGCTTCTGCTCCGGCTTGTACGGAATTCCGATTCCGCCGCCCAGGTTCGTGAACTCGATGCGGATGTCGAGCCGCCGCTTGATTTCGGCGGCGAGCGTGAAGAGCATCCGCGCCGTTTCGACGAAGTAATCCCCCTTCAGCTCGTTCGACGCGACCATGGTATGCAGCCCGAAGCGCTTGACGCCGCGGTCGCGGGCGATGCGGTACGCGTCGAAGATCTGTCCGCGGGTGAGGCCGTACTTCGCCTCGACGGGATTGCCGATGATCGCGTTTCCGGTGCGCTCGGCGCCGGGGTTGAAGCGGAACGAGAGGAGGTCCGGCAGTCCAGCGTGCCGATCGAGGTAGTCGATGTGCGAAATGTCGTCGAGATTGATGATGGCGCCCAACTCGCGCGCCTTGACGAATTCGGCGGCGGGCGTCACGTTCGAAGTGAACATGATCGATTCGCCGGTAATGCCGACGCGCTCGGAGAGGACGAGCTCCGGGAGCGAACTGCAGTCGGTGCCGAGGCCCTCGTCGCCGAGCATCTTCACGATGTGCGGATTCGGCAGCGCCTTGACCGCGTAGAACTCGCGAAAGCCGGCATTCCACGAGAAGGCGGCGATCAGGCGGCGCGCGGCGCGCCGGATGCCTGCCTCGTCGTAAACGTAGAACGGCGTCGGGTACCTGCGCGCCAGCGCTTCAGTCTCGGCCTTCGAGAGCGGATAGGTGTTCATGAGAGCCCACGAGCTTTTGAAATCCGACCCTTAGCCGCGCTTCTTGGCCTCCTGCCAGGCGCGCTTCACCGCGTCGAAAACGCCCGCCGCCTCCGCCTCCTTTTTCAGGTAGGCCGCGTCGATCCGTCCCGCGCCGGCGTGCAGCAGCCCGATGACGTCCTCCTGATCCGCAGCGTTCGCGGATCCGGCGCGCATCAGGATGAGGTCTTCAACGCTGGCGAGCGTCACTTCCACGCCGAAGACAGGCCGCCGCTGGGCGCGGCTCAGAACTTGTTTGAGAAAAGGTGTCGCCGCCTCCAGGACCTCGAGTTCCGCCGTCGCGGCGAGCTTTGCATCCGTATACGACAGGCGAAACGACGCGGCCGATACAGGGGCTGCGACGTCGGGTTGCCTGAAGCCTTCGCCTCGCGCCGCACCCAGGATGCCGGGCCGCTGAGCCTCGGAGGAGGGCGTGAGGAGCTGGACTTCGCGGATTTGAGATGCGCACCCCCATGCGTTGTGCGCCAGGGTGCCGACGAGCGCGGGCACGTGGCCCATGCCATTCAGCGCCGCCAGCATGCGGCGGAGAGTCAGGATGACGATGGCGCTGGGAGCAGTTGAATCCATGGGCGCCATCTTACAGCGCGCAGGAAAAAAAGAAAGGCGTCCCCCTTTCGGAGGACGCCTTCCCTGGATTGCAGTCGGATCTTACCAGCGATCGCGACGGCCACCGCCGCCGCCACCACCACCGCCGCCGCCACCGTAACCACCGCGGCCACCGCCGCCGCCACCGCCACGCGGAGCGCCCTCGCCCTTCGGGCGGGCCTCATTGACGGTCATGGCGCGCCCCTGAACTTCCTGCAGATTCAGCGCCGCAATCGCGGCCTGCGCCTGCGCGGCATCCGCCATTTCAACGAACCCGAATCCCCGCGACCGGCCGGTCATCTTGTCCATGATGATCGCCACGGAGGTGACGGCGCCGTGCGCTTCAAACGCACTGCGCAGATCCTGCTCGGTCGCCTGATACGACAGGTTTCCAACGAAGATGTTGGTCATCCAACGCCTCGAATAGAGAGAAAAGAAAAAACCTGAGAAGGGGGATCGGGTAATGCTCGACGTGTCAGTCTCAGCAGTTATCGAACCGTACCTCTCAACGCCAAAAGTATACGGGAACGGGGCCGCCGAATCCAGCCCGTTTTTCACGGACCCCAGCGCCCCCCCCCCCCGCTCGCAGGCGCGGGGCATACCTGATACCCTGACGGCGCGAAGCCTATGCAGGAAGCGTCAGCGCCGCAACCGGATCCGTCCCGACCCCGGCTCGGCAGGTACATCCTCATCCGTCCGATCGGCAGCGGCGGCATGGCGACGGTCTACGAAGCGGAGGATCCCGACCTGCACCGCCGCGTCGCGCTGAAGGTCATCCGCGAGGATCCCTCCCGCCATCTCGTGATCGAACGCCTTCACCGCGAGGCGACCGCCGTCGCGAAACTCCGCCATCCCGGCATCGTCAGCGTCCACGAGGTGGGCACCGTCCGCGGCGAGGACGGGGCGATGACGCATTTCATCGCGATGGACTACGTCGACGGAAAGACGCTGGACCTTGTCGCCCCCTCGATGAGCCGACGCGAACGCGTGAGGGCGATGGAGACGCTCTCGCAGGCCGTCGCCTACGCGCACAGCTTGGGGGTCGTGCATCGCGATCTGAAACCGCAGAACGTCCTCCTGGAGACCGCAGCGACGGGCGCCGATTTCAAGTGGCGCATCTTCCTGACGGACTTCGGGCTCGCACGCGTCAACGAGTCGAAAGATCTCACGCGCACCGGCTCCGCCGTGGGAACGCCGTACTACATGTCCCCGGAGCAGGTGAAAGGGGACAAACGGCGCATGGGCCCGCCGTCGGATGTCTGGGCGCTCGGCGTCATGCTGTACGAGCTCTTGACCGGCAAGATGCCCTTCAAGGGCCGGACGGCGCTGGAAGTCTACGACAGCACGATCCGATCCGACCCGACCCCGCTGCGCCTGCACGACCGGACAATCCACGCGGACCTCGAGACGATCTGCCTGAAGGCGCTCTCGAAGGAACCGCTCGATCGCTACATTACGGTCGACGCGTGGGCGGCGGATCTCCGCTGCTGGCTCGCCGGAGAACCGATCGCTGCGCGCCCCCAAAGCGCCATCGATCGCGTACGCGGCCGCCTCCGCAAGAATCCGTGGCTCTGGGCCGCGGGAGCACTGGCGATCGTCGCGTTGGCGGGCGGGATCGGCCTCTTTACGTCCATGCGATCGGACCTGGCGCGGCAACGAACCCTCGACCAGCGTCTCGCCGACATCCGGTATGCCTACGTGACGGGAGATCTGCCGCGCGCAACCCAGCTCACGGAGGACGCGCTGACCGCGGGTCCGGCCGAACCCGCGGCGCTTCGCTGGCACGCCAGACTCCTGCTGCGCAAATACCAGGCGCAGAGGGGCATCCCAGAGGCGCGCCTCGTCGGCGGCGTCGTCATCGTCGAGCCGCTCGCGCCGGAATCCGACCGAGAAAAGGCTCTGCGCGAGCAGGCGCGCCGTCGCGGAAGCGGCGATCCCCTCATCGAAGGGGCGCTGCTCCTGTGGGAGGGACGGTACGACGACGCGATCGCGCGGCTCCAGTCCGCCGACGACGCCGAGGCTCCCCTCTATCGTGCGCTCGCCCGCTATCTCAACGGCAGCATCATCGAAGCTGCCGACAGCCTCGCCCCCTTGAAGTCGCTGGATCGCAAGCTGACGTGCCCGGTCGTCTCCCGCATCCTGCTCGCCCGCGGCCAGTTGGCGACCCAGCGCGGGGAAAAGCCGCTGGCCTGGTTCGACGACGCGCTGGTTGCCGCGGAACAGCTGGAGCAGGCCGGCGAGGCAGAGCTGGGACGGCGCCACGCCGCCGAGGTCCTCGTGGCCTGGGGCACGTGGAACTCCACGGATGGCGTGTCGGCGCGCGAGATGAGGGAAAGCGCAATTCGGCGCTTCGAGGCGGCGCTGGCGAAGCTCGGCGGTCTCAAGGACGTCGCCGCGGGCGACGCCCTCACAGGGATAGCTCGGACGAGGGCCGACCTGGGAAATGTCGACCCCACGCTCTTCGACACCGCCATCGCGGCCTACCAGGAGGCGCAGAAGCGGGACGACCAGCGGGTGCGCGCCTTGATCCAGCGCGGACATGCGCATTTCCTCCGCCATCAGGCGCTGACGAAGGTCGGCAAGGCGGATCTCAGCGACCTGGCCGCGGCGCGCGCCGCCTTCGAGGAGGCGCTGGCGCAGAGATCCGATCTCCCCGACGCGATCCTCAGCCGCATCCAGTGCACGAGCGAACTCGAGCTCGCGACCGCACGGACGATGCCGGATCGCGTGGCCGCTCTCGAGCGGGAAGCGGCCTCCCTGCGCGACTTCGTGAAGCGCTGGGACCGGTACGTCTTCTCGCACGGCTCGTACGCCCACGCGTGCGTCAAGCTCGGCTGCGCGCGCCAGGTCGCAGGCCAGGACCCGATCCCGGATTTCGAGGAGGCCGCGCGCGCCTTCGAGATCTGCCGGTCGATGAACAAGTCTCACGTCACGGGCCTCGCCAACGTGCGCCACAACATGCTTCAGATCCGGCTGCAGCGCGGCGGAGTCGAGGCGAAGGAGTTCGACGTCGTGCTCGATCTGTTCACCGCCGGAACGGAGGCCAACCCGGCCAACGCGGACGGGTGGTCGGAGCGCGGAAACGTGTACTTCACGCGCGCACAGTGGCGCGCCACGCGCCGCGAAGATCCGTTGCCCGATTGCACGCTCGCGCTGGACGACTTCGAACGCGCAGGAAAACTGGACGCGGCCTTCCTGGAAAGCCATTTGCGCTCCGGTTACGTGCGGGAGTTCATCGGAGACTTCCGGCGGTCGCGGGGCGAAGATCCGGGGCCGTCCTACGAAGCAGCCATGCGCGGCTACCGCCGGGCGCTCGAGATTCACGAGCGCTTCGCGGAAGCCGAACGCGGCATCGCCCGCGTGCAGCAGAAGCTCGCGCGGTAGTCGCATATCCAAAGGCTGCCGTCCGCAGACGCACGCCCGGCGGAAGTGGGCTACACTGCTGGAAGTTCATGAACCGCGTCGGGCGTTATGCTCTGCTGCACCTCCTCGGCCGGGGTGGCGGGGGCGAAGTCTGGAAGGCGGTCGACGAGTCCCTCGGCCGCCCGGTCGCCATCAAGTTCGTCCTCCAGTCGTCTCCCGACGACCTCGCCCGATTCCGGCGCGAGGCGGAGATCGCCGCGAAGCTCTCACATCCCAACATCGCTGCGATTTACGAGCTCGGAGAACACGAGGGCCGACCGTTCATCGCGATGCAGTTCGTCGACGGCGCGCTCCTCGACCGCGCGAAGCTGACGCTGCGGAAGGCGGTGGAAGCGCTCCGCGACGCAACGCGAGCCGTCGCGTTCGCCCACGCGCGCGGCGTGATTCACCGCGACCTGAAGCCCGGCAACATCATGGTGGACTCCACCGGTCGCCCGTTCGTGATGGACTTCGGTCTGGCGCGTCGCGTTCAGGCCGACAACTCCCTTACCGCGAGCGGCATGATGGTCGGAACGCCGTCGTTCATGCCGCCGGAGCAGGCACGCGGAGAGCGCGCGACCGCCGCAAGCGACGTGTACTCGCTCGGCGCGACGCTCTACGCGATGGCCTGCGGCCGTCCCCCGTTTGTCGGCGAGGATCTTGTCTCGATGCTGACGGCCATCGTAGCGGAGGAGCCGATGCCGCCCCGCCGGCTTTCGCCCGCGCTCGATCCGGACCTCGAGACGATCATCCTCAAGGCGCTCGAAAAGGACCCGGCGCGGCGGTACCCGTCTGCCGAGGCGCTGGCGGACGACCTCGACCGCTTCCTCCGGGGCGAACTGGTCTCCGCCCGACGTCCGACGCTTACCTACCGCCTCCGCAAGCGCATGCGCCGGCAACCGGCCGTCTTTGTGCTGGCTGCCCTGCTCGCGATCGCCGTCATAGCGATCCCAACCTCCCTCGGGGTCCAACGCGCGACTGACGAAGCACGCGCGCGCGGCGATCGGCAGCGCCGCGTGGACGAGGCTACGAGGCTCGTGACCCGCCCCTCGATCGACGCGCTGGTGAAGGCCGACGAGCTCCTGCGGGACACGGGCTCGCGTCTTCGTTTCGACGTAAACCTCAAGCTTGCGGATCTCGCGCTTGCCGCCCAGGATTTCGCGCTGGCGCGAATCGCCGTGGGCGTCTGCCGGGCGATGGATCCGACCGCGTCGCTGCCCGACGTAGACGAGGCCGAGCAGGCGGAGTCCAAGCGGCGAGGCGCGCGCATCGCGGCCGCGATCGAGGATCTCGCACAGGGCCTGTCGCGCCCCGGTCGCCCGCCGGGGGCGCCGCTGCTCGACGACTACGTCTTCGAGATCGTCCGATTCGGGGACGAGCACACCGTCGCCATGCTCGACGACGCGCTTCGCCCCTTCGCCGGACGCCCGACCGGCACCGCATGGTCCCAGGAGGAGCGGGACGTCGCCACGTTCGCATTTCGCGTCCTCGGGAGGATCGGGTTGCCCTCCGCGGTGGCGCCCATGGGTCGCATGGTCCGAGCGCTCGACGATGCCGCGCTCCGTGTGGAATGCGGCGTCGCGCTTTGCAACACCCGGTCACCCCTGGCATGGCCGCACGTGCGCGCCCTGCAACTGCGCTGCGGAGTCAATTCGTCGACGTGGCACCACGTGGCGCAATTCCTCAACCGGCTCCCCGCCGAATCAGACGGCCGCGAGCCCTCCACGGCGACCGGCTACGTCGCGCGGGGGGACCTTCGCCTCCTCGGCGGCGACCACGCGGGTGCGATGGAAGACTACGGCCGCGCGCTGGAGATCGACTCCCGCTGCGCCGCCGCCTTTATCAGCCGCGGGAATGCGCGCCTGAGGCGGGGTGAATTCGAGGCCGCCATTGCGGATCAGTCGGCGGCGATCGAGCTGGCGCCCGCAAGCGTCGAGGCGTGGACCAACCGCGGTCACGCAAAGCGCCAGCGCGGCGACGCGCGGGATGCCGCAGCGGATCTCACGCGTGCGATCGAACTCGACCCCTCGCACTGGACCGCGTACCTCCATCGCGGCCTGGCCCGGCACGATCTGGGAGACTTCAGCGGCGCGATCGAGGATTACACCTTCTCCATCAAGATCGAGCCACGTAACGCAGGCACATACCTGGAGCGCGGACTGAGCAGGAGCGCGCGCGGGGACCCTTCGGGAGCCGTCGCAGACTACACGAAATCCATTGCGATCGACGCCAGCGAGTCGATGGCGTTCGTCAATCGCGGCACCGCCTACGATGCGCTGGGAGAAACGGACCGCGCATTCGCTGATTTTTCGCGCGCCATCGAGCTCGATCCCGCGCAAGACATGGCGTACGTCAACCGAGGCAACATGCGCCTGAAGAAGATGGATCGAGAGGGCGCCCTCGTCGACTATTCCACGGCGATCCGCCTGAATCCCAGGAATGCGGCGGCCTTCGCGAACCGCGGGCAACTGCGCCAGGAGCTCGGCGACACCGCGGGCGCCCTCGCGGACTGTGACCGGTGCATCGAGCTCGCGCCCGGAAAGGCGGACGGCTACGTCGCCCGGGGCGTGCTGCGCCGATCGCTGGAGGACTTCGTCGGCGCCATCGCCGACTTCGAACGCGTCCTGGCCGCGCACCCGCGGTATTCCCAAGCGCCTGCGTTACGCGCCGCGATCGAGCAGCTCCGCGAATTGATCCGCAAGCCATAGTGCAGGCAGGGCGTCCGTAACGGCTGGAACGCTGCAACGCGAACGAATCCGCGGTGTTAACCATCTGTGCGCGAGCTCAACGGAGGAATCGAATGCAGGTGATTGCCGGACTTCTCGTCGCCCTGGCCGTTCAGTCGGCGGAGAGCGCCGCGCCGCTCCTCGTCATCCGCGAACTCAGCGACGCGCGTGGGGCGCAGGTGAAGCGCGAGATCGAGCCCGCGTTCACGAAATCGGGATTCCGGATTGCCGTCCTCACGCGCGCGATCGCCGACGTAGCCGATCTCGACGCGTGGCTCGATGAAACCGCCAAGGCCGGGGCCTTTGATCGAGCGCAGATCGTCGTCGCCGGGTTCTCGGCAGCGGGCGTCGAAGCGTCCCGGCTCGCCATGGCTCACCCGAAACGCTTCTGCGCGCTGCTCCTCCCCGCCGCGCTTCAGCCGATTCCCGACGGCGCGGACCTGAAGGCCGTCGCGCCGCACCTTCCCCTCTTCCTCGTCTACGGCGGCCGCGACGACACGGCGCCCAAGGACTTCGGCGAGCGTGCGAAGAAACAGTTCGAGGATGCGGGTGCGCACGTCGAGTGGCAGTTCCTCGAGAAGGCGGACCACTTCGGGGTGCTCCGCGACGGCGCGACGCCGATGGCGACGTGGAGCGCGACGGCGGCATTCTGCGTCAGCCGGATGCGCACCGCCGACGAAGCCGTCGCGGCGGGCAAGAAGGCCGACGCAAAGAAGTTGCTCGACGCGATCGTCACCAAGCACCCGAAATCGCGTTTCGCCGCGGAGGCGAAGAAGCGCGCGGCGGGGCTGAAGTAGCCTCGCGGCGAACAGGGCTGAAGCCTGGAGCTCGCGTCGCCCGTCAGCGAGCAGGGCCCGGGACGGCGAGCCTCAGGCGCATTCGCGATCCGCGCATTCGTCACTGTATCGCGATATCGAAGGCCTCGAGCCTGCCGCCCATCATGATCGCGATGCGCCGGTCGGAAAGAAACAGCACGCCCGCGGGAGCGAAAGGCAGTGCGACACTGCCGATCGGTCAGCCGACGGCCAGACTCTGCCCGGCACGCTTGCGCGTGCGAAATGGCATTGTTGCCATTTCGCACGCACGGCGACGTTTTGAATTCCGACGACTGGAAACTCCCGCATCCTTGTGACGGCGAACCAAGATCGCCCGTCCCTACTTCGTCCTCTTCTCGATCCGCCAGCCGATGTTCGACGTCGACGGATCGTTGATGACGTCCACGTTCTCGATCCCGCCCAGGTAGATGTGCGTCGCGTCCGAGCCGAAGACGGCAATCCCGTCCGCCAGCGCCGTCGGGTTCACGGTCATGATGCCCCCCAGGCCCCACGACGAGTCCTGCGCCCCCGTCACCGCGTCCAGCCGCATGACCATGACCTGGAGATCCTGGTTCGGCAGCGGCGGATTCAGGTGGTGCAGCCCCGACACGTAAATAACCGATCCGTCCAGGTACACGCCCAGGGCGAAGTCATAGCCCGTGCCCATCTCGATCGTCAGCAGGCCCGCCGCCCCGAACGCCGCGACGAGCGACCCGTCCGACATCTGACGCTTCTCCATCCGCCACCGGTGGTTGTAGCCGCCGGCCGCATCGTCGTCCCCCGCGAGATAGAAGACCCCGCCCGCGATGTCGAGCGCGATCCCCCGCAGCTCATCGTCGCCCACGCTGGGGTCGACGACCAGCACCCCGTCTCCGTCGAAGGCCGCGTCCAGCGCCGCCGTCGACAGCAACCGCTTCTCCATGCGCCATCCCAGGCCCGCGCCGGTCGCCGTGCCGATCACGTACATCCGGTCCGCCGCGACATCGAGCACGACCTGCGCCGGCTCGTCCACGCCGCTCCCCGGATTCGACAGCTGCACGCCGGAGGAACCGAACCCACTGTCCAGCGCGCCGGTCGCCAGCGACCGCTTCTCCATCCGCCACTGCGAGTCCGTCGCCGACGGCCCGTAGTCGTAGCCGACGAGGATCATCGACGTCCCGTCGATCGCGATGTCCGCCGGCATGTCGATGTCGATGCTCGGGATGATGGTCTCGTACCCCGTCCCGCCCGTGCCGAACGTCAGCACCGGCGCCCCGGTGTCGAGGGTCCGCTTCTCGACGCGCCAGTCCATGCTCGATGGTCCGTTGTACTCGGACCCGAGCACGTACATGACGTTGTTCGCCGGATCGATGGCGATCGCAAACGCCGCCTCGTCCGCCAGCGCGCCGGGGGCCGGATCGACCGTCACCACGCCGCCCGTCCCGAACGCCGCGACGAGCGAGCCGTCCGAGAGCAGCCGCTTCTCGATGCGCCAGAGGTAGTTCGTGCCCGCGCCGTTGCCGACGCCGCCCACCGCGTACATGACCCCGTTCGCCGCATCGACCGCGACGTCCTCCAGCGTGTCGTACGGCCCGGGGTCGGGATTCACCTGGATGACGCCGGACCCGCCGTCGCCGAAGCCGGTCTGAAGGTCGCCCGGAATCGGCGTCCCGGGGGGTGGCGCGCCGCCGCCGCCTCCTCCTCCCCCGCCGCAGCCCGGGATTGCGATCGCGGCCGCCAGCACGAGGATCCCCGCCGCCTGCATTGTCTTCATTCGTCTTCCTCCTAATGTGCAGGTAGACAAGGAATCCGCGCGACGGAGTTTGGAGGAATCTTCCGGGGAATCCGAAACGTGTGGCGAACCGCGCGAGGGGACGGAGATGGGCGGGGCGGAAGGAGGCCGTTGCAAGGCCGCGTCCGAAGCGTCGCGGACAACATCGCGCATCGAGGGCCGATACTGCCGATTACGTTGCTGTTTCACCCGCCCGGCGAAGTTTAGAATTCCGACGACTGGATCTGTCGCGATTCGTCCGATTCCTCTCCCTCCTTTTCGGCTTTCTTACGGGTCAATGGGTATGAGGACGAAGAGTCGGACGCGAAACGGGGGAATGGCTCCCACAGCGGTGTGGGAGGCGCTCCCCTTTTTCGCAGCGCTGCATGCAGCGGTGC
>CAYXVY010000335.1:0-59487 GCA_964468745.1 uncultured Planctomycetales bacterium | reverse complement strand
ACGCGGGCGCGCACGTCCGCCCGGGCGCGGGGGCTCACGCTGACGCGCTTCGGCGCTTTGCCGGCGGTCGGCATCATCGGAATCAGATTTGCTTCTTCGGTGGTTTCCTCGCCCTGCTCACCTTCCTTCACTGATTCGCGTCGCGAGTAGATGCGCGCGCCGAACCTGAAATGCCGGACGTCGGATTCGACAAGCATCCGATCGCCCCGCGCGCGCGCCTCGGCGTCCTCGATCGGCAGCGCCAGGAATTGGGCGAGCGTGCGCATCTCACCCTCCGACAGCCCCGCCGTGATCGAGATGCTGACAAGCTTGCGCCGCGTGATCTGCTCCTGGAGGAACTCCCCCGTTTCGACCATCGCGCGCTGTTCGATCGGCTTTCCGTTGACGAGCAGCTTGCCTTCGGCGGCGGCGACGGTGACACTCGGGTATTCTTTGAGCAGCGCCTCGAACGGCCCTTGAGCGGAGCGCAGGCTCTCCTCGACGAGCGCGTGTCCCGGAGGATAGAGCTTGAGCGAGTCGACGGATGCCTTGAAGTACCGCAGCGCCTCGTGCAGCAGCTTGATGCCCGCCACGTCAAACACCCGCTCCACGCTCTGGATCTCCGCTCGCCCCGAGCGGTGCGCGATGTACGCCTTCTGAACGACGTCTGCGTTCCTGAGCCCTTTGGCGATCAGGAACTTGTCCCAGTGATCCGTTGCCATCGCGGAATGCACAAGCGTCTCGGAAAGCGCCGCGATGATCGCGTCCAACTCATCGGACGTGAGTCCGCGGGCGACCGTGAGGGCCGAGATAAGACGCTCCTCCAGCACGTTGCGAAGGTCCTCTCGCGCGCTGTTGGGGCGCACCGGCAGCGAGACGCCATTCGCTTTGAGGAGCTGGCCGTCGACGGCGAGCGTCACCGGTGAGACTTGTGCGAGCAGCAAGTCCAGCGAGCTCCTCACCTGGGCGGTGAATCCGCTCGAGAGCTGACTGCCCTGCGGATAGAGCCGCCCGATGCGCAATGCGCCGACGAGCGAGCGCGCAAGCGTATCGAGAGCGGTCTGGGCCTCGCTCGTGAGCGGCGTGGTTCCGGGCGCGACGCGCTGGATGCGGGCGCCCGCGGGGCCCACGGCAGACGTGGCGCGGCGGTCCCGCATCGCGCGCAGCGCTTCGGCGCGGTCGCCGCTCGCGCCGCGATCGAGATGGTAGAGCGCCGTCTCGACGAGCCAGCCGGCATCGTCGGGGAGGCGCGCCTCACAGATCTTGCCGACGCGCTGGTGGTAGCGGCGACGAGTGAGCGCATCCAGGCTGTCATAGCAGGCGTTGCGGGCGAGCGCGCAGGAGAACTCCAGCACCTCCGGCACGCGCGGATCCGCGATGCGAATGATGCGCCCCGCGACGGCATAATCGATCGCGTCATGCAGCTCGAGGTCGCGCCACGCGAGCATCTCCTGAAGAATGTCGACGTCGAAGGTGGTTCCCATGACGGACGCGCAGTGAAGCGCCTCGCGCGTGGGTCCCGGCAGCGCGGCGACGCCCGCGAGAACTGCCGCGCGCAGCGACGTCGGAAGCGTTTTCGGATCGAGCTTGTCATGGCTCTTGCCCTGCAACGCCAAGGCGCGCAGGAGTTCCTCGACGTAAAGCGGGCTCCCTTTCGCGTGCTTCGCGATAGCCGCATCGAGATCTGCGTTGGGGACGCGTTCCGGGAGGATCGCGTCCATCAGCTGCTTGAGATGCGCATCGGTGAGCGGCCGCATCTCGATGTCCTCGAGGCGCCTCTGCTTGCGCAGAGCATCGATGAAGGGTGGGAGGACTGAATCGCCTTGCTCGGGGGCGCCGCGCGCGTCCGCAGCAGACATGAGCACGAGCACGGGGATCGGCTCATTCAACATGCCGCGGAAGACTTCGAGGGAACTCGGATCGAGCAGGGGCGCGTTGTTGACGGCGATGACGACGCCGGGGCGCAACCGCGAGGCGATGCGCATGAGTTCGAGCACGGCCGCCGCGGCGATGTGCGGGTTCGGCAGCTCGGCGGTGGCGTCCATCTCGCCCGCCGTGAAGAAGTTCGGGCAGATCACGCGCAGCGCCAGAAGGTGCTGCGATGTCAGGCGATCCTCGGCGCGGAGCTCGAGGTCCGGGATCTCGCGCCCGATGCGCTCCATCACGGCTCCAATGGCGCGATACGGCGAGTGGCGCGAAGCCTCTTCGCAATCCGCGCGCGCGGGGACGAGCCCCGCATCCCACGCCACCTGGAGCGCTTCATTGAGGAAGCGCGACTTGCCGTTGCCGGACAGGCCGTGCGCGAGAATAATCGTCGCCTTCTTCAGATCGCTGATCAATGTTCGCACGCGGGTGAGCGCATCATCGCGTCCGACGGTGCTGCGCGAGGGGATGCGCCCGAGCAGGTCGCCGGTGTCGTGGGCAGGAGGGGGCAGCGCCGCCGCCCCCTCACCTTGGCGACGCGCGTGCCGGAGCGCGCGCGACACCGAATCGAGCAGCGCCGCGGGGGTGCTCCCGTCGAGCGGCCGGCCTGCGGCCCCGACGCTGATGGACATCGGCGTGCCGTTCACCGGCTCGGCGCTTACATCCTGGGCAAGATGCTGCGCGACATCGAGCGCGACTTCGCGCGAGCGGGCAGGGAAGAGCATCGCGAAGGCGTCCACGCCGTAGCGTGTCAGAAGGACTTCCGGGTCCGCGAGCCCCTTCAGCCGCTTGGCGATCTCTTTGACGGCGTTCGAAAACGGGAGATCGCGCATGCCGGTGGGGCGTGAAACGCCGAGCAGCGCGAGTGACGTGGGGTGGCGCAAGGCCGCCCAATCGACCTGCTCACGCAGCGCCGCGTAGAGGTACCGCCGGTTGTGGAGTCCCGTCGGCTCGTCCGTGTAGACGATGCGGTCGATTTCCGCGTCGATTTTCAGTTCGCCCGGCATGGAAGCGCAATCTTAACATCCGATTCGTCAGCAAATAGCAGCTTCCTCTGGACCCATCGCCCTGAGTCACCCGAAAAGTCGCCCCCCTTTGCGGGTGACTCACATGCCGCTGCTATCATGCCCGCACTCTGTGGAAGACAAGGACGTCGAGCGGTCGCTCGACGCATCGATAAAGGACGTAGCCGCATACGGCGTGATGATGGGCTTTGGGGAGGCCTATTTCAGCGCGTACGCGGTATGGCTCGGGGCGTCGAATCTGCTCATGGGCATTCTCGGGGCCATCCCGATGTTCGTGGGCTCGTGCTTGCAGCCGCTGGCGGCGCACATCGTCGAGCGCACGGGGAAGAGGCGGAGTCTCTATCTGGGCGGCTCCGTCGTGCAGGCCCTCATGCTCCTGCCGATGTGCGTGTCGGTCCTCCTCCCGCACGCGACCGCGTACTGGGTGATGCTGGCCGCGCTGACGCTCTACTTCGCCGGTCTCCACTTCACGATCCCGCCGTGGAACAGCACGATGGGCGACATCGTGCCGCCGGAGTTCCGGGGCCGGTTCTTCGGGCGACGCGGCAGCGTGGCGGTCCTGTGCCAGTGTCTTGCGGCGCTGCTGGCGGGCGTGGGGCTGGAGATCTTCAAGCGCGGAGGTCACACCGCATACGCTTTCGCCCTCATCTTCGCGGCCGCGTTCGTCGCGCGCGCCATCAGCATCGCGCACCTGAGCCGCATGATCGATCCGCCGATCGCTCCTCATGCGAGCCACCCCGAGGCGAAGCGCATCAGCGGCAACTTTTACGCGTTCGCGCTCTTCGTCGCCGCGATGCACTTCGGGGTCTTCGTCAGCGGACCGTATTTCACCGTCTACATGCTGGAGGACCTGCATTTCACGTACGTCGAATTCATGGTGTCGCAGGTGGTGGTCATGCTCGCGCCGCTGTGCGTGCTCTCGCGGTGGGGGCGGATCGGGGATCGCATCGGCAATCGCTGGATTCTCGTCGTCACCGGCGTGGGCGTTACGATCATCCCGGTGCTCTGGCAGGTCGCGTGGGCGCCGTGGTCGGTGTGGCTCGTGCAGGCCTTCGCAGGCGCCACGTGGGGCGGTTTCAACCTGGCGGCCGGGAACTTCCTGCTGGACTCGCTTCCGCGTGAGCTGCGGGCCCGGGGAGTGGCCCTCTACAGCTTTCTCGTGGGAATGGGCATTCTGTTCGGCGGGCTCGCCGGCGCCGTGATCGTCGACCTGCTGCCGGCGCGCTACGTGATCGCGGGTTTCTCGATCACGTTCTTCTCGCACCTGCTCGTGATCATGCTCGTTTCATGCCTGCTGCGCGCGCTCGCCCTCGCGCTGTTCCTCGCGCGATTCCGCGAAGTGCGCGACGTGCCCCACGTGGGGTTCGTCGAGGTCGTGCTGCAATCGGCGGCGGTGCAGTCGATCACAGACGCGGCGGGGGAATTTGCGGCGGGCTATCGGCGCGAGAAGGACGACGCTAGTCGAAAATGAGCCTCGCCCCGCGTAGCACGGGCGTCTTGCGCCCATCGCTCTCGAAATCTGCTCGCCACTGGACCCAGACGTGCTTCTTGCCAAGCGTGATCGATGCGGGCGACGAGGCCACGTCCTTCCAGGCCCCCTTCGACAGATCGTCCGACGTTTCCGCCGTGCGCACTCTCAGCCTCACGATGCCCGCCTGCTCCCACGTGAGCGTCACCTTCGCGCCCACCTCAACCTTCTCCGGCTTGGAGGAGTACGACCCCTTTTCCTCGTACGGCGCCGCGTAGAGCTTCCCGGTCGCGCTGGTGCCGACCCAGAGACGGCCGCGATGCAACGTGACCGCGCCCCTGTTGAGCGGGCGGCCCTTCGGGGCGAGGCGGTCGAACTCCTTCGCCGGCACGCCCTCCTTCTCCTTCGTCACCGGCGTCCATTTCGCACCGTCGTCCGTGAGCGCGACCGATCCGTCTTTGCGCAACCCGTAGAGTTTCGTGCCGTCCTTCCAGAGATCAATGAAGCCCGGCTGGTGCGACTTCCACGTCTTGCCGTCGAACGCGTAATAGAGGTCCGCGTTGATGGCGAGGATCCTGTCGCCGACGACCGCAAGGTGGGCGCTCCCGAGCTTGGCATCGACCTTCGAGTTTTCAAATCGGACGGGCACCTCCTCCCACTTCTGCCCGTCCCACGCGATGAGCTGGTAGCCCCGCTCGTTGCAGTAGAGCTTTCCCCGGAATTCGACCATGTCCAGGCAGCGGCCCACCTCGCGCGAGCGACGGATGTCAGTCCACGTCTTGCCCCCATCCTTCGACATGTGGACGTGCCCGTACCCCTTCCACCAGTCAGGATCGGATTTTCGCTTCTCCGGATCGAGATCGCGCCACGAGCCGGACGCGTAAAACGTGTCGCCGATCCGGATCACATCCATGATGTGCCAGGCCTCGTCCGGCAGCAGGCCGAGGCAGCCCCACTCCTTGCCGTCGAACGTGTGGACCATCCGCGAGCGGCCGTTGAACGGAAAGTACTCGGGAACGTACAGAGTGTCGCCGATCACGCGCATGTTGAAGACCATCGACGCGTCCATGTGGCGTAGCGTCGTCCACTCGTCGCGCTCGGGCGAATACTCGAGCAAATCCGCCTCCGTCGAATAGGCGGCCGCCGGGTAGATCGACGAATCGTCGAAGTCCATGCAGCACGCCGCGATGAGCCGGCCGCGGTAGACGGTCATCTCCGTTGTCACGTCGAATTTCGACGGATCCGAGTGTTCGCGAAGCGTGGAGTTTCGCCCCGCAAGGGTGATCTCACCCGTCGCGGAATCGGCGTGGACGCGGTCGCACTCCTGGATCGCCAGAAATGCGAACAGCAACGCAGTCATCGACATGATGTACAGATTTCCGTAACGATGATCACACGTCGACGGTCTATCGCATTACACTAACTCGAGAATCGACAGGGAGGAACTGTGGGAACACTCGCACGGTCGTGGGCCCTGACCAAGGCGTGCTTCGGCATCCTGCGACGCGAGAAGTACCTCGCGTGGTTCCCAATTCTGTCCGGCCTGAGCGCGCTGCTTGTTCTGGCTCCGGTCATCAGCGGCGCGATCTACGGAGTCCTGATGCTCATCGAGCAGCGCGAGGCCTCCGGCTCGAAGGAACTTTCGCTCGAGTGGAAGATCGGCGGCTGGGCCGCGCTGCTGGGCGTCTATTTCATCAGCTACTTCATCGCGACGTTTTTCAACGTTGGATTGATTTCGTGCGTCCTGAACCGGCTCCATGGAAAGCCAGCCTCGCTGGGCCTGGGCATCAGAGCGGCCATGTCGCGGCTGCGGCAGATCGCAGGGTGGGCGCTGCTGGGCGCCACGGTGGGCGTGGTCCTGCAGGCGATCGAGCAGCGGGTCGGGATCCTCGGCAGGATCGTGACGCGCTTCATCGGCCTTGCCTGGTCGCTCGTGACGTTCATGATCGCGCCCGTCATCGCGTTCGAGGGGCTGGGGCCGGTCGACGCCGTGAAGCGCTCGGCGGCCCTCTTCAAGCAGACGTGGGGCGAGCAGCTCGCGTTCCGGATCGGCATCGGCAGCGCACTCTCGCTGATCTTCTTCATGTTTGCGATGCTCATCGTCTGCGTGGGCGTTTTCGCCGTCATGGCGACCGGGAGCTCGCACTCGACAGCGATCGGCCTCTGGGTGATGGCGCTGGCGGCGCTGCTCGTTATCGGGGGAGTGCTGCTGGCGATAGTCTCGAGCTGCCTGACGAGCATCTACCACGCGGTGCTGTACTCGTTTGCGGTGACGGGGCGGTCGCCAGAAGACTTCGATGCGTCGCTGATGCCCCAGCGCGCGTAATTACTGCACTCCGGCGGCGCGTCGCACGTCGGGGCTGCGATCCTGCTTCGCGCTTTCGACCAGGTCCGTGGCGTCCTGGTGCGTGAGCGCGGCGGCGGCTTTGACGGCCATGGCCCGCGTCTCGTCGGAGAATCCCTTTACGAGCCCGAACATCCTCGCCCGCGCATCAAAGATTCGGCGCAGCGCGGGGACGCTCGCGGGAACCTTCACGCGCCCGAAGTAGTCGCAGCAGGCGCGCACCACGGCTTCGTCGTTCGACGACTGCGCAATGCGCGTGATGTCGAGTCCGAGATCCTGAAGCCCCAGCTCCGCGGCCAGACCGATTGCGGCGAGCGCGATCTCCGGACGCTCCGAGGCGGTCAGCTTCCGCAGCCCTCCGGCGGCGAGCGGCTTATCGGCGCGTTTCACCATCGCGAAGGCGGCGGCGCGCACTCCGGCGTCCGCATGGTCGACGGCAGCGGCGACCGCGCCGGCCAAGCTCCCGGGGCCGCATGTTTCGAGCACGGAAAGAACCCGGGCGACCCGTTCGACGGGCCCGTCAAACGTCACAAGCTTGATGAGCTCTGCAGCGGCGTTGCCTCCGATCTCCTTGAGCGCGGCGGTCGCGAGCTTTCGATGCGCCGCGTCATCGCTCTCGGCAATGAACTCGACGAGTACGGGCACCAGCGGAGGTCCGAACATGCCGCTGATGCGAAGCGCCGATTCGCGGATCGGCGTCGCAACCGCGCGGATCGCCCCGGCCATCGGTCCCTCAGGGCCAGCCATCTCCAGAAGCTTCGCGGAGATCTTGCTCTTGAACTCGGGCGGTGCGGTTTTCGTATCGATGCGCTTGCGCACGCGTTGCAGGAGGTCGGCGACCGCGTCGAACCGACCCAGGACAAACGCGGCCGCGATGCACGGAGGGATAACGTCCGCCGCCACGCGCAGCACAGACCCTTCAATCTCGCCGGTGACGATATGGCCGAGAACTTCGCAGGCCCGAGTGACGAGCGGACCGCGCGCCTCGGCCGAACTCGTCTCGGACAATCCCGTAGCCATTACGCGCAGCGCGCGCTCGCGGAACTGCGGGCTCGGATCGCGCGCCAGTTCGGCGAGCCTCTCGACGAGCTGCATGCCAAGCTGCGCCGTCCATCCGAAATTCAGCACCTCCAAGAGCGGACCAAACTCGTGCTCGAAGTCCTCGGACAAATACTTGTCCGGTCCGGCTTTGAGATAGGCGCGCGCGCGGACGTCCGCGCGAATAGTGATGCCACCGTAAGCGCTTTCATCGACAGGCTCATCCGTCCCTGCGTCCGCGCCTTCCGGGCCGGCGGGCGCACTGCCGCCTCCGCCCGCGCGAACGATCACCTCGCGACCGCCGTACGCCGAGGTCATCTCCGAAGCGCCGGGGCCGCTTCCGGTCGAACGCTGCGCCGACGTCGCCCCCGAGGGGGACGTTTCTGTCCGCGTCGTCCGCTTGCCGGCGGCGGCCGGAGCGTCCGTCGCAACAACGCTCGTGGGCACGACGCCGCCCGACGCCGACGCCAGCTGCGTGTAGAGGAGTCCGCCGAACTCGAAGTTTCGGATTTCGTTACCCGACACAATCGTCTTGAAAACATCCATCCACCCCGGGTCTTCCGCCGGCACCGCGAAGATGCTGACCAACACCTGGATCTCATCCGGCCGCAGTCCTTCGTACAGCGTGAGCGATTTCAGCTCGCGCTTGTCGAGCTGCGCCGATAGATGCGCGCCCGCATCACCGATCGTGCGCGGGTCCGTCGGATGGCCGTTGACCAGCAACCCTTCCGCCGAGCATGCCAGCGAGATCACTTTCAACCGGCCCGCGAGATCGGTCAGCGAGCGGACGGTCTCGCGCAACCCCTCCTCGACCAGGGCGTGCCCCGGAGGATAAAGGCGCAGATTGTCCGAGGCCATCTTGAAGTGCCGGAGCGCATCGCGGAGGGCGTCAAGCTCGTCGGGGTTGAGGGTGCGCTCGACGACCTGAGGGCGCCGTGCCGCGGTTCCCCGCTCCGCCTCGCGCGCGACGTATCTCCGCTGCAGGATGTCGACATGCTTGATCTCCTCACGGTCGAGGAATTGGTCCCAGTGGTCGGACGGCGCCCGCGACCGGTTCAGCGGCGCGCCGAGCGCGGAGACCAGCGTGTCGAGCTCGCGGGAGTCGAGCCCCCGGGCGAACGTCATCGACGCGACGAGGCGGTCCGAGAGAAGCGAGCCGAACTCGCTCAGTACGTCGCCGGCGCGCGCGTCGGCAAGCCGGCTATTGAGCGTTATGCCGCGAGCATCCGATCCGAACGTGACGGCGCCCGCCTCGTCGACGAGCGCCTTGGCCGCCTCCTGGAGCTGCTTCGTGAACTGTGCGCCGGTCTGGCTCCACTGCGGGTAGAGCCGGCCGATGCGCAGCAGCGCGGAGAGCGTGCGCATGAAGTCCAGCGCCCGCTGGTGCGACTCCGGGCTCAGCGCTGCCGTGGCTTCGGGGATGCGCGGTTGACGGCCGATGATGGCCGACGACGAGACGCTCGATAACGGCCTCGCCGCGTCGGTCGCCTCGTTTTCGTCCGACGGAGGAACGGGCGCGCCGGACGCCACGATGTGGAACGAACGCTCGGCGCGCGCGCGATCGGGGTTGCGGATCGACTGCGACCGGGCGACGTGCGCGAGCCGTTTATGCATGAGCTGCTTTGCGTCCGTCGCGGCGCTGACGTAGCGCACGTCGCGCGCGGTGGTTGACCGGAACGCATAGTCGTCCACTGTGCCGCGATCCAGATGCTCGATGATCTTGGTGCTCTCCACTTGATCGACGGCGTCAAGCGTCTCGCCTTCACGCTTGCCCATGACCTCCTGCAGCACCTGGATGTCGAACTTGGAGCCGATGATCGATGCGTTCGTCACGATCTCGCCCGCCTCCGGGGACAGCGTCGCGAGTACCTGCTCGATGATCGCGTCGAGCGAGGCGGGCAGCTCGTCGGGCTCGAGTTTCGGAATGGAGTACTTCTGACCCTGCCGCGTGATCCGCTCGCGGAGGATGAGAGCGCGAATGGCCTCTTCGACGTACAGCGGATTGCCCTCGGACTTCTGGTAGAGCAGCTCGGCGAATTCACGCACCGACCCCGCCTCAGGGAGGACCGATTGCACCATCGTGTTGACGTCGTCTCGAACGAGGGGCGCAAGCGTGAGCACCTGCATCCCTTCGCTTCGCTGCAATTCCTCGACCAGTGTGTAAAGTCCGGGGTCGGCCTTCGGGTCGATATTCCGGATGTCTCCCTTGAGGGCGAAGAAGACCGCGACCGGGGCGCGCCGGTCCCGCAGGATGCGTTGAAGCACGTCCAGGGTTCCGCGGTCGCAGTGCCGCGCGTTGTCGAGCAGGATGAGTATGGGCGAGCGGCGCGCCATGGCAAGGATGGCCGTCTCCAGCATGCCCAGCAGGAGCGGTTTTCGATCTCGTGGGCTGATCTCAACATCCTCCTCGCGCCACGAAGAAAGCGTTGAGATAAGCTGCCGCGCCATGCGGCGCTGCGCCGGGAATAGACAGTCGTGCAGGTCCTGCTGCGCATCGGGGTTCAGCCGGTAGTACTGGTCGACGAGATAGATCAGGGAGTAGCCGATCGACTGGCGCTGGCTTTCATTGCAGATCGCGTACAGGTAGAGGAGGTCGCGCGCAGTCGCGACGTCGGCGATCTCGCGGAGAAAACGGGACTTTCCGATTCCTGCCGGTC
Organism: uncultured Planctomycetales bacterium; assembly: GCA_964468745.1. Classification (GTDB taxonomy): domain Bacteria; phylum Planctomycetota; class MHYJ01; order MHYJ01; family JACPRB01; genus JACPRB01. The sequence continues at coordinate 49,053 of CAYXVY010000335.1, read as the reverse complement.
CCTGGACGAAGAGGACCGACGGGCGGCCCTGCCTGAGGTCTTCGAGCGAGCCGAGCGCGGCGTTGAGCTCGGGCTGGCGGCCGCAGAACGTCCGGCACGGAAGCCCCGCGAAAACATCGCGTTCCGCCGCGAGCTGCTCATCGATCTTGCCGCCGACCGAGACGCGATTGCGCCCCGTGCGTTTGGCATGGAAGAGAACCTTGTCGGCGGCGTCGCGTATCGCGTCGGCATCGGTGCCGTCCCCTGGGAAGGAGACGACGCCAGCACTGGCGGTCAGCTCGACGGGAAATCGGTCACGCCGTGTGCGGAGCTGGTTGCGCCCAAGATCTTCGACGAGTTGCGTGGCGAGCTCGGCGGCCTTCTCCTTCGGTGTATTGGGGCAGATGACGAAGAACGAGTCGCCGCCATCGCGCGCGATGACGTCATCGGCGCGGAATGACTTCTTCAGACGTTCGGCGAACGATTGCAGCACGAAGTCCCCTTCGGCATGGCCGTAGAGGTCGTTCGCGCGGTGGAATTCGTCGATGTCGACGAGAATGAATGAGACCAGCGCCGTCTGCGGCGCGGACCAGTCGATCTGCGTGGACAGGTACCGCTGGAGGAATCGGCGGTTGTAGAGGCCCGTGAGGTCGTCTTCGAAAGATACCGCCGGAATGTCCGCGAGTCCCATGGGTACGCCCCAGTATACAGCGGTGCTCCCGGAGAAAGGATTGCCTGCGGCTGAGGCATGCGCTGTAATGACCAACCCATGGATCTTGGATTGAAGAATCGCACGGTGTTAGTCACCGGCGGAAGCCGGGGTATCGGACGCGCCATCGCCCGGGTGTTTCACCACGAGGGCGCAAACGTCATCATTTGCTCGCGCTCGGCGAAGCACCTCGTCGAAGCAGCGAAGGAGATCGGAGAAATAGCGGCGTTTCCGTGCGACGTTCGCCGTGCGTCCGACGTGCGCAAGCTCTTCCGGCGGATCGACAAGCTCGACGTGCTCGTCAACAATGCCGGCGGCATGGAACACTTCCGCAGTTTCGAGCAGACCGACGCGGACACGTGGCGTGGTGCGCTCGAATTGAACCTTCTGAGCGCTGTCGAGGTCACGCGCGCGGCTCTCCCGATGTTGCGCCGGACGCGCGGCGCCATCGTCAACGTTGCCAGCGAGGTGGCAAAGCAGCCGTTCTCGATGGGGCCGGACTACTGCGCGTCGAAGGCGGCCTTGCTGAGCTTCACGAAGTCGCTGTCGAACGAGCTGGCCGCCGACGGCGTGCGCGTGAATGCGGTATGCCCCGGTCCCGTCATAACGGACTCGTGGTGGCAGGAGGCGGGGTGGAGGGCGGGGCGGTTGCGCCAGCTGTCGCAGGCGGCGGCGAAGCGCATCCCGCTTAATCGCGTGGGATATCCGGAAGACGTCGCGGGGCTCGTCGCGTTCCTGGCGTCGAGTCAGGCGGGCTGGGTGACAGGGGCGGCGTACGCCGTCGACGGCGGCGCGGTGAAAGGAATGTACTAATGAAAGTCGGCGTAATCGAACACTTCGACTCGATGCATCTTCTTCCAGGCCATCCCAAGTGCGGCGTGCCGCACGGGCACACCTATCGCGTCGAGGTAACCGTGGACGGTCCGATGAAGGACGGCATGGTGATCGACTTCGACGTTCTCAAGCGAAATCTGCGCGAGCTGCTGAAGACGTTCGATCACATCGATCTCAACAAGCTGATCGCGTTTCCGTCATGTGAGAACATCTCAACGGAGCTTTTGAAAAAACTGAAGGAAAAGCTCCCCGGCTACACGATGACCATACGCGTGTGGGAAGGCGAGGCCAAGTGGGCGGAAACGACAGGCTAACGAAGAAGAAGAAGGTGTAACAAGTACACCATTACCCCAGTCTAGCAATCAGATGGTGACGGACACGGACAAGAAGGCGATCGTAAACGACATAATCCGCCTCAAGAAGGAGCGGAATGCCGTCATCCTGGCGCATAACTACCAGCGCGGCGAGATCCAGGACGTGGCCGACTTCCTGGGCGACTCGCTCGGCCTCACGCAGCAGGCGGCGAAGACGGACGCGAAAATCATCGTTTTCTGCGGCGTGCATTTCATGGCCGAGACAGCCGCCGTCATGAACCCCGAGAAGCTCGTCCTGATTCCCGACAAAGAGGCCGGCTGTTCGCTGGCGTCGATGATCAGCGCCGACAGTCTCCGGCGCTGGAAGGAGGAGCACCCCGGCGCGGTCGTCGTCAGCTACATCAACTGTACCGCCGAAGTGAAGGCGGAGAGCGACTACATCTGCACGTCGACCAACGCGCTCAAGATCGTCGAGGCGATTCCTCCCGATCGCGAGATCCTCTTCGCGCCAGACCAGTTCCTCGGCGCGTGGGTGCGCTCGAAGACCGGCCGGAAAATGCACCTCTGGCCCGGCTATTGCCACGTGCACAACCGGATCAAGACCGACCAGATCAAGGCGCTCAAAGTCGAGCATCCCAAGGCTGAATTCCTGATGCACCCCGAGTGCGGCTGCTCTACAAGCTGCATGCCGCTGGCCGACAAGGTTGCGTCGACCGAGGGGATCGTCAAGTACGCGCACGAGTCGCACAAAAAGGAATTCATCATCGGCACCGACGCGGGCATTCTCCACCGCCTGCGCAAGGAGAACCCCGAGAAGGAGTTCTATCCCGCGGCGGAGGAGGCGGCGTGCGAATTCATGCGTCTCAACACGCTCGAGAAGCTGCTCTGGTCGCTCGAGGATCTCGAGGTGAAGGTGACGGTTCCCGAGGAGATCGCGAAGAGGGCGCGCCTCGCCATTCAGCGCATGCTCGATATCAGCGACCCGGGCGCGTTCGTGCAGCCGGCCAAGAAGTTACCCGTCGACTGATTATCTGCGCGCGGCTTCCTGGGCACACCAGAGCCCGAACCACGTTGCGAACGCACGCCGCTTCGCGACCGTCTGTTCGCTCCACCACGTAACAAGCTTTGCGTCCTGCTTTTCGAAGTCATACGTGAGGGGGTCGCCGATCGCGCGCCCGATCCCCTCGTACTCCATCGGCGTCTCGAGCACGCCGTCGTACTTGAGCATCGACGCCTCCGCGCGAACCTTCACCAGCGACTCGGAGAACAGCGTCTCCTCTCGCACGAAACGCTCAGCGATCGCGACCACGAGCCGCCGCACGTCCTCCGTGCTGCGTCCCGTCGATTCCGCGCCGAGCAGCTTCGCGAGACCGGGCTGCGGCTCGCCGACAACCCCCCTAACCTCCAGCGGCACTCCTTCCGCCGACTCCGACGGAAGGAACCGCGCCGCGCGCCGCTCGCGACCCTCGTCCCTGCTCTTCAGCTTTGCAACGATCGTGAACGCACGCTTGCCTTTCACCTGCGATGAGATGTCGATGAACTCCTCGTTCCTGCCCGTCGTCAGCTCGTAGAGCCGCAAGCTCACGCCCGTCGCATCGACGACGAGCCATACTTCGACCGTCCCCTCGCCAACGATCTTCGACGCCGCACGCACGGTGCACTCGACCAGGTCGCCCGGCGCTTCGATGCGAACGGCCGCCTCGCCGTCGATCGCGCCGTAGTAATGCGACTTCGGCGTGAACCGCTTTACCTGCACGTTTACCTTGGAGAAGGGATCGTGAATCGTCTCCAGCTTAGCGTCGTACACCGTGAAGAGCTCGGCCGAGGACAGCGTCACTTGCCGCCCCTTGCCGTGCACGGGCGGCACGCTCGTCCACGCGCGCCGCTTGCACCACTCGCTGTTCAGCTGCACAAAGCCGCGCGATGTGAGCAGCTGCTTGAGCGCATCCCGCGTGTACTTGCGTCCCTCGAATTCGATCCCCTCCTTCGTTTCCTTCGCGACGGCGTCGCGGCGCCAGAACCCGGACGACGCCCGCACGTACCCAAGCCCCGCGCGGGCCGCCGTGTTTCCCGGGTCTCGACGCAACGCGTCCGCGTGCGCGACGTCCGCCTCGATGCCGGACGCGGCGATCGATTCGATCGACTCCTCATCCGAGCGCATCGCTCCGCCGATCTCCCCTAGCACGCGACCGCGGAGGAATGCGACATCGTCGGCGTCGCCCCTACCCGCGCGTGTCAATTCGTCGAGCCGCACACGCTCGCCCGGCAGGAAATAGGTCTCCCGATAGTGCCGGTGCGTGCCGGCGATGTTCTCTCGCAGGGCGGCGAGCAGCGCCGCGCTCAATTCCGGCTTCTGTGTGGGGACCTCCACCGTCGTTGGCGGAGGAGGCGCGGTCTCGGTGACTGGATCCGGGAGCTGTGTGGGAGGCGGTGGATGCGCGTCTGCGTCGGGCACCAGCCGTTCGGTCGTGTCCGGCGGTGGCTCGACGGAGGTGTTCGTCGGCGTGGTGGCGACGGGGCCCGGCTTCGGTCCCGGTCGAGTGAACATCCACCCGAGCGCCACGACGATCGCAATCGTGGCCGCCAAGGCAACGGTGGCGAAGACGCGTCGCCGCGTGCGCTCGGCGAACGCAGCCACCGGCATGTTCTCGACCCAGTTGCGCAGGTCGAGCGCGAATTGCGCCGCGCTGGCGTACCGCCGCTCCGGTTCATGCGCCATCGCCTTGAGCACAATCGCCTCGAGCGCCGGCGGAATGGCCGGCTCCCATTTGCACGGCGGCACGAGCTCGTGCTCGCCAATCTTCCGCGCAATCGCCCCCGGCGTGTCGCCGGGGAACGGCAGATGCTGGCTGAGCAAGTAATAAAGCGTCGCACCCAAGCCGTACACGTCGCACGCGCGCCCGACCGAGCGCGAATTGCCCCCGACCTGCTCGGGCGACAGAAACTCCGGACCCGCGGGCGGACGGCTCGGAGGCATGAAGTCGGAGACGAGCGGCTCGCCTTCGTCGTTGAGAAAGATGTTCGTAGGCTTCAAGTTACGATGCAGCACCCCGCGGGCGTGCGCCGCCTCGATCGCCTCGGCAACCTTGACCATGATGCGTGCCGCCTGATCGTAAGACAGCTGAAACTCCTGAAGAGTGCTCGCCTCGAGCAGCGGCATCGCCACGTACACGCGGTCGTGCCACCAGTTCGCCTCGAGCGGCGTCAGGATGTTCGGGTGCTTCAAGGAAGCGACGAGACGGAACTCCCGCATCAACGGCTCGACGTTCGACTCGTTCCTGAATCGGAAGACCTTCATTGCGACGCGCGAGCGCGAGCGATCGTCAATAGCGAGATAAACGCGTCCATGCGGGCCCGATCCAAGCTTGGTAAACAGACGATACGGACCGAGCGTCCGGCGCGCCGCATCCTCCGGATTGCCCTCGCGACGCCGGCGTCGCGCACTGGAGCTTTCGCCCAGGTCAACGCGGCGCCGCAGTCGATCGCGCGGCGTCGTCACTTTTGCGACTCCTTCCACCAACGCTGGTATCGCTCGATGTGGGGGCGCAGCGCCGGCGGCGGGAGGAAGAGCCAGTCGTCGTAGTGATTGATCCCCGACAGGGCGCGCAGCGCACGATAGCAATTGAAGCGCACCCAGCCGTTCACCGGATCCGTCAGCCCGGCAACGAGCGCTTCCGTCGCGTCGCGCCCTCCGAGCGCCCCGAGAGCCAGTGCGGCTTCCGCGCGACCGCCCCCCGCGCGGCTCCGCAGAATTTTGATGAGTGTTGGGATTACGCCGGGATCCAGCGCACGACCGAGTTCGACTGCGGCGATCTCGAGCGTGGGCGGCTGGCTGTAAATCACCGCCTTCGTGATGTTGTTCGAGTTCTTCGTGAAGCGATACGCCCACGCGCGATCGCGCAGCGCCTTCTCGGCGGCCTCACAGAGCAGCTGCAGTTTCGCACCCCCCGTCGATCCAAGAATCTGCATCGACATTGCCGCAAGAGCGGCCTGCACCGGAGGAGCCGTCCCCTCGCGGCGCACGTACTCCGTGAGAAGCTCCTGCGCGACCTCCCGCGCCGCCACGGGCTCCTCGAGCTCCGTGAGCGCAAGCATTGCCACAGCGCGGAGCGCGACGTGAAGTTTCTCGTCGAGAGCCAGCTTCTTCGCGAGCGCAACATCGACGGGGCGAAGCCGCGTGAGTGCCGCCGCGCGCAGGTTCGCATCCAGTTCCCTGTCCTCGACGATCTTTCGGAGAATCGGCCGTCCCGCGTCGCCGCAAAACGCGAGGACGTCGATCGCCAGGAACCAGTTGGCCGGCGGTACGAACGTCAGTCGCGTGCGATCGAAGCGGTCCAGCATCTCCGTACGCAATTGCGAATCGCCGGATGCCACGCGCGCAAGCGTGAGCATGCCGTCGACGATCTTCACCTTCGTTCCGGCGGGCTCAGGCTTCGGCGGAACAAGCCCGCCGGCAGGGGTTTTTTTCGGCGCCTTTGTCCGCTTGCTGACGAGCTTCGCGAGCGCCTGCCGCGTCTCGCTCGTCTCGTCGTTGAGTCGCGCGATCGCCGGCAGCGCCGTGAACAGCGTCTCGATGTCCTCGGTCTCGCTCGCGATCTTGAGGAGCGTCGTCACCGCCTTGCGATCGCCGATCAGTCCGAGCGCATGCATCGCCGCGGTGCTGCGGATCTCGTCGCTCGAGTCGAGCGCCGCCTTTTCGAGGTCGCCAACGATGGCGGCATCGCGCCGCCGCGCGAGCGACATGACCGCGCGCATCCACTTGATGATGTCCTGTTCGCGTGCCACGATCTCGCGCATGCGCGTCTGCGCCTCCTCGAAGTGCATGAGGCCGAGCACCGCGGTCGCGTTGCGCGCCAGGAACGCGTGGTCGCTCTTCGACGCGTCGATCACCGCCCACACCGCATCGCGCCCGAGCGATAGCGTGTAGCGGCAGTACGACGGGTCGAATACGTACGGGAAACCGTTCGTCAGCTCGTACACGACCATCCGATGGACCATCTGCTCATACGGCGTCTCGCCGCCAGCGACGGGCGGCCGGTCATCGGACACCTCAAGATGGAATATTGGGTAGTTCTTGAGCGGCGACGGGCCGTCGACGTTGTCCCCGACGGGGTACTTCACGTTGCGCGATCCGAGGAGACCGGGCTCTCCAAGCCCGACGATGTAGCACGCAAGCTCGCGATGCGACACGACCTCCGGATGCAAGTGGCCGCGCATCGTGTTGAGCGCCCCCATCCAGTAGAGCTCCGTTGGATACGTCGGCGGATACTTCCACACCATGTCCGGAGGCTCGACCTGCGGCACGTCGGGGTCGTACTCCCCCTTCTTCGGCCACATGACGACGACATGGCGCATGATGTCCACCGTCGTAATGCGGAAGTAGTCGTAGAGCGACGTCGAACCGAAATCGGAGAGGAGCGGTTCCGGCACGCGCTCCTGCACGACCGTCGGTCGCGGCAGCGTCGGATCGGGGACGAGCGGCTTCGGAGTCGGCACGCGCCCACGTCGCGGCGTCGTGCCGGGACGGAAGAGATCGCGCTCCCATTCCAGCGGCGTGCCGGGCGGAATCCCGACCTCGATATCGCGCGCGGGTGAGAGCATCGTCGCCGCAAGCAGTGCACCCGCCAGAACGCGCATACAACAGTATAGACAGCATTTTGCGAACGCGCCTTTGGCTCGTAAACTACGCCCATCCTCCTTCGCGGTGTCCCACGTCACCGGAGGAGCGTTGAAAAGACTTCGGAGGAACAGTGATCACGGACCTCTCGATCGTCGAAGTACGCGCCGGACGCGAGGGCGCTTTCGCTGAGGCGTTCCACGTGGCGTGGCAGAAGCTGGGCAGGGTGAATGGACTCGCCAAATGGAGGCTCGTGCGCGGCATCGAACGCCCCACGCGCTTCGTCTTCGTCGGCGAGTGGAAGAGCGTCGCGGATCACCAGGCGCTCGCCAAGACCCCCGGCTACGGTAATCTCCTCGCCGCCATCGGGCCCTACCTCGAGGGCTCGCCCGAGATTCTGCACTACGCGGAGAGCACGCCGCCGAAGCCGAAGCGAAAGTAATTACTTCTTCGACTCGAATCCGACGACGTCGATCGTCTGATCGGTTGTCACCTTTCCACGCGTCATCTTCGTGCGCGCCCTGACCGTGAGCCCGGGCACGATCGATGAGTACCAGATCGACCCGGTCGTCCGCTCGTTCTTCCCTTGCGAGTGGTCGATGTCGAACCGGGTGCAGTCGACCTCTTGCTCGCCCACCTTGAGTTTCTCGCGGGCGACCGCTTCGAACGTCAGCTTGTACGGTTTGTCGCCGGCGAGATCGATGGCGACCTTGCCCACGCCGCCCGGGACCTCGTCCGACAAAGCGACGCGTACCCGGCCCAGCCAGATTTGCCCCACGTCAGGCGAGTTGAACTCGAGAGCGCGCGCCTTCACGCCGATCTTGAGAACGTCGCTTCCCCTGCCGTTCTGCTTCAGTCCCAGCGCCTCGAGCAGTTTCGTGTACGGTACGTGATAGACGATGGCGCCGTATTGCGCCTCGACCGGATCCTCCGGGGCCGGATCGGTCTTGATCCGCTTATACGCCGCCTTCACGTCCATAAGCGTGTAGGTCGTCTCGTCGTTGCGGGCACCCGCCGAGCGTTTCAGCTTCACCCACGACCCGATGGCGAATCCGCCCCACGGGTCCTTCTCAAACCCGATCAGCTGGGAGTCTTGCAGCGCGAGAAGTGCGAGCAATGTGATCATGCAAGCAGCTACAGGCCGCTGATCGACGCGGTTTCACCGCGTGCTACTTCTTTTCGAAGTCCACAACCTCAGCGGCGACCTCGCTCGTCACCTTGCCACTCGTGGTCCGGGTCCTTGACTTGACGAATTGCCCTGGGACATCCGCCGAGAGCCAGTACGTCAATTCGGTCCTGTCCTCCTTCTTCACCATGCGCGAAACTTCAAACCGCGTGCATGCAAGCGTCTTGCCGGCGATCGTGAGTTTCTCCGCCGCCTTCATCTCCTGCTCCCATTTCTCGCGCGTGTCGCCCTGGTCGCTCTGACCGGAGGCCTTCGCGATCCCGCCCACAACCTGCTCGGAATACCACACGCGCCACCGCACTGCTCCGTCATCCTCCCCCTCCGGCCGGTATTCGACGAGCCGCGCCTTGATTCCGCCGGCCAGCGTCTCGATCGCGCGCGTTTTCGCCTTCATCCCCGCGCCGGGGAAGGCGAGGCTGAAACGCTGGAAACGGATCGTCGTGCCGTCATCGTCGTCCGTTGCCGGCACCGGCGGCTCGCTCTGGATCCGCTTGAAGTCGCTCCCGATCTCGGTCAGCGTCCGCTTCACCTCGTCCGTCGCAGCCGGCCGCGTGGTTTTGATCTTCACCCACGAACCGACCGCGACTCCGTCCCAAGGATCGCGCTCCAGCGGGAGATCCTGGGCGATCAACGCGGCGAGGAGTACGAGCATCACACCTATTCTACAGCGGCGCGCGTCACCCAGATTTGCTCGCCTGCATATCGCGGCTTCCCCCCGTGAAAATCACCATAGCAAGCGACGGGCTCGAGCCCCGAGAGCCGAAGCAGGTGTTCCATTTCGTATCGATACGTCCACCGCAGCGAAAGAACCTCTCTATGCTGCCGAAGCGCACGCCCGTTCGCGCCGCGTTACGTCCACACCCACGTCTCGCGAAGGATCTGCGTGAGCGGGTCGTTGACTCGATCCACCACCGCGATCTCCCAGCGCCGGCCCGTGCGAGGATGCACGACGCTCGACAGCCGCGGGGGCGATGTGGCCCGCTCGGGAAGGCAGAATTCGAGCTTCGGATCGAAGATGTCGATGACGAATCGCCCTCCGGGGCCGAGATGCAGCCTTGCGCACTCGAGACACCTTCGTTGCGCGCGCAGCGTCATGAGATGCTGGAACGCACGGAACGGAATCAGGATGAACTTGAATTTCCGCCGTAGCGAGAAGCGCTCCATGCTGCCGCGCTTCCAGAGAACGCGATTCGACTTCGCGCGCGCGATTGCGAGCATGTGGGGCGAGAGGTCGACACCCGTGACTTCGAACCCATCCTCCGCCAGAGGGATCGCGACGCGCCCCGTGCCGCACGCAAGCTCGAGAATGGGTCCGCCGGTACGACGCGCGAATCGCCGATAGAACGCCACGTCCCCCGCGACGGGCGTGCGCGACATGTCGGCGTGCTGCGTATCGTAGAGTTCGATCCCCGGCCCGCCGCGAAGGTAAAATTCGCGCATGCGGAGACTATAGCCGCATTCGGCGCGACCGGTTCAGGGCACCTTGACGGTGATCTCTGCGGGATAGAGCAGGGACGCATCGCCCCGCCGCCGCACTTCGTCCAACATGCGCTTGACGTTGATGACCGGCGTCTCCTCAGCGGCCTTTTTGTTGTTCACGCGCACGATGACCGGCTTCGAAAGATCGACAAGCCGGTCATTGAGCCAGAGCCGGAGCTTCTTCACGCCTTCGCACGTGAGTTCGATCGAGTTCGACTTTCGCCGCGCGATCGCCGACACGCGCACTTCGGCGTCGAGCCCCATTCGTGTTTCGATCTCCTGGCCTTCCGCGTCGCGCACCGGCAGTTTGATGCGCTCCGCGCCGCTCGGCTCCAGCACCTCGATCCAGTACCCGCGCGTGAACGCCATTTCCCATGCCGACCAGCGAACTTCAAGCGGATCGGCGACGCGCCGCTTCTTCTGCAGCCACCCCATGATGCGCGGTGTCTCGTCGTCGAACCACTCGTGTCCCGCCTCGACCTCACGGTAGTCCAGCTCGTGGCTCCACGCGCCCACGATCCCGCGGATCGCGCGCACCGTCTCCAGCGGCAACCCCTTGTCCTGGCTGCCGACGGTCCACGTGACGGGAAGCGCCTTCGTGTTGCGCACGTAGAACGGGCGCACTTCCATCGCGCCCCCCTCTCCTTTGATCTTCATGAAGTGCGGGCAGCCGCCGCGCGGCGCGAGCGCCGCGAACCGATCGGCATAGAGCGAGCCGATCTGCCACACCGCATTGGCGCCCATCGAAAACCCGTCGAGCCACACGCGATCAGGATCGATGTTATAGCGAGCCAACGCGTCACGCAGCGGATCGAGCACGTTCGAATATCCAAGCCGCGAGTGTCCCCACCCGGCGCGCCCTGCATGCGGCGCTAGAATGTAATAGCGCCGGATTTTCAATTCGTCGAGCCGCATCTGCAACCACTTGAGGCCATCCCCACCCTGACCGTGCAGCGAGACGAGCAGCGGGAGCTCCTCCTCGGTCTTAGCCTCTTCAGGCACGGCGATGTGGTACGCCAGCTTTGATCCATCGAGGCTCGACGCGACCTCGTGCGTCTGCGTCCCCGCCTCGCGCGGCTTGGGCCCGCGCATCGCGATGCGCACCGCCTTCTCGATCGTCGTCACGTCACCCGACGGCAGATCGCCGCCTCCTTTCAGGTACGTGCGAACGCCGTGCACCACCTCCGAAGGCGGATCTTGCAGCGCTAACAGCAGGATCAGGATCATCGTCAAGTCGATTGAGACTCCTACAATGGTGACGTGATTGTACCGATCATCCTCGCGGCGGGCGCGTCGGCGCGCATGCAACGACCGAAGGCCCTGCTTGAATTCGACGGCCGTCGCGCAATCGACCTCGTTCTTGATGCCTGTACAGGCTTGGCGACGCCAATCATTGTCGTCGGACGCGACACCTTTGCGGCGCGCGCGACGATGATCGCCAATCGTGACTGGGAATCGGGCCAGACCTCGTCGTTGAAGGCAGGGCTGCGCGCGTTGCCCTCGGACGCAAGAGCGTTCCTCCTCTTTCCCGTCGATTATGTGCTCGTGACCGCAGGCGACGTGCGAGCGATCGTCGACGCGTGGACCGGGCAACCACTCGTCGTGCCATCGCGCGACATGCTTCGCGGCCACCCGGTCCTGGTCAACACGTCGCTGTGCGACGAACTTCTCGCTTTGCCCGACACAGCATCCGCGCGCGACGTGTTTCATCGATACCAGCCGGCGTATGTGACGTCGGTCTCGCCGTACGTTCTCATGGACATGGACACGCCCGAGGACTACGCTCGGGCCCTCGACCTCTACAGGAGCCGCCGCTGATGCCGGTATCGCGAACGGTCATGCGCAAAGCCGCCGAGCTCCTCGACGCGGGCACGCCCTTCGCGCTCTGCACCGTGGTCAAGGCGAAAGGCAGCGCGCCGGCAAAAACCGGCTCGAAGATGATCGTGCTCGGCGACGGCAGCGCGATCGGCACCGTCGGCGGCGCGGGGCTCGAGGAGAAGGTCAAGGCGATGGGACGCGAGTGCCTCGCCTCCCGCGCGTCGGCAATTCGGAGCTTCGACCTTGCGTACTATAAGGAGGGAGGGCTCGACAGCCTCTGCGGCGGCACCGTGGAGGTGCTCGTGGAATACATGTCGGCGGTCCCGCACATCCTGATCTGCGGCGGCGGGCACGTGGGGCTCGAGGTCGCGAAACTCTGCGACCAGCTCGACTACCGGTATTCCGTCCTCGACGCGCGTGCGGACTATGCGTCGAAGGAACGCTTTCCTCGCGCGATCGACGTAGTCGCCGCGGCTCCCGAGGAGTTCCTCCCGCAGAGCGAACTTTCGGCGTACTCGCACGTCGTGCTGCTCGGTCATTCGCACAAGATTGACACCGACATCCTCTTCGAGTGCGTTCGCCGGTTCCCGGGATGGATTGGGGTCATCTCCAGCAAGATGAAGCGCAAGGAGATGTTCATGCGGCTCAAGGCGCGCGGCGTCGCGGAGTCGGAGCTCGCGCGCGTCGAGGCCCCCGTCGGCGTGCCGATCGGATCGGAGACGCCCGCGGAGTGCGCGGTGTCGATTCTCGCGAGCATCATTCGCAATCACAAACTGGGGTCCGTAGACGAGGAAGCGCATGTCAAAGAAACCGAAGAGAGAAAGTAAAGGCCCTTCGACCCCGCTCAGGGCAGGCGTCTCGCGCCGGCAGTTCCTGACCGGTGTCGGCGCCGCCGCGGGCGCAGGCGCGATGGGCGCGCGCGTCGAGGCGAAACCCAAGACGGGCCCGAAGACTCTCGGCCCGAAGAAGACCGCGATCCAGCTCAGCGTCAACGGCAAGGACCGCGATCTCGAGATCGAGCCGCGCGTCACACTCATGCGCGCGCTTCGCAACTATCTCGATGTCACGGGCCCCAAGGAAATCTGCGACCGCGGCGCGTGCGGGGGATGCAGCGTCCTGATCGACGGCCTCCTCGTGAACTCCTGCATGATGCTCGCGATGGACGCCGTCGGGAAGAAGATCGTCACGTCCGAAGGACTGTGCGACGGTGACAAGCTCTCGCCGATCCAGCAGGCGTTCGTCGACAAGGATGCGCTCCAGTGCGGCTTCTGCACGCCGGGCATGGTGATGGCGTGCCAGTGGTCGCTCAACCGCCGCAAGAACCCGTCGCTCGACGAGATCAAGAAGGACCTCAGCGGCAACATCTGCCGCTGCGGGACGTACACGAGAATCTTCGAAGCCGTGCAACTGACCGCAAATAGAAAGTAGGCGATCGATGGGCAAGGTCAAAACGAAGGTCGGCTACGAAGGAAACATCCGGGAGATGGAAGTCGACATCCCGGACAACGAGCCCGCTCCGTGGGGCGCCGACGCCAAGCTCACCGTCGTCGGCACCGATGTCAAACGCGTCGACGGTGCGATGAAAGCCTCGGGCCGCGCGAAGTTCACGTACGACGTGAACCTCCGCGACATGCTCTTCGCCATGATGATGCACGCGCCCTACGGCGCCGCCACGATCAAGAAGCTCGACACGTCCGACGCGGAGAAGATGCCGGGCGTCAAAGGCATCCACCGCATCAAGGGCGAGGGGCGCCCCATCCAGCATCACGGTGACGAGATCCTCGCGATCGCGGCGGAGACGGCGGAGCAGGCCGAGGACGCGCTGAAAGCCGTGAAGATCGAGTACGCGATGAAGCCGTGCGTGACGACCATCTCGGCAGCGATGAAACCCGGCGCCCCGCAGGTGTTCGAGGGTCGCGAGAACGCGCGCAAGGCCCGCCCGAACTCGCGCGGCGACGCGGAAGGGGCGATCAAGAAGGCCGACAAGACGGTCGAAGCCGAATACGAGACGCAGGTGCAGACGCACTCGTCGCTCGAACCCCACGGCGCCGTCGCGAAATTCAATGAGGACGGCACGCTCACCGTCTGGTGCAGCACGCAGGCGACGTTCGGAGCGAAAGGGCAGGCCGCCGGCGCGGCAAAGCTCAAGGGGAACCAGGTGCGCCTGCTCGCGGAGTATGTCGGCGGCGGCTTCGGCAGCAAATTCGGGCTCTCCCCCGCGGGACAGGCGGCGGTCATTCTCGCGAAACAGACCGGCCGTCCCGTGAAGTGCATGCTCACGCGCGAGGGAGAGCACACGACCGGCGGAAACCGCCCGTCGAGCATCCAGAAGATGAAGGCCGGCGTCGACAAGGACGGGACGATCCGCGGACTCACCGTTGATGTCCTCGCGACCGGCGGCGTCGGCGGCGGGGGCGGCTGCGCGAACCCGATCATCTACTCGTACGGCGCGGGACAAAAGACCGAGACCGACGTGTACACCAACGCCGGGCCCGCCGCGGCCTTCCGCGCGCCCGGGCACCCTCAGGGCATCTTCGCTCTCGACTCATTCATGGACGAGTGCGCGCACGCCGTGGGGATGGACCCGCTCGCCTTCCGCAAGAAAAACTGCGATGAGCCGATCTACCACGCGCAGTGGGACCTCGGCGCAAAGATGATCAGCTGGGAGAAGCGCCCGAAGAAGGCGGGAGAAGGGAAGGGGCCACTCAAGCGCGGCATGGGCATGGCGTCCACGCGCTGGGGGCAGCTCGGCGGCCCGGGAAGCAAAGTCGACGTCATGGTTACGAAGGAAGGCGCGGTCGAAGCGCACAACGGCGCGCAGGATATCGGCACCGGGACGAAGACGGTGCTGGCGATAATCGTCGCGGAGGAGCTCGGACTGCAGGCATCGCAGATCATCGTGAAGATGGGCGACACCGATCTCCCGAACGGCCCGGCCAGCGGCGGCTCGACGACCGCTCCCTCCGTCGGCCCCGCCGCGCGCAACGCCGGCGTCCTCGCGAAGGAGAAGCTCGCGAAACTCGCGGCCGGCAAGCTCGGTGCCGACGCGAAGGACCTCGTGTTTGCCGACGGGAAGATCTCCGGCGGCGGCAAGAGCATGACGTTCGAAAACGCGTGCAAGCTGATCGACGCGGAGAACTTCAAGGTGACCGGCGATCGCGCGCCGAACTACAAATCGTTCCGCGGCGGCGTCGCCGGCTGCCAGTTTGCCGAGGTCGAGGTTGACGTCGAGACCGGCACCGTCCGCGTCGTCAAAGTCGTCGCCATCCAGGACGCCGGCCGCGTCATCTCCAAGCTGACGTTTGAGAGCCAGGTCGTCGGGGGCGTCATCCAGGGGTTGAGCTACGCGCTCTTCGAGAACCGCATCCTCGACCGCAACATCGGCACCCAGCTCAACGCGGACTTCCTCAGCTACAAGATCGCGGGCCCGGCCGAGATGCCGGAAATTGTCCCCGTCGCGTTCAGCGTCGCCAACGCGGGCAATAACTGCGGCATGGCGGGACTCGGCGAGCCGCCGGTGATCCCGACCGCGGCCGCGATCGCGAACGCCGTCTTCAATGCGACCGGCATCCGCGTGCGGTCGCTCCCGATCACACCTGACAAGCTGCTCGCGGCGCCTGGAAAGAAGGAATACTAGACCCATGAAGAACTTTGAATACGTTTTGCCGAAGAGCGTCGACGAGGCAAGCACCGCCTGCGCCGAGAAGGGCGTGGCGTTGAAGGCCGCCGGCGTCGATCTTCTCGACCTGATGAAGGGATACGTCTCGACACCGTCGAAGGTCGTCAATCTGCTCGCGGTCCCCGGTCTGCGCGACATCACGGCAAAGAAGGACGGGACGCACATCGGCGCGCTCGTCACGCTCGCGCAGCTCGCGGACGCGAAAGATCTGCCTCGCGTGCTTATCGAAGCGGCGGGCGAAGCAGCGACCCCGCAGGTGCGCAACGTCGCCACTGTCGGCGGCAACCTCTGCCAACGCCCGCGCTGCTGGTACTTCCGGAACGACGCAATTCCGTGCTTCAAGAAGGGGGGCGACGGGTGCCCGGCGCGCGACGGCGAGAACCGCTATCACGCGATCTTCCACACGTCACCGTGCCCGATCGTCCATGCCTCGAATCTTGCTCCAGCGCTCGTCGCCATCGGGGCGAGCGTGATCACGACGAAGCGTGAGATCGAAATCGGGAAGTTCTTCGTGCTCCCGAAGGAGAAGGCCGACCGCGAAAACGTCCTCGAGGAGGGCGAGATCATCCGCGAGATCGCGTTCGCGCCGCGCGCCTGGAAGAGCGCGTACCGCGAGGGGCGCGAGAAGGAGTCGTTCGACTGGGCGACGGTTGCGGCCGCGGTCGCGCTGCAGATCGACGGCGGTACGGTGAAGGAGGCGCGCATCGTGCTGGGCGCCGTCGCACCGATTCCCCTGCGCTGCGAAAGCGCGGAGAAGGCGCTCGTCGGCCAGAAGGTGAGCGAAGAGACGGCGATGAAGGCGGCCTCGGAGGCGTTCAAGGACGCCAAGCCGCTCTCGGGCAACGCGTACAAAGTGACGCTCGGCAGGGTCATTCTGAAGCGCGCGATCCTGGCCGCGGCAGAGGACAAGTAAGATGAACGAACTCGACAGCCTCAGGGATGCGAACGAGCCCGTCGTGCGCGGCCCGCTCTGCCGCAACATCCGCACGAAGGGCATGTACGTCACCGGCGAGATGCTCAACGATCCGAACGCGATGCCGTACGACGCGACCGTCTGGTGGTGCGTGCTGACGCAGAAGCCCGTCGGGCCCGACGACGGTCCGTGTCACCGCGACGACTGCCGATTCGGCCGTAAATGCTTCGAACCCACCGATCCAACATAGGTTGGCGCGGCGCCCTCTATTTGCTATTCGTGATCGCGCATGGCGGAGCAGGACGACATCCTCATCGGCCGTAGAGTCCTCGAGAAGGCCATTGTTCCGCGCGAAAAGCTCATCGACTGCCTGTTCGAAATAGTCGCGGAGCGAAAGGGCGAGCGCGCCCGCACATGGCCGCGCCCGCTCGGCGTGATGCTCCTACAGCAGGAGCTGATCACGGAATGCCAGCTCACAGAGCTCCTTGCCGACCGATTCGCGTCGGCGGTCCCGATCGAGCTCATAAGCAACCTCCCCATCGGCGAGCTGCTCATCGGGCTCGGCCACGCGAAGCGCGAACACATCATGGAGTCGCTCGCGATCCAGCAGACCTCGCGCGGGACGTCCGGTCCGCGCACGCGCCTCGGGGAGATCCTTCTCGGACGCGGCATTCTCACCGCCGAGCAGGTCCTGCGCGCGCTCTCCTACCAGGGAAAAGAGATCCATCGCTGCACGCGATGCGCGGTCCGCGTAAACCTCCCGCCGCCGGCACCGAATGGGCAACCCTCGTGCCAGTTCTGCGGCGGCCTCCTCGTTCCGGCGGACGCGGCGACGATCGGCGTGCACGACGCGGAGGGCACCCCAGCCGCGCCGCCCGTAGAACGCCGCGTGGCCTCCCTGTCCGACAGCACCATTGACGAGAGCAGCGGCGCCGCGCTTACCGCGGTCGACATGCAGCAGCACGAGATGGATCGCGCAGTGGAGATGTATGCGCGACAGAACGGCATGGCGCGGCGCGAGACGCTGCGCGAAGTGCGGCGAGTGCAGATCGAGATCGGCCGCTACGGCCTCGCGGTTCCCCTCCTCGACGTGCTCAAGCGGATGAACGCCCTCACTCAGCCGCAGCTGGAGGCGCTCGCCAAGGTCGACTTCGCCGCCGTCGTGAAAGGAAAGGACTGGCAGGACCAAGAGATCTCGGGCTACCGCCTGACCGCGAAGATCGCGCAGGGTGGATTCGCCGTCATCTACATGGCCCAGCCGATGTTCGGCGCACAGACCGTGGCGCTCAAGGTACTGCGGCCGGAGCGTGCCGACGCCCACGCAAAGGAGCGGCTAAAACACGAGGCGGCGCTCCTGCGCGCGCTCGACCATCCCGCCATCATCAAGGGGATCGAGTACGGCTCCACGCGCGGGACGCATTACATCGTCATGGAGTACTTCGCGGGCGTCTCCCTCGGACAAGCGATCGCGGAAAGCCGGGGCATCGCCCCACGGCTCGCCCTCTCCATCGTACACCAGATCGCAGAGGCCCTCGATTACCTCCGCCGCGAGGGATACATCCACCGCGACGTGAAGCCCGACAACGTGATCATCGACGCGCATAACCGCATCAAGCTGTGCGACCTCGGCTTCTCTTCAAAGGTCGGCGTCGACGCGCGCTCGACCGCGCGGCTTGGCACCGTCGGGTACGCGTCGCCCGAGCAGCGCAAGGGCGTCGGCGGGCTCGGGATCGAAACTGACATCTACGCTCTCGGCCTGACGCTCTACGCAATGCTCGCCGGTTTCGAGCCCTTCAGTGGCTCGAGCTCCGAGATCATGGTTGCCGAATTCGTCGACGGAGGCCTCCCGCCGCCGGACTTGCTCAAGATCACGGCGGAACCGGCAGTGCTCGACCTCATTCGCCGCATGACGCACCCAGAAGCAGGCAGGCGGCTGGCGAGCTACAACGAACTGCTGCGATCTGTCGACACGCTCCTTCGCTAGGATCGTGATGGGTTGTACTTCTTAAGTGATGAGTGCAGGAGCATTGCTCATCATCCGCAACTCAGAACCCATCACTCCTAGTCTTCAGGCATCCGATCCAGAAAGTACTGCGCGTATTTGTTTTTTGGCTCCGCCTTCAGGATCTTCTCGAACAGTGCCGTCGACTTCTTCCGGTCCGCGCTGAAGAACATCTCGTGCGCCCGCAGCAACAGCGCGTCCATGTCGTCCGGCTTCTTCGATACGTGTTCCTCGAGCGGCTTGAGGATCCGCGCGTACTCTCCCTCTTTGACGGAGAGGGCGGCGGCTTCGATCTGCTGCTTGTCCATCCAGTCCGCCCACTCAGGGAACCCGTCGATCCCGCGTTTCAAAGCGGCGGCCGATTCGGCGAAGCGGCCTCGCGCGAGATCGACGCGCGCGAGCAGGATCGGCGTCACGCGCACCGCCATTGGCGTCAGCTCCGGCCGAGCGCATCGCAGTGCGGGAAGCCGCTGCTCGACCTCCTTGAGCGCGTCCTCCGCCTCCGCGTATGCGGCGTTGCTCAGGCAGGACAGGCCGAGATTGGCGAGGCTCGTCGACGAGTCCGCCTCCAGCTGATAGACGGCGAGGGCGCGCTGGAGGCCGTAGGTGAGCGCTGCTCGTTTTTCGTCCTCCCCCGTCAGTTCCGCGGCGCGCTTGCGCGCCTTCTCAATGTAGCCGAGCGCCTTGCGCAACTCCGTCGGCTTCGTCTCCATCGTGAGGATCGTCTTCGACACGACCTCCGCCCCCGCCTCGAGGATGGGTACGCCCGACTTGCCCGCGCTTCCCGTCGTGAATTGCAGCGCGTCGGCCATCGCGGCGATCGTAAACGTCGGGTACTCCTTCAACCGCCGGTCGAGATCAGCGCGGAATTTTTCGACGGGATCCGGATCCTGGACGAGCAGCAGCGCAAGCACAACGAACGCAGTCATGGTCCCTCCCTGGTGGTCAGGAGATTGGACGTTCCGGCTCCCGCACGAGAAGCGCAAATCCGCACGCCGCCGCCGCCAGCAGCGCCGCGACGGGCGCGAACGCGTACAGGTACTGCAGGTGCTCGAAGTGCGTGCGCGCGTCAAAGAACTCCTTCAGCGCCCCGACCGCGATCGGCCCGCTCGCTTCGCCGGCATCGTAGATCGTCCCGAACACCCCCATCGCAGCGCCATAGTTTTGCGCCCTGCATACGTCGGCCACGAATGCCGCCGTCGCCGACGTGACGAGCGATTCGCCGAGTCCGAAGAGCACCATGAGCGGAACTATGGCCCACGGTGCCCGCACCATCCAGATCAGGATCAGCGGGGCCGACGCGAGCGCGAGCCCCGCAAGGATCAGCGGTCGCCGGCCAATCCGGTCCCCGAGCCGCCCAAGCACCGGCCGCACCGCCAGATTCGCCATGAGCTGCGATGTGATCAGCAGCCCCGCGAACCATTTGCGCTGTTCGAGCACCTCGGTGACGTAGAGCACGAGGAAGACGGCGAGCGCATTCGACGCGAACATTACGAACGCCTCAGCGACACTCGCGAACAGGATCCGGCGGTCGCGCATCACCTCGCGTATCCCCTGAGCAAAGCGACTGAACGGCTGATGCCGCTCGATCTTGACGTCGCTCTGCCGCATCAGGACGGCGAGCGAGAGGACCAAGGCGAGTCCTCCGACAAATCCGGCCCCGAGAAACACGTTCATGTACTCGCGTCCCGCGGCACGCGGCGCGTAGTCGAGCGTGAAGCCGGCCACGACCGGCGCCAGCAGCGCCCCGAACGCTGTCAGCGTCGCGAACCACGCCATCCGTTCGCCGCGCCGCTCCCCGGCCAGGTCAGCCACGAACGCCATCGCCACCGGCCCGTACAGCGCCGTCGCCAGCCCGTGGATGAACCGCACAAGGACGAGCATCTTGTAGCTGTGTACGAACGGGTACACGAACGGCATCCCCGCGAAGAGCAGCATCGACAGCCCCAGGATCGCGCGCCGGCCCAGCACGTCTGAG
Source organism: uncultured Planctomycetales bacterium (assembly GCA_964468745.1). GTDB lineage: Bacteria > Planctomycetota > MHYJ01 > MHYJ01 > JACPRB01 > JACPRB01. Next base: position 28,545 of record CAYXVY010000335.1, on the reverse strand, counting down.
ATCGCCCCCGCCGGCAGCTTGAAGACGATCCCTGTGATCGTGCTCGCCGCCGCCGCGAACCCGACAGCGCGGTCGTTCTGCCCCACCATCGACGCCGCGAGCAGCGGCAGCGCCGGATTCCGCGCGAGCGCATAGGAGAGCCGCGCCAGGAATCCGACCCCGCAAATGGCCGCGAATGAGTTCAGAGTGATGGGCTTTGCATCATGGGTGCTGCGCCGCTACTCAAAACCAAGAACTCACAACTCATCAACGCAGGAACTCGCTGCCCGGCACGCTCTTGAGATGCCCCGCGCCCACAGCCGCGAGCAGGATCGACCGCAGCACGTCGCACTCGGCGGCGCGCGACTTCGAGCCATTGCGCGACTCCACCCACTTGCGAACGTCCGCCGCCGTGATCTCGTCGATCGGTCGCTTTCCGAGCGCCGGTTCGATTCGCTGCCGCACGAATGCACCGTCGAGCGCGGTCTTCGAGCCGTTCTTGCGCCGCTCTGCCACCCACCGCGACGCGAATTCGCCGAAGAGCATCCGATGGAGCCGTGTCGGCGTGTGCGTCTCGAGTTCCTTCTCGAGCGTCTCGATCTGCTCGCGGATCATCGCCGACTGCGGATGCTGCTGGAGCACCGCACGCAGCATCGCGAGGAGCTTGAGCGACATCACCTGCGTCCGCCCCGCCGGCTGTGACCGGATCTCCTGCACCCGCGTCACCACACGCCGCGTGTTCATTGAGCCGCCGGACACGCCATCCCCCTTCTGCGCCGCTTCCTGCGATCCGCCGCCGCGCGCGCGGCCCCTCCGCCGCGCGGATCGGCCACGCCAGTGTACGTTTTTCTCTCCGAGTCCCAAACGATCGCCTGCACGCGGCCGAAATGAGGACTCGAAGGCATCGCGCTCGACGAGAACCCGCGCTTCGCCAGCGCCTCGAAGATCTCCTTCGGGAACGACAGCTCGCGCGCCGCCACGCGCGACTCGACCGTCAACCGCGGCCCCTCCCAGTGCCACCGAGGCGCGAAGACCGCGTCCCGCAGGGACATCCCGCGGTCGATCACTCGATGCACCGTCTGCGCTACCGCGCTGATGATCCGCATTTCGCCGGCCGACCCGACGATGAGCACCGGTCGCCCGTCTCTCACCAGGATCGTCGGCGATTGCCCCGTCGTGTGCCGCTTCCCCGCAGCAACACGCCCGACGTGCCCCTGCGTCGCATTCCAGTAGAAGCCACATGCTTTCGACTGGCCCGCGCCGAACCACGGCCCGAGCGACTGAGTGAATGCGCACGCGTTCCCCTCCGCATCCACCACCGAAATGTGCGTCGTGTCCCCGTCGCTGTCGTGCGAGAGCTTCGGCTCGCCTGCCTTCCCGAGATCCACCTCCGCCGCGCGCTTCTTTGCATGCTCCTTCGAGAGCAGCGTCTCGACACGCACCTTCGAGTCGTCCCACTTTTTCTGCCGGTCCTCGAACGCAAGCCGCAGCGACTCGATGAGGATGTGTTCGCTGTCGACGGCCTCGCGCTTGGCAAAGTTGAACGTCTCGAGAATGTTGAGCGTCTCGATCACGCACAGCCCGCTCGAAGGCCGGTCGCACGAGAACACGTCGTGCCCGCGGTACGTCGAGCGCAGCGCCTCTCGCTTCACCGCCTTGTACGCCGCGAGGTCCGACTTCCGCACGAAGCCGCCCCTCGCCTGCATCTCCTCGTCGATCATCCCTGCGATCCTGCCCGTGTAAAACGCTTGCGGATCCCCCGCGACGGCCTCGAGCGTGGCAACGAGCGCCTCGGTCTTGCTGCGGCGCTTCGCCATCTCGATTGCGGGGGCAACAACTTCCTTCCACGGAAGCGATCCCCCTTCCTTGTGCGCCATCGCCAGAGCCGCGACGCTGCCCGGGACGCATATCGACTTCCATCCGGCGACGTCCGCTTCCTCGCTGGAGAGAGCCGGCACTTCCGTTCCGCCGTCGATATGAAACGAACGTCCGTCGCGCATCACCACGAGCAGCTGGCTGCGCCCACCCATGCCGCTGTGACTTGGGAGCGACACTCCCATCGCGAACGCCGTCGCAACGGCGGCATCGACGGCGTTTCCGCCCCGCTCGAGGATCGGAATCCCCGCTTCCGCCCCCGGGGGCGACTCGGTCGCCACGATCCCGTGCGCCCCTTCGGCGATCTTGTCCGAGAAGCGATCCTGACCGAGAAACAGGAGGATGCCAAGGACGATGATCCGCATGTGATGGGATTGTACGCGAGGATGCGCGATGAGTAACGGGGGATGAGGTGTGAGCTGCGCACGAGTGCGCGAGACTCACGACTCAAATCTCATCACACGCACCCGACTTCGTCGTCTCACGTGTGGCTCTCGAAGTCTGACGGCTATAATGAAAGGTACCCATGGCTGACCTCGCCGCCCGCCGCGCCTTCGCCTCGCTCGTTGCCGCCGCCTGCGTTGACGGCAAGGTCGCCGACGCGGAACGCGCCATCCTGGCTCGCAAGGCGAAGGAACTGAGGCTGAGCGACGCGGAAGTCGAGGACTACCTCCAGCAGGGCCTCCAGGGAAAGCTCACTGTCGCCGTGCCCCCGACCCCGCTCGGCAAGGAGGCCCTCCTCGAGGAGCTCATCCGCATGACCGCCGCCGACGGCCGCGTTGAGCAGGCCGAACGGCAGCTCCTGATGCGCTTCGGCACGCTCCTGGGAATGGAAGCTCAGGAACTCGGACAGCGCGTGCGCGACGGCCTCAACCGCAAGCGCACCGACGCGCCCCGCGACCCCGCGCCCCCACCCGCGCGCGAACGCAAGCGCGTCGACCATCCTGAGCCGATCAAGTTCATGGACGATGCGGCGCGCACGCAGGACTCCCCTATGCCGGTCCACTTCGACCCGTCCGCCCCCACCGCGATGGGAGGAAGCACGCGCGAGAACTTGCTCGCCGTATCCCCGGGCCCGATCCGGATCGCGCCCGCCGTCGTGAGCGAAGTCCCAGAGCTCTCCCCGATCACGCTCGAGCTCGTCAAGAACGTCATCCGCTTCGACGGCGTCGACGCAGCCGTCGACTATATGATCCGCACGTGCCAGATCCCGGACGCGCAACAAGCGCGCCGCATCGTCGATAAGATCGTCGCCTCGGGCGTCCGCCCGGGCGCCCTGAGCGTGAGGCATGGCAAGTAAGAAGCGCGACAAGACGGAAGACTACTCCGGGGCGCCGCTCGACGCCTTCGTTCGGACCCGATGCCGCTGCGGCGAGTTGATCTACTTCAACCGCGACGAGGCGAACAAGCCGATCATGTGTCCGAAATGCGACGAGGAATTCTCTGTGCGCATCGGCAAGGACGCACAGGGGCGCGAGACTATCGTCGCGACGTTCTCGGCGAAGGGACGCAAGACCGGCCCCATCTCGCGCCCGGCAACGAAGTCGTCTGCGAAGCCGACGTTCAAGCCGAAGGTCCGCGTGACCGAGGCTCCGTCCATCGTTCCGGAGCGCCCGCGCGAACACTCGCGTGACGGACAGTTCAAGCTCGACATGGCAAGCGACCCCTTCACCCACCAGAAACCCGCCGAGGCCACATTCGAGGATGCGCAATTCGGCTCCAGCGAGCCCGCCGCCAAGAAGTCGGGCCCGCCCATGCCGTACTCAAACAAGCGCGCCACCGTGCCGGGGGTGATGTACACCACCTGCCCGTGCGGCGAGCCGCAGCTCGTCCGACGCGGGGACATCGGCGGCAAGGTCCAGTGCACAGCGTGCCGGCGGAAACTGGTCGTCGACGCGAAGAACGATCCCCAGACGAAAGAACTCGTCATCAAATTGCGGCCGGTGTGATTCGAAGCCGGCGGAGTTGTCAAATTGGGTGAAGTCATGACGGAATCACCGGTTTTCACGAGGCTGATCGAAAACGTCGAGCGCGTGATCCTCGGGAAACGCGACGTGATCGAAACGGTCATCGCAGCCCTGCTCGCGCGCGGCCACGTTCTCATAGAGGATGTACCCGGCGTCGGCAAGACGGTCCTTGCCCGCTCTCTCGCGAAATCGATCCGCGGCGAATTCCGCCGGGTGCAGTGCACTCCCGACCTTCTGCCGAGCGACGTGACCGGTGCGTCCGTCTACAATCCGAAGGACATGCAGTTCACGTTTCGCCAGGGTCCGGTCTTCGCGAACGTGGTCCTTGCCGACGAGGTCAACCGGGCGACACCGCGAACGCAATCGGCGATGCTCGAGGCGATGGAGGAACGCCAGGTGACGGTCGACGGCACGACCCACCCCCTCCCCGATCCATTCTTCCTGATCGCGACGCAGAATCCGATCGAGCTCGCCGGCACGTTCCCCCTTCCGGAAGCGCAGCTGGACCGCTTCCTCGTGCGCATCTCGATGGGATACCCGGAGGACGACGTCGAAGTCGACCTCATGAACGCCCAGCGCGAGATCCACCCCATCGCGAAGCTCGACGCGGTGACCGATCTCGCCGCGCTCGCCGACGCCCAGAAATCGGCCGCGCGCGTCTTCGTCCACGACGCGGTCGTCCGCTACATCCAGCAGTTGGCAGCGCAGACGCGCCGACACGAGCACGCCGCCGTCGGCGCCAGCCCGCGCGGCGCCCTCTCGCTGATGCGCGCCTCGCAGGCCCTCGCCCTCATCCAGGGACACCGCTTCGTCATCCCCGATCACGTCAAGCGGCTCGCGCCCTCGGTTCTTGCGCACCGCATAGTCGTAAAGGCGCGCTCGCGCGTTCAGGGGATGGACGGTCTGAAAATCGTGGACGAAGTGCTGCACCGGGTGGAAGTCCCCGTGGACTATGAGTCCGTGTCGTGATTGAGCCCGCGAACTCGACCCTCTACCGCACCTTTCTCCTCGTCACGCTTCCGATCGTCGGCTTGATGGGGCTCGCGTTGCGCGTCAGCGCGCTCTGGATCCTCTCAATTTCAGGTCTCGCCCTCCTCGCGGGCGCGTGGATTGCGGCGCGACGCAACGTGCGTCGCATCGACATTCGCCGCGAGGTCTATCCGAGCGCGTTCGAGGACGACCGCGTAGACGTCGACCTCGTCGTCGAAAACACGTCCTCCGCGTCGGCGCAGCTCGTCGAGATCGCCGACCAGTTCGAACCCGCGATCGCCGACCGCCAGCTCATGATGGAGGCAGGGCCGCTGCGCGGACACCGGCGCCGCCGCCTCTCGTATACGGGGACGTGCTCGCGCCACTGGGGCGTCTACACCCTCGGGCCCATCGAAGTGCGCGCCGCCGATGCGACCGGCCTCTTCCATGCGAAGCGCGTCATGCCGCAGATCGACCCCTTCAGCGTCTTCCCACGCGTGCACGAGGTGCCGTCGCTCGAACGCCTCGGTGCCATGTCCAGCCTCACGCCGCAGGACGCCAGCGCGGGCCGACCCGGGCAAGGCGGGCTCTTCCTCGGTGCGCGCGACTACCGGCCCGGCGACGACGCGCGCCGCATCCACTGGCCCGCGACGGCGCGTCGTGGCTCGCCCGTCGTGAAAGAGTTCGAAGTCGATCTCGTCCCGTACTTCTCTCTGTTCCTCGATCTCGACAGGGCGCACCGCGCGGGGACAGGGAAGCGCTCGGCGCTCGAATACGTCATGCGGTTCGCGTCGTCCCTCGTCTGGACGGCGGTGCGCCGCGGCGATCTCGTGCAGATCTTCGGCGAGGGCGCGAAGCCCCTCTTCGTCCCGCCGGGGCGCGGCGATGTGCATCTCGCGGTCGCACTGCAGGAATTGATCCAGATCGAGCAGAACGGCGACGCTCCGCTGCTCGAGGCGGTCGAGCGACACCTCCCGCACGTCCCGCCGGGATCGACGGCGGCGCTGTTGAGCGCGACGATCCTCGTGGAACTTGCGGCGGTGGGCGAGGCGATCGAGGCGCTGCGCTCGCGCGGCGTACGGCCGCTGCTGATCTTCGTAAACAGCACGTCTTTCACACCGGTGGACAAGTGGCCGCTGCCGCGCGCGGAGGCCGTCGAACGCTGCCGCGAGATCGAGTACTTCCTGCGCTCGCGCGGCGTGCCGGGAACGATCGTAGGCGCGGAGCACGATCTCGAACAGGAACTCGCGAGACCGGATCTCTTCTGGGGTCGCTCATGAGACTCCGTGCGGCGAGTCATCGGGTGGCACGGGCCGTCGCGCTCTTCCTGCTGTCGCTTAATGCGGCGGGCAGCGCGACGCTCGCGTGGGCGCCGGGGAACCTGGCGCGCCTCATGCCGCTCGCGCTCGTGCTGGCGGCGGCGACGGTGATCGGCCTGCTGATCGAAGGATGGCTGACGGGGCTTTTCGACGGCGCCGTTCGCGCACGTATCCGCCTCACAGCCTGGATCCCCTACAGCGGGCTGCTCGCGCTCGCGTCGCTCCAGCTCACCCGCGCCGACGCCGCGGGAAACGCGGAGGTCGCGTGGATCTTCGTCCTGGCGCAGCCGGCGCTCATCTTTCTCGGCGGCCTCGGCCGCGGCCACATCGGCGCGCTTCTCAACGCGCTCGTGCTCACCGTCTTCGCGTCCACGCTCGGCGGCGTCGTGGCGGCCACGGCGGTGACGGGCTACGTCGCCTTCCTTTTCGCCTTCCTCGTCTTCGACCACACGGCGCGCAAGCTCGCGGCCTATCCGGGTGAGGGCGGGCCCACGGTGGTTGGGACGCTGCTTCGCATCTTTGCCGGGGCGCTCCCGATCGTAGTCGCGCTCGCGGTGGTCTTCTGGATATGGCCTCCGACGGGACACGTCCGCCTGATGCGTCCCTCGTCGGGCCGCGCGGTGACGCCTGAGCAACTTCACTCCGCCTATCGTGACCTGCTCCTGATAGGCGCGGTCGTCGCAGCTTCGACGTCGGTCTTCTTCTGGTTTGTCCTTCGCTTGCGCGGAGGAGGCGGCGGTTCGGCGGCGACGCAGCTGCTCGAGGCGCGGGTGCGCAGAGAGGAAGTCGTGGTCCACCCCGCCCGTCGACGCGACGCGACGTATTCGGGTCTGCGCGGCAAGATCGTGCGAACGTACATGCGCTTCGTGCGAAAGGCGGCCCGCGTCGGTATTCGGAGGCGAAACGACATGACGGCAATGGAGTTCGCGTCGCGTGTCGGCGACGCGCCTGCCATCGCTACATTGACTGACGCATTCACCCGCGCGCGATACGGTCCGGACGAGCCAATTGATTCCGACGTGCTGGTCGCTCAGCGCGCAGGAAACGAGGCGGCTGCCGCCCTGCGCACAAATCGCGGCTAACGCTGTGCGGTCGGAGACTCGGCCTGTGGCACCCGCGCTTTCGAATCCACCGCCGCGGATCCTGGATGCTGGATTCTGGATCGTGGATTCGACTCCCGAATCACGATGGTTCCTGCGGCCAGGTCTCCGACACGCTGATGTCGCTCCGTAAACGCCGCACAGATGCTCCCGATCCCGTAGCCAAAAAAACAATCCACGAGCCGAAGGATGTTGCGCAGGAGCGACCACCCGAAGCCGCAGGGCGACAGGTCCACCTTCACCACCCGGATTCCCAGCAGCCACTTGCCGGGCGTCTGCCCTGTGCGCCCCTCGAACCACGAGAGAATGAAAAACGCCGCGCACGCGAACCCCATCGCCCCCGCTGCCAGCGCCATGAATCCAAGCACGAATTTCGGATCGCTCATCGCCGTAAAGTCAGACATCGACTTGAACGCGTACACCTGAAACACGATCATCGGTCCGCCCGCGAACAGGCAGTCCACCGCGTGCGCCATCGCGCGACGCCACAACGACGCGTACTCCGTCCCCACCGGCGCATCCGCCACCTGCGTCGTCCGGTTCTTGCGCATCAGGAGCGTGAATGCCCCCGCGAACGCGAACGGGATCAGCACGCTCGACCCCACGTTCACGTATTGGAAGATCATGAAGGACGGCGGAAACGGGCCGCTCCCGCCCGCCTTCACTGTCGCCGGTCCGTTCGGTTCGATCACGGTTACCGAGATCACGCCCGGCATCCCCTGCGTCAGAAGTGCCACGCGGCCGCGGTCGAGCGCGACGAGTCCTTCCGAAACCATGAACGACGACTCGACCGTGACGAACTTCTCCCAGCCGTTTGACCCGCGCCGCCAGCCCGTGACGGTGCCCTTCTGCTGACGCGATGCGATCGTGAACACCGCGGGCGTGCCGCCGAGGTCGAGCGCCGTCCAGCGATCCCCGAAGGTGCACACCTCCGGCCACGCGTCCGCCTTCGCAATGTCCGTCGGCAAGCCGTCGAAGTGACGGATCGTGTTCCCGTCCGCGGCGAACGCATGCAACTTGCCGGCCGCTGCGATGAATCGCAACTCCTCAATCTCGCTCGTGATCGGCCAGCGTGCAATCTGATCCCATTTCCGGTCGGCGTACCGCCACAGCACGCTTCCCTCTGAGTGCCGGTCCTGCACGACGGGGACGCCGTCGAGAAGGAGACCCCCGACGACGCGTTCGAGCTGATAGCCGAAGCAATCGAGCGTGTGCGTGTCCGCGCGATAATTCGAAAGTTCCTTGCCGGCGACGATCCAGAGGCGCTCGCCTCCCGCCCCCAGCCAGACAAAGGAATCGTCCGGGATCGTCCCCGCGTGCACGCGCTTGTCGCTCCCGTCGAGCGCGACCGAGACGAGCAGCGACTTCTCATCGGCGCGCGAGCTGAGCTTCTTCTCGACGAACCAGATGCGCCCCTCGTGAAACGCGGCTCCCTCGAAGTGCGGCCGACGCATCCCGTCCTTGAACATCCCGATGAACATCACGGCCATCATCACCATCGGCACGACGAACTGCAGGAGGATCAACGCCACGCCGGTGAGGATCACGCCCCACAGGTGGCGCTTCTGCGCCGCGGCGGAGACGTAGCCGGCGGGGGCGGGGGCGGGGGCGGTGTCATCGATCATTAGTACAAGGACATGGTAACAGCCCCCTCGTTACCACCCAACGCAACAGGGCGTCTCCTCTACTCCTCGATCACGATCGTCACAACGTTGGAGGCGAGGTCGCCCGGCATGTCCCCAAGCAGCTTTCTCGAAAACGAGTAGTACGTGACGGACACCTCGTACGTCCCCGGCCTGAGCCGGTTCTCGAGGTGGACGTCATTCAAGGTCACCGTGGCGCTCCACCCGGCCCCAGGCTGCAGCGACGCTGCAACCCTGGATGGACCGTCGCCTCAGGCCATGATGCACATGGCTTCTTTCGGCGCCTCACCGGCGACCTGCTTCACCTCCAGACACGCCTGCGCCGACGTGCTGCTCTCGCTGATCCCGGGCAGGGTGTGGCTCCAGTCGTCAATCGGCACAAACGCGCGCGCTACACGGGAGACGTTCAACACCTCGATCGTCAGCTCGATCGCTTCGTCGCGTTTGAACTTCCTTTTCTTCGGGTCCGCTAGCCGCAGGCCGGCCTTGAGCCCCCCCATCTCGCGCCCCCCTTCGAATGTCTCGCGACGGACATCGCGCTCGATGCGCGCCACAGCATCCACGAGATAGGACTTCACGGAAGCGTCCTTTGAACCGTCGCGCGTCAACCTGAGCAGTTCAAGCGCAGGCTTTCCCAGCTTTACAAGCGTATCGGCCGCCTGCTCGCGCACTTCAATCCCGTCCGCCGCAAGCTGCTGCAGAAGGCGGTCCACCTTCTCCTTCAGACCGTCCTGTAGTGAACAAAGAGCGACCAGCAGCAAAGCGTGCATGCCCATGCAAGGGTAGACGTCCCGCGTCGGCAAGAGTTCATGCATTTCGATCCTCTTTCCGCCAAGGGTGTGCTTCGCTACGCTGAAGCCATGACATTGGGCGGCGTAGTCCTCTGCGGCGGGCTCTCGACACGCATGGGGCGTGCGAAAGCGCTGCTCCCTTGGCGCGGGAGGACGATGATCGAGCACGTCGTCGGCGTGCTCCGCGAAGCCGTCACCGACGTCGTGGTGGTGTCGAGCGAGGAACTCACACTGCCGGCGCTCTACGCCCGCATCGTGCGCGACCGCGAGCCGAAGCTGGGGCCGCTCGGGGGGATCCGCGAGGGACTTGAAGCAACGCAGGCCGACCTCTGCTACGTCACGAGCACCGATGCGCCGTTCCTGAACGCCGCATTTGTCCGCACGGTACTGTCGTTCGGCACGGCCGCGGCGCCGGAAGTCGACGGCTTCGTGCAATCCCTGTCGGCTGCGTACCCACGCTCGCTCGCGAAGACGGCGAACGAACTCATCGCGGCGAACCGCATGCGACCGCTCTTCCTTTTGGAGGCGGGCGGCTATCGCAAGATCGCACCGACCGAGTTGCCGGATCTTGAATCGCTCCGCAATCTCAACACATCCGCCGACTATATCGCCGCACTTCCCCCCAACAGCCGGGCAACCGTCGAACTGCTCGGCACCGTCCGTTCGAAGTGCGGCACGGTGTCGCTCGACGTCGACTGCGGCCCGCTCGGCGACGTGCTGCATGCCGTCGAGGAACGCATCCGCCTGCGCCTTGACGGGCACTACCTTGTCTCGCTCAACGGCGCCCAGTTCGTCCGCGAGCCCGGCATCCCGATCGGCCCGGGCGACCGCGTCATCATCACCGACGCAGCCGCGGGTGGTTAGATGAAAGGCTTCCACGGACGGTATTGGCGATTCGACCTGACCGCGGGGCGCGGCGATTACATCCCGCTCGACGAGGCGTTACTCCGTCGCACGCTGGGCGGCGTCGGGCTTGGCGCGTGGCTCCTCCACAAGGAAGCCCCTGCCGGAGTCGATCCGTTGTCGCCCGCGGCGCCGCTCATCTTTTCGTTCTCGCCCTTCGTCGGGACGCCGCTGACGACGTCCGCCAAATTTGCCGTCATCGCAAAGTCGCCTCTGACCGGATTCATCAGCGATGCACTCTCGAGTTCCCACTTCGCGATCGCGGGCAAGAAGCTGGGGATCGACGCCATCGTCATCGTCGGTGCGTGTCGAGAGCCCTCGCAACTTGTGCTCGGTGAACTTCAGCGGACGCCTCACTGGGGCAAGACGCCCGCCGAAACCGAAGCCGCGCTGGCGAAGCACGGGAAGGTCGCGTCGATCGGGATCGCCGGTGAGAACCTCGTCCGCTACGCTACCATCTCGAACGAAGGGCGACATGCCGGCCGCGGCGGGCTCGGCGCCGTCATGGGGTCGAAGAAGCTTAAAGCGATCGTCGTAAAGGGGGACGTGCCGACGTCGCTCGCCGACGCGCCGCGCGTCTACGAAATCGCCCGCGACCTGTCGAAGCGGTCGTTCGGTCCCGCGACGGCGAAGTACCGAGAGCTCGGCACGGTCGCGAATCTCCTGACCTTCAACCGTCTCAACGCGCTGCCGACCCGCAACTTCCAAGCGTCGACGTTTGAAGAAGCTCCCGCGCTCTCCGCCGAACAGATGGCGCCGATCCGCGAGAAGGCACAGAAGTCGTGCGCGTCGTGCACCATCGGCTGCGAGCACATCTATGGCTCGCCCGAGGGTGGCGTCCGGATGGAGTACGAGAACCTCTTCGCGCTCGGCCCGCTCCTCGGGATCGGCGACCCCGACACCGTCATCGCCGCGTCGAGGAAGTGCGACGAGCTCGGGCTTGACACCGTCAGCGCCGGCGGGACGATTGCGTGGGCGATGGAGTGCACGCAGCGCGGCATGCTCGATGGCCCGAAGTTCGGCGAGCCCATCCTCGGCCTGCTCGAAGACATCGCGCACCGTCGCGGCCTCGGCGCCACCCTCGCCGAAGGCTCGAAGCGCGCGTCGGAGAAGCTCGGCGGCGTCGACTTCGCCCCCCACGTCAAGGGACTCGAGATCCCCGGCTACGATCCCCGCACGCTCCAGACGATGGCGCTCGGGTTCGCCGTCGGGACGCGCGGCGCCGACCACAACAAGAGCGGCGCGTACGAGCTCGACTTCTCCGACAAGGTCGATCGACTCCACGGCAACGAGGAGGCGGCCCGTCTGGCCCTCGAGCCCGAGAACCGTGCGGCGCTCATCGATTCGCTCATCCTCTGCAAGTTCCTGCGCGGGGTCTTCACCGACATCTGGACGGAGTCCGCCGACATGCTCCGCGCCGTCACCGGCTGGGACGTCACCGCCGACGAGCTCCGCGCGACGGCGCGACGCATCGTCGACATGAAAAAGGCATTCAACATCCGCGAGGGGTGGACGCCCGACACCGACACGCTACCCGCGCGGTTCTTCTCGGAGGTCCTGCCGCGCGAACGATTGCAGCGAATGGTCCGCGCCTATAATGTGGCGCGAGGCTGGACGGACGAGGGCTACCTCCCGCAGCCGCTGCTGAAGGAGCTCAGCCTGTGAGCGTAACGCTGACGATCGACGGCAAGCCCGTGACCGTGCCCGACGGCACGACGATCTGGGACGCCGCGCGGCAGAACGGCGTCGAAATCCCCGTTCTCTGCCACGACCCGCGTCTCAAGCCGGTCGGCGTCTGCCGCCTGTGCGTCGTCGACGTCGGCGGACGCGTCCTCGCCGCGTCGTGCGTGCGCCCGTGCGAGAACGCGATGAAGGTCGACACGAAGAACGACAAGGTCGAGAAGTCGCGCGCGATGCTCACCGAACTGCTGATGTCCGATCAGCCCGCCATCGACCCCAAGGACACGACCGTCGGCGGAAACGAGCTCACAAAGCTCGCGAAGCGCTACGGCGTCACCGGCAAGAAGTTCTCGCATGGGAACGGTCGGCCCAAGGACTCGAGCTCCCCCGTCATCGCCGTCGATCACCAGGCCTGCATCATGTGCGACCGCTGCATCCGCGGATGCGACGACATCCAGTCGAACGATGTGATCGGCCGCACCGGCAAGGGGTACACGGCGCGCATCGCGTTCGACCTCGACAACCCGATGGGCCAATCAACGTGCGTCGCGTGCGGCGAGTGCGCCGCCGTCTGCCCGACGGGCGCCCTCGTCAACAAGGCGATCACGCTTCCGATCAAGCCGCGTGAAGAGCTGAAGAAAGTGGACAGCGTCTGCCCGTACTGCGGCGTCGGCTGCGCGCTGACGTTTCACGTCGACGAGAAGGAGAACAAGGTTCTCTACGCCGACGGCCGCTCGCAGCCGGGAAGCCAGTCGCGCCTCTGCGTGAAGGGCCGCTACGGCTGGGACTACGCGAGCCACCCGCAGCGCCTCACGGTGCCGCTCATCCGCCGGAAGGAGTTCTATCCGAAGGGGGCGCTCTCGAAGGACGTGAAGGGGGACAACGACGGGCGCCACAAGCCGGGCGGACTCGTCGACTACAAGGAAGTCATGCCCGCGTTCCGCGAGGCGACGTGGGACGAGGCGCTCACGCTCGTCGCGGAAAAGCTCTCGACGATCCGCGACACGCACGGGCCGGGCGCGCTCGCCGGCTTCGGCAGCGCGAAGTGCTCGAACGAGGAGGCCTACCTCTTCCAGAAGCTCGTCCGCGCCGCCTGGGGAACGAACAACGTCGACCACTGCACGCGCCTGTGTCATGCGTCGAGCGTCGCGGCGCTCATGGAGTGCATCGGGACGGCCGCGGTGACGACGACGTACGGCGACGTCAAGAACGCGGAGGTGGCGCTCCTCGCCGGCACGAACACCACGTCGAACCACCCCGTCGCCGCCAGCTTCTTCAAGGAGGCGGCGAAGAACGGGACGAAGCTCATCGTCATCGATCCGCGCGCGGAGGAGATCTCGAAGCACGCGCAGTACTTCTGCCAGATCAAGCCTGGCACGGACGTCGCCTTCTACAACGCGATGATGAACGTCATCATCGAGGAGGGGCTCGTCAACCGCGAGTACCTCGAGAAGCACACGGAAAATTTCGAGGCGCTGAAGCCGGTCGTCGCGAAGTACACGCCGGAGATGGCGTCGAAGATCTGCGGCGTCGCGCCGGACCGCATCCGCGAGGTGGCGCGCGTCTTCGGCAAGGCGAAGGCGGCGATCGTCTACTGGGGGATGGGGATTTCACAGCACGTCTACGGGACGAACAACGCGCGCTGCCTGATCTCGCTCATCCTGATGACGGGCAACGTGGGCAAGTCGGGCGCGGGGCTTCATCCGCTGCGCGGTCAGAACAACGTGCAGGGGGCGAGCGACTCGGGCCTCATCCCGATGTTCTTCCCCGACTACCAGTCGGTCGAGAATCCGGAGATCCGCGGCCGGTTCGAGAAGCTGTGGGGGCGCAAGCTCGATCCGAAGAAGGGGCTCACGGTCGTCGAGATCGCGAAAGGCGCGCTCGAGGGGCGGATCAAGGGGATGTACATCCTCGGCGAGAATCCGTTCCTGTCGGACCCGAACGTCAACAAGGTGCGCAAGGCGCTCGCGCATCTCGACTTCCTCGTCGTGCAGGACATCTTCCTGACCGAGACGGCGGAATTTGCCGACGTCGTGCTGCCGGCGAGCTCGTATCTCGAGAAGCTCGGCTCGTTCACGAACACCGATCGCCGCGTGCAGGTGGGGCGGCCCGCGCTCAAGATGCCGGGCCAGGCACGGCTCGACTGGGAGGTGATCTGCGAGATCTCGACCCGGATGGGCTACCCGATGAAGTACTCGGGGCCTGAAGAGGTGTTCGCGGAGCTGTCGGGGTGCGGCAAGAGCCTGACGAACCTGACGTATGCGAATCTCGGTCTCACGGGCAAGCTCTATCCGAATGCGGATCCGGTCAACACCGACGGGCCGATCGTGCTTTATCCCGACGGCTTCCCGACGAAGAGCGGGCGCGGCAAGTTCTCGCCGGCGGAGTGGGAGGCGGCGAAGGAGCTGCCCGACAAGGAGTACCCGTTCGTGCTCAACACGGGGCGGCTGCTCCAGCACTGGCACACGGGGTCGATGACGCGGCGCTCGAAGGCGCTCGACGCGATCGCGCCCAACGCGCAAATCTGGATTCACGGGCAGGATGCGAAGGCGCTTGGGGTGAAGCAGGGCGACTGGGTGCGCGTGTCGAGCCGTCGCGGGACGGTGCAGATCCGCGTGAAGCTCTCGACGCGCGAGACGCCGGGGGCGTGCTTCCTGCCGTTTCACTTCCGCGAGGCGGCGGCGAATTTACTCACGATCGACGAGCTCGATCCGATCGGGAAGATCCCGGAGTTCAAGTTCTGCGCGGTGAAGATCGAACGCGATACCGCGACGAACACGAAGAGCGCAAAGAAGCAGGCCGCCGCTCGGCGATAGCGTGGAACGCGACATCCTGGTGTGCACGGAGCGGCCGGGCGACATCGATGCGATTCGATCCGTCAACCGCGAGGCGTTCCCGAAGGAGAACGAGGCGCGGCTCGTCGATCAGTTGCGCGGCGGCGAGGCCTGGATCCCGGAGCTCTCGCGCTTTGCGATCCAGGACGTCGTCGTGGGGCACATCCTCTTCACGAAGGCAATAATCGGTGACGCTACGCCGGTGCTCGCGTTGGGCCCAATGGCGGTGCGGCCGTCTCATCAGCGGCGCGGGATCGGCAGTCTGCTCGTGCGATCGTCGCTCGACGTCGCGCGCGCTCTCGGGCACGGCCTCGTGATCGTCCTCGGTCACCCAAAGTTCTATCCGCGTTTCGGATTCGTGCGCGCGCGACAGCACGGCATCCTGCCGCCGCATGACTGGCGGGACGCGAACTGGATGGTGCTGCCGGTGCGTGACGGCGCGCTCGAGGGCGTCCGCAGCGTCGTACGCTACCCGCCTGCGTTCGACGACGTGTAGACGGACCGCTACTTCCGCACGTACGCGTCCTTGGCGGCATCCCACGTGACGCGGTGTTGCGCCCACGCCCACCAGCCGCAGAGATAGTCCGCCGCGCCCGCGCCCTCCGGCATGCCGTCCGTGTCGAAAGGGCGCACGCCCCCGAGGATGCGCTTCAGTCGCTCGCGCGCGCGCGGATCGTCGATCTGGGCGAGGAAAAGCACGTCGCGCTGCAGTCCCGTGGGATCCGTGGCCGCGCGGGCGGCATCGAACTGTGTGACGATCTCCTTCACGCGCGCCCCGCCGTCGGCCGTCTTCGCCTCCCATGCGAGCGTCTTGAGCACGTCGTGCGCGCCGCGTCCCATGTGGACGATCTGCGAATGCGCGTCCTCGCGCGCGTCCGGATCGTCGCTGTCGAGTCGCGGCAGCAACTCGCGCAGCCGCTTTTCAGCGGCGGCGCGCGCGGCATCGGAGGCAGGCGCGTACGAGAGGATGTAGTCGATCAGCGCGGGAGCCGTGACGGTCTTCCTGGCCAGCGCAGTGCAGCGCTCCTTGGTTGAGATGAGGATCTCGCCGGAAACGGTGGCGACGAAATCGAACTGACTGGGCTGCAGGCAGAGCTTCAGCATGCTCTCCATGAGGATGTCCACGACCTTGATGGACATGACCTGCTCTTTTGCCCAGTCTTTGCCTACCTCGGGATCGATCTTAAACGTGAGCCCCGAGTGCTTCGACCACGATGCGAGAAGGTCGGCAAGCGGCGTGCTCTGCGCATCGACGGTGATGCGAAGATTCTTGAGAGTTCGCAGCGACGCGGCCGCGACGTCCGCAGACTGGATCTGGCGCGGCATCATCTCGCGCAGCCGCTTGATCTCCCCGTCCGCAAACTGGGAGCGATGCTCGGCGTTCTTCACGCGGAGTTCCAGTTCGTACTTTTCCACCTCATCGCTCTGACCGAGTACGGCGATTGCAAAGACGGCCGCATGAACGATCATGTTTGGACCCTCGTTTCCTTAGTTACCGGACGCCGCACGAACCGCGATCACAGCGATTTGCCCGCGATCCGGGTGTGACAGGTCACGCCCCGTGCGACAGCCACAGCTGCGCTACGGCGTGATCGCGCGGCAAAAGCACGCCGTCGGCGATCACTTCGAGGCGCCGGGTCATCGCGCGCAGGTCGGCGGAATCATGAGAAACGATCACGATCGACCGATTCCGTGCGTGGGACGCCAGTTCCTCCCGCCACCGCTTACGCGCAAGGGCGTCGAGATTGGCAAAGGGTTCGTCCAGGAGCAGTAGTTCGGGCTCGCTGATGAGCGCACGCGCGAGCGCGACCCGTTGCACCTGGCCGCCCGAGAGCGCCCGCATGTCGTCACCCGCGAGGCGCGCAATTTCGAGCCGCTCCATCCACTCGAGCGCGCGTTCCTTCGCATCGCGACGCCCGCGCAACCGCAGCGCGATCGCGACGTTATCGAGCGCGGTTCCCCGATAGAGCACCGGCCGCTGGAAGACAAACCCGATTCGTTTCGTATCGACGGAGGTGCCGTCCAGTCGAACCGTGCCTTCCGTAGGCGCCTCAAGGCCCGCGAGCAGCCTCAGCAGGGTGGACTTCCCCGCCCCGTTCGGGCCCACGAGCCCCACGGTCTCGCCACGCGCGATCGCGAGCGCGTCCACCTTCAGGCTCCAACCGGACGCGTAACGGAACCTGAGTCCCCCCGCCTCGACGAACGGCTTCAGCGTGCCGACGGTCGCAGCCATGTCTTTCCCTGTGCGATGGTAACACACGCGGCAATCGCGATCGACAAACCGAGGAGCACGGCGCCTAGGCCGATGGCGCGGTCGAATTCGCCCATCCTCGTCGCGAGGAGAACCGAGGTCGTGAGCACGCGCGTCTGCCCCGCGATGTTGCCGCCGACCATCATTACGGCGCCGACTTCCGACAGCGCCGCGCCAAACGCCGCCAGGACCGCCGCCAGCAGGCCGGTGCGCGCCTCGCGGAGGAGCACGCTCGCACACTGCAGGCGCGTCGCCCCGAGTGCACGCGTCTGCGTCCACAGCTCCGGGTCGAGCGCCCTCACCGCCGCCGCGGTCAAAGCGACGACCAGCGGGAACGCAATCACCGCCTGGGCGATGACCATCGCGCCCGGCGTATAGATGAGGTCAAGGCCACCGAGCGGGCCGCCGCGCCAGAGCGCCATAGCGACGACAAGTCCCACGAGCACCGGCGGCAGCGCCATGCCAGCATTCGCCATCACGAGACACGCGCGCGCCGCGCGACGATCGCTGACGGCCACGATGACCCCTAGCGGGATTCCCGCGGCGGCCGCGACCAGCGTCGCCACTCCCGACACTTGTAAAGAGCGCACCGTGACTTCAAGCGTGTCGTTCATTTTCCTTCCGGGACGAACAACGCGCGGCCGTACTTCGCCTTGCCGAACTCCGCGACCAGCGGGAGCGCATCCGTCGTCATCCACTCCACGAACTTCGCCGCCTCCGGCGCGCCCGTTTTGACCCGCATCACGGAATAGCGGTTCACGAGATCGTCCCCCCCCTCGAAGAGCACAACGAGCTTCACACGCTTTTCGAAGGCGAGGAACGTGGCGAGGTCCGCGAGCGTGTACGCCCCCTTCTGATCCGCGATCAGGAGCGTTTCGCCCATGCCCGCACCCGACTGGATGTAGCGGGGACCGCCCGGCTGCTCCGTCCACAGCTTCATTTCACGCGCGTGCGTCCCCGATTTGTCACCGCGCGACACGAACCGCCCTGACGACCCGATGCGCACGAACGCCTCGCGCGCCGACGGGGCTCCCTTGACCTTCGCCGGATCGTCCGCGGGACCGACGATCAGGAACGTGTTGGTCATGATCGTGCGCCGGTCGAGTGCGACGCCCTCCTCGACGAGTTTCAACTCCGCGTCCGGCGAATGCGCGAGCACCGCGTCGGCCGCCCCGCGCCGCGCCATCTCGATCGCTTCGCCGCTGCCGACCGCGATCGGCTTCACCGCGATCCCCGTCTTCTTCGTGAACGCCGGCAGCAACTCGTCGAGGAGCCCCGAATCCTGCACGCTCGTCGTCGTGGCGAGAATGATCGTCGCCTGAGGCTTCTGCGAGCAGGCCGCCAGGAGAAGCAGTGCGAGAGGAAATGTTCTCATTTTGTCCCCAGCAGTTTCAGCGTCTCGCGCATGAAGGCGGGCAAGTCGTCCGGCATGCGCGATGTAACGAGGTTTCTATCGACGACGACCTCCTTGTCGACATACTTCGCACCGGCATTGATGACGTCATCCTTTACCGCGAAGAAGCACGTGGCCGTCCGGCCCTTCAGGATGCCCGCGCTGCAGCAGACCCAGAGGCCATGGCAGATCGCACTCACCACGCCGCCCGCCTTGAAGATGTCGGCGACGAGCTGATTGACGGCGTCGTAGCGACGCAGAATGTCCGGCGCGTAACCGCCGGGGACGACGATGCCGTCGAATACGCCGGCATTCACCTCTTTCGCATCGACCTCCGCCTTCGCGGGATAACCCAGCTTGCTTTTGTACTCCGGCTTGCCCGTCCCGACGAAGACCGTCTTTACCCCCGCCTCGCGCAGGCGATACGCGGGATACCAGACCTCCATCTCCTGGTAGAGGTCCTCGACGAGGATCGCGACGCTCTTCCCTTTCATCGTTCCTCCTAGGTCACCGTCGCGCGCGTACGATGGCGCTCGACGATCGTCTCCCCGGCCACGTCCGGAAACACCTTCCCCGGATTCATGATGCCGTTCGGATCGAACGCCCGCTTCACGGCGCGCAGTTGATCGAGATGGTGCGGCGGGAACGGGATCGACATGTAATTCCGCTGCACGAAGCCGACGCCGTGCTCGCCGGTGATCTGCCCGCCGAGCGCGACGGTCCGTTCAAACAGTTCCCGCACTGCCGGCTCCAGCTTGCGCGTCCACTCCTCGTCCGACAGCCCCATCTTCAGCAGATTGACGTGGATATTGCCGTCGCCGACATGGCCATAGCTGATCGCAACGATGCCGTGCTTTTTCGAGACGTCGTGGATCGCCGCGACGAGTTCCGGCAGCCGCGAGCGCGGAACGACCGTATCCTCCTCGCGGTACGGCGACATCGACTTCACCGCCTCGCCGATTGACCGGCGCATCGCCCACACCGAGGCGCGTTTCTCCGCGTCGGCGGCGAGGAACACGTCGGGCGCGCCGCACGACTGGCAGATCTCCGCGATCGCGGCCAAGTCCTCCTCGCACCGCCCCTCATCCATGCCGTCGACCTCTACGAGGAGCATGGCCTCCGCGCCGTCGCTGCCCGGGAATTTCTGTCCCTTGCGGCGCTCCACCGCTTCGACCGCCGCGCGCTCCATGTATTCGCACGCGCAGGGGACGATCTGCGCCGCGAAGATCTTCGTCACCGCGGTCGCCGCCGCCGCGACGCTCGGGAAGGGCGCCAGCATCGTCTTGTTGAACTTCGGCTTCGGGACGAGCTTGAGCGTGACTTCCGTCACGACGCCAAGCGTTCCCTCGCTGCCGACGAAGAGCTGCGTCAGGTTGTACCCGGCGACATTCT
Organism: uncultured Planctomycetales bacterium; assembly: GCA_964468745.1. Lineage (GTDB taxonomy): Bacteria > Planctomycetota > MHYJ01 > MHYJ01 > JACPRB01 > JACPRB01. Next base: position 8,449 of record CAYXVY010000335.1, on the reverse strand, counting down.
TCAGCAACTTTCCGCCCGTGCGGATGATTTCGCCCGACGGCAGGACCACTTCGAGCCCGTAGACCCAGTCCTTCGTCACGCCGTACTTCAGCGCGCGCGGGCCGCCGGCGTTGTGCGCGACGTTGCCTCCGATCATGCACGATCCGCGACTAGCCGGATCGGGGCCGTAGAAGAGCCCGTGCTTCTCGACTTCCTCCTGGAGCGTCTGCGTCACGACCCCCGGCTCCGTCACAATGAAGAGATTCTCAACATCGACGTCAAGGATCCGGTTCATGCGTTCAATCGCAAGCGCGATCCCACCGTGCACCGGCAGCGCGCCCCCGGAGAGACTCGTACGCGCCGCCTGAGGCGTCACGGCGATCCGTCGCTCATTCGCGAGACGCACGACCGCCGACACTTCCTTCGTCGTGCGCGGCCGCACGACGACTTCCGGCGGGAACCAGAAGTCCTCGGTCTCGTCGTGACCGTACTTCTCTATGTCCTCGACAAGCACGTGCTCCGGGCCCACAATTGCCTTCAGGAGCCCGACGACCTCTGGGGTCACCCGGTTGAACACAGGGTCAGGTTACAGGTTGGGGGGCGGGTAGTCTAACCACGCATGTCCACCTACCAGTGCGAGTGCGGCGCGAAGGTCGAAGTGCCCGTCGAGCAGGAGGGGCGCCTCACGAGCTGTACGAAGTGCAAGAAGGAGTTCTTCGCGCCGAGCTCGAAGAAGCTGATCGACGAAACGTGCGCGGAGATCGAGCTCTACCTGAAGTCGGGATATCCCCTGCTTTACCTCATCTCACATGAGGAGCAGCGGGTGCTCAAGGCGCTGCGCGGCGTTGCCGCGCGTCTCCAGCGCACGGTGCAGGTCTGGACCGCGACGAAAGGGTTCGGCAAGAAGGAGGAGGGGGTTCCCACGCAGGTCGCCACGGCCGCGCTCGACGCGGTCGCCAACGCGAAGCCCAACACTGTTTCCGTCCTCTGCGACTTCCACACGTTCCTGCGCGAGGATGTGGACGGCTCTTACATCGTCATCCGCAAGATGCGCGACACGCTCGCGACGATCCAGGGGAGCGAGCGCAATCTCATCATCCTCGCGCCGACCCTGATCCTCCCAGGCGAGATCGAGAAGGCGGCGACCGTCATCGAATTCCCCGTCCCGTGCTACAACGAGCTGCTCGATCACGTGAAAACGACCGTCATCCCGAAGCTCCAACAAGAAATAGTCACCGACAGCGGCGGCGGAAGCGACAAGGACACGGATCTGCGGATGGACGGAATCTCCGTGAAGCTCACGGATCGCGAGATCGACGAGGTCGTCCGCTCGCTCCAGGGCCTCACGCTCGACGAAGCCGAGCACGCGATCCGCAAGTCCGCTTTCAAGGACCACTCGCTGGACGCGCACGACCTCTCGCAGATCCTCGCCGAGAAGGGCCAGATCGTAAAGAAGTCGGGCGCCCTCGAGTTCTATCCGCCGCAGGAGACGCTCGACAACGTGGGCGGCCTCGACGCGCTCAAGAGCTGGCTGAAGGTGAAGCACCGCGCGTTCAGCACGGAGGCGCGGCAGGCGGGAGTCGACGCGCCCCGCGGCCTGCTCCTCATCGGCGTGCCCGGGTGCGGCAAGAGCCTCACGGCCAAGGCGATCTCGAGCTTCTGGCGGCTGCCCCTCCTGCGCTTCGACATCGGCCGCGTCTTCTCGAAGTGGATCGGCGCGAGCGAGGAGAACATGCGTGGAGCAATCCGGCTCGCCGAGTCGCTCGCCCCCGCGATCCTCTGGATCGACGAGATCGAAAAAGGCTTCAGCGGCCTCGGTGGCAGCGATTCCGTCGACGGCGGCGTCACCGCCCGAGTACTTTCGACCTTCCTCACGTGGATGCAGGAGAAAAAGGCCACGGTCTTCGTGGTCGCGACGGCCAACCAGGTGAAGCGGCTGCCGCCGGAATTCCTCCGCAAGGGGCGCTTCGACGAGATTTTCTATGTCGATCTCCCCGGCCCGCCCGAGCGCCGCGAGATCGCCGCGATCCACATCGCGAAACGGAAGAAAGATCCGACGAAGTTCGACATCGATCGACTTGTGGCGGCGTCCGAAGGATACACGGGCGCTGACATCGAGGCCGCGGTCAAGGAAGCGGTCGAGCAGGCCTTCGCCGACAGCAAGGAATGCACGACGGATCTGATTCTCGACGTCATGCGCGCAATGGTGCCGTTGTCCGTCACGATGCGGGAGGAGATAGAGTTCCTGCGCCAGTGGCAGCAGGGCCGCGCCCGGCCGGCGTCGAGCGCTTCGAAGTAGGCGCGGCGTTATTTCAGCGCGTCTAAGACCGCGGGTTCCGGGGATTGTGCATCGGAGTAAACGCCGCGCCTCCGGCGGGTTTATATTGATAGGAATGGCCGAGAAGGAGACGGGCAAGTCCGATCGCGGCTTCGGTGCCATGGCTGTGCGCCTGAAGTTCATTGGCGAAGCGCAGCTCACGGAGACGCTCGACGTGCAGCAGAAGATGCACGCGATGGGCGTCGACGAGCCGCTCGGCGACATTTTCGTCAAGAAGGGATACCTCACCGACGATCAGCGCCGCGCCGTGCTGAAGGCGCTCGGGGTCACGAACTCGTCGATCCCCGGTTACAAGATCATGTCGAAAATCGCCTCGGGCGGCATGGGCACCGTCTACAAGGCGCTCCAGGAGAGCATGAACCGCACCGTCGCAGTGAAGGTGCTCTCCAGCCTCTACACGAAAGACGCGTCGTACGTCGCGCGCTTCCTTCGCGAGGCACGCGCGGCCGCCGCGCTCGACCACAAGAACATCATCCATGCGATTGACGTCGGCAACGTCGGCGAGACCTACTTCTTCATCATGGAGTACGTCGATGGCCGCACGGCCCGCGAGATCTTCGACAAGGAGAAGCCGCTGGCCGAGTCGCGCGTGATCGACATCGCGATTCAGGTCGCCGAGGCGCTCGACTATGTGCACCAACACAAGATGGTGCACCGCGACATCAAGCCCGAGAACCTGATGATCACCGCGGACGGGATTGTGAAGGTCTGCGACTTCGGTCTCGCGCGCGGCATGGAGCGCGAGCAGTCGCTCACGATGGACGGCTACGTCGTCGGCACGCCGTATTACATGTCGCCCGACCACATCCAGACGCCCGACAAGCTCGACGTCCGCGCGGACCTCTATTCGCTCGGCGCCACGGCGTACGTCCTCGCGTCGGGTCAGCTCGTCTTCCTCGGCAAGACGCACCAGGACACCCTGGACAAGCATCTTCACCAGGCGCCCATCGATCCCCGCAAGCACAACCCGAAGCTCTCGGAGCACTTCACGCTCGTGCTCCTCAAGCTCCTCGAGAAAGACCGGACGAACCGCTACCAGACGCCGCGCGAGCTCATCGACGATCTGAAGCACATCCAGAGCGGGACGGCACCGACGCACGCGCGGCCCGGGCATACCACGCGGACGAAGCGTGTCCTCCACGACACGGTGCACCGGCACGCGGTCCCCACGCGGCCGTCGTCGAGTCTCGGGCTTGTCTTCGGGGTCGCCGCGTTGCTGATCGTCGGACTGATCGTCATCTTCGCCGTCAGTGGCAGCGATAAGAAGACGGACGGTCCTGTGGCCGGGACGACAGCGCGGCCACCGCCGCCGACTGCGACGACATCCGTGGTTCCTCCAGCGGCTGCCGACGATCCGAAAAAGCTGAAGGAAGCCGCGGAGCTCTGGGCCCTTGCGGAGACCGACGTCAAATCGTCCCGCTGGTCCGACGCGCTCGCCCGGCTCGACAAGCTGCAGAGCGCGTACGCGAATCTCGCCTTCGTGCGAGAAAAGACGGTCGCACTCGGGACGATGACCGCGCAGTGCAAAACGGGTCTCGCGGACAGCGCGAGGGACACGGAAAAGCAATATCGCGAGGCGATGGCGGTCTTGGACGCGTCGGGCGAGGACCCGGCGCAGGTCGCTCGCGCACGCAAGATCCTCGAGTCACTCCAGCCGGCCGCGGGAGTGACGGCGGATGCGCTCCAGCGTGCGCTGGAGGATTGCGAGCGCGAGCGCGCGGCGGAGGAAGTCCTGAAAGCCATCCAAAGCCACCTCAAGGCTACGCTCTGGAAGAAGGCGGTGGAGCAGATCGCTGTCGCCACCTCCAGATTCTCCGGTACCCGGCGCGTGCGTGCCATGCGGCACTTCATCGACGGGTGCGAAGCCGCCGCAAAGGACGAGATCGTGGCCGAGGAGACGTACGCGCAGCTCAAGATCGCCGTCAATCGCTCGGCGTGGGGCGACGCGGTTCCACTGCTCGAACTCCTCGAGCTCGCGGGGAAAACATCCACGTACCGCGCGAACGAACCGGATATCGCCCTGCTCCGCCAGCAGGTTGCCAAGGCGGACCGGGGGCAGATGGAGAAGCGCGCCCTCACGGCGTGGAAGGACATGCAGGAGGACTTCGAGCGCCTCATGAAGGCCAACAACTGGCAGGAGGCGTCCGCGAAGCTCGACGGATTCCGCGCGTCCCACAAGGACAGCACCGCGTACGAATCGAACCGCGAGGCCATGAAGTCCATGCAGAAGCGCATCGATGACCTGCGGGCGAAGCGGCGGGAGGAGGATGCCGCCGACTGCCTGAAGCGCGCGAAGGAGGCGGCCCAGAAGAAGCGGTATGAGGACGCGGCCAAACTCCTCGAACAGCTCGCCGCGGAATATTCAGGGACCAAGGCGTCGAAGGACGCGTCCGTGAAGAAGCTGCGCGAAGAGTGCGAGCGCGAAGCGGCGAAACTGTCAAACGTGCTGTGGCGGTGCGACTTCGAGGATCCCAACAGGACCTGGTCGCCCGACTTCGATACCGACGCGGGGCCGACCTTTGGCACCCTGGAGGACGCGACCGAGGGGAAACGGGCCGGAAGTTTCACCTTCCCTTGCTCTCGAGGGGGAAACTGGTCCTTCATCAGCACGCCGCTCGACACCCTGGACGCACGCGCAGAGTCGATCAGCTTCTGGGTGAAGGCGACGCGGAAGAACTCCGGAGGCACGGGCGTCATGCGATGCATGCTCATCGAGGACGAGGATGTCTCGGAGGAGTTCTCCGCGGATTTCGCGGTGACCAACGACTGGAAGAGGATCGCGATCGACATCTCGAAGTTCGACCGGCAGTGGGGGCGACCCGGGACCAATAGCCGGCTCGATCGAGACAAGGTGAAGAAGCTCGCCTTCTTCCACTGGGACCGGACGCAGGCGATCGACTTCGTCGTCGACCTGATTACGCTGGAGAAGAAATAGCCGGCGGAGTCGCCCGCTTCCGCGCGACGGCGCGGGCGATGGCAAACAGCGCAAGCGGCGGGACAGCGATGCCGAGCGCGATCAGGATCGCCAGTACTTGTTGGAATCGCACAGCCGATCGTACCGGTGTCATGATCCCCGGGATGATCGTGTGCTCGACTATGTGCGTCGAGAGTTCGGCGTGCGACAGTCCCGCGGGATCTCCCGAAGCGCGCGCCGCATCCGGGAGCATGCGGAAGAACTCCGCAGCGTCGATGCCCGCCTTCCCTGCCCCCTCGCCGAGCTTTCCACGCAGTGTCCGACGCGCGACCAGCGCAAGCGTCCAGTCGACAGACGTGCCGACCCACGGGTTGTCGATGATCGCCATCTTCGCACGCAGGCGTTCCTTCCCCTCCGCCGCAGCCGCGAGAACGACTTTTTCTTCCACGGCATCCAGTCGTCCCACCATCGCAGCAAGCGGAATCTCCGTCTCGCCACGCTCGAAGGCTTCGAGTTGCTTCCACTGATCTTCGGTCGGCGGCATGGGCCGGCCGGTGGCGTTATTCGCCAGCGCCGAATCGAGCCACGCCATGGCGAATGCGGCGAGGCGTCCCGCGCGGTCGAGCCCCTCCGTTCTGAGCTGGCTGTCGCGCACAACACGCTCAGTGCCCCTCAGACCTCCTTCGCAGAATCCCGCCCACGCGCCGACGAGTCCGAATCCGACGAGGATCCACAGCGCCGAGAGCACGCGGAACCACGTCGCGTGTTTCCACTCCCACCGCCAGCCGCCGCCGCGCGCGACCGCCCAGTACAAGAGCAGGGCCAAGGCCGCCCCCGCAAGCGCGCCAATCGTCGTCCACATCGCGACCAGGGGCACAACGACGTGCGCCTGCGACTTCCAGATGTGATCGAGGATGTTCGTGCCCTAACCCTCCTGCGACTCGTACTTGTCCTTGAGCGACTTCACGACAGCCCCGTCGGCAAGCGTCGTGGTGTCTCCGAGCGCGCGACCTTCGGCGATGTCGCGCAGCAGCCGGCGCATGATTTTGCCCGACCGCGTCTTCGGCAACTCCGCCGTGAATATGACGTCATCGGGTCGCGCGAGCGAACCGATCTTCTTCGAAACGTGCTCCTTGAGCTCCTTCATAAGCGCGTCCCCCGGCTCGTTCCCCGCACGCAGGGAAACGAACGCGACGACGGCGTTCTCCTTGATGTCGTGGTGCTTTCCGATGACGGCCGCCTCCGCGACCGCCTTGTGATCGACGAGAGCGCTTTCGATCTCCATCGTCGAGAGCCGGTGGCCGCTCACCTTGAGGACGTCGTCCACGCGTCCCAGCAGCCAGAAGTAGCCGTCCTTGTCGCGCTTGCACCCGTCGCCGGTGAAATACCACTTCGGATACTTCGACCAGTAGACCTCCTTGTAACGCTCGTCGTCGCCGTAGATGCCGCGCAGCATCCCCGGCCACGGCGACTTGATGACGAGATACCCGCTGTCGGTGCTCTTTCCCTTCTCGTCGACGACATCCGCCTCGATGCCCGGGAACGCCCGTGTCGCCGACCCCGGCTTGAGCGTCGTCACGCCCGGCAGCGGCGAGATGAGGATGTGACCCGTCTCGGTCTGCCACCACGTATCGACCACGGGACAGCGGCCGCCGCCGATCACCTTCTGATACCAGACCCACGCTTCGGGATTGATCGGCTCACCGACCGACCCCAAGAGCCGCAGGCTCGTAAGATCGTGCTTCTTCGGTAGATCTTCTCCCCACTTCATGAACGTGCGGATCGCCGTCGGTGCGGTATAGAAGACCGACACGCGATGCTTCGCGATCGTCGCCCAGAAACGGTCCTTTCCCGGCCAGTCGGGGGCGCCTTCGTACATCAGCACCGTCGCACCGTTGGCCAGCGGGCCGTAGACGACGTAGCTGTGTCCCGTCACCCATCCGATGTCGGCGGTGCACCAGTAGACGTCGTCGTCCTTCAGATCGAAGATCCACTTCGCGGTCGCCGCGCACCCGACAAGATATCCGCCCGTCGTGTGCTTGATCCCCTTCGGCTTCCCCGTCGAGCCGCTCGTGTAGAGCAGATACAGCATGTCCTCGGAGTCCATCGACTCCGGCGCGCACGTGTACGGCTGGTTCTTGACGACGTCGTCCCACCAGACGTCGCGAGGCGGCCACATGTCGCAGGTCTGGCCGGTCCGCTTGACGACGACGACGTGTTCGACGGTCGACGTGCCAACGAGGGAGTCGTCCGTACTCTTCTTGAGCGGCACGACCTGCCCGCGGCGCCATCCGCCGTCGGAGGTCACGACGACTTTCGATTTCGAGTCGTTGATGCGATCGCGCAGCGACTCCGCGCTGAAGCCGCCGAAGACGACGCTGTGCACCGCGCCGATGCGCGTGCAGGCAAGCATCGCGATCGCGAGTTCCGGGATCATCGGCAAGTAGAGCGTCACGCGATCCCCGCGCTTCACGCCGAGAGACTTGAGTCCGTTGGCGAAGCGGCAGGTGGCGCGCAGCAGATCCGCGTACGTGAGTGTGCGCTCATCGCCCGGCTCTCCTTCCCAGACGATCGCCGCCTTATTGCGACGCGGTGTGGTGATGTGCCGGTCCACGCAATTCTGCGAGACGTTGACCTGTCCACCGAGAAACCATTTGGCGCGCGGCGGGCGCCATTCGAGCACCGTGTGCCACGGGCGAATCCACTCCAACGCCCGTGCCTGCTCGGCCCACCAGGATTCGTAGTCCGCGGTCGCCTGCGCATGCACGGACCAATCCCGCACGTGCGCTCGCGCTGTGAAGCCCGCCGGCGGATCGAATCTCCGGTTCTCCTCGAGCAGGACGTCGATATCAGACATGGATCGTGGGCATTCAGGAGGGATCGGACAGCGCGTTCGCGGTCGGCGACGCAGCGCTGGGAACCTGCCGGAACGGCTGCGCTTCTGCAACGGGCTCCCGTCGCAGGCGCCCGCGCCTGATGACACCTTTGCTCCGGCGTCGCGTAGATTGTTTGAGGCGGCAGGTCGGTCACGACCCGGAGGCACTTGTGGACCGTAACACCGCAGTCGTGGTCTTTACCGCCATCATCTCTGGCACGTTCGCCCTCGTCATGTTGGTGCAAGCCATCGCGCATGGCGTGGGACGCCGGAAGAAGGGTTTGCCGGATCCGGCCCTTGTGCAGATCGACGAGCGCTTGACCCGCATCGAGCAGGCGATCGA
>CAYXVY010000334.1:0-13209 GCA_964468745.1 uncultured Planctomycetales bacterium | reverse complement strand
TGCCTCATGGGGATCAACGCCGCGACCGGAACGAGTGCTTACGCCCTCCCGGCGGACGCAGCCGTCGATCCCGCCGTCGCATCCTCCGTCCTCGCCGGCGACGAATTCATCTTCGACATCCAGACGCATCACGTCATGCCGGGCGCCGCCTGGGAGAAGGCGAATCCGGGGATGAAGACGTTCCTGAAATTTCTGCCCGGCAAGACCGACTTTGGCCGCTACGCGTACGTGAAGGAGATCTTTCTCGACAGCGACACCACGTGCGCCGTGTTGAGCGCGGTCCCCGCGACGACCGAGGGCCAGCCCCTTCCCGACAAGGACGCCGCGCGGACACGCGAGCTCATCGACTCGATCGGCAAGTCGCCTCGCCTGTGGGTCCACGCGCTCGTTGCGCCGAACATCGGTGAGGTCAAGGCGTCGCTCGACGGGATGGAAAAGGTCGCCAAGGACTTCCCGATCGCGGCGTGGAAGGTCTACACGCTCTTCGGCCCCGACGGCAAAGGGTACTGGCTCGACGACGAGAAGTTCGGCCTCCCGATGATCGAGAAGGCGCGCGAGATCGGCATCAAGACGATCTGCACGCACAAGGGGATCCCGCTCTTCGGCACGAAGGGCGACCATCACCTGCCGTCGGAAATCGGGCGCGTGGCGAAGAAGTTTCCCGACGTCAAATTCGTCGTCTACCACTCGGGTTACGATCCCGACGTCAAGGAGGGACCGTACGATCCGGAGAAGGCGAAGCGCGGCGTCAATGCGCTCATCAAGGCGATGCAGGACGAGGGGATCAAGCCGGGCTCGAACGTATACGCCGAGATCGGCAGCACGTGGTGGCTCCTGATGAAGAAGCCGGAGCAGGCGGGCCACGTCCTCGGCAAGCTGATCCAGCACGTCGGCGAAGACAACGTCCTGTGGGGCACGGACTCGATCTGGTACGGCACGCCCCAGTCGCAGATCGCCGCGTTCCGCGCGTTCGAGATGCCGGCGGACCTGCGCGAGAAGCACGGCTACGCGGAGCTGACGAAGGCGGTCAAGGCGAAAATCTTCGGCCTCAACTCGGCGAAGGTGTATGGATGCGATCCGAAGGTCGTGCGACCTGCGCTCCAGAAGGACGCCGTCGAGGATCTCAAGAACTCGTATCTGCCGCACCGCGAGCGGTCGTTCAACGTCTACGGCCCGCGCACGCGCCGCGAATTCTTCGCGCTGCTTGCCTCGCGCGGCGGCTGTCCCGCGTAGCATAGGCATCGGAGGATCCGCATGAGAACGATCGCGATCGGACTTTCTCTCGCACTGGTCGCCCTGGCTCAGGATCCGCCGGATTACAAGGCGGAGCTCAAGGGCCTCGAGCAGGACTACCAGAAGGCGCAGCAGGAATTCTACGCGGCCGCCCGCGCCGCGAAGACCGACGCGGAACGCGCGAAGGTCTATCGCGAACAGAATCCGGCGAAGCCCTATCTCGAGAAGTTCCAGGACCTGGCGAAGCGCGCGGGCAAGGATCCCGCCACGGCCGCATCTTTAGGCTGGGTCTTCACTCTGGCTTCCCAGGCGAGTCAACCGAAAGTCGCGCGCGAAGCCGCGGAGCGACTGCTCGCCGACTTCCCCGGCGACAAGGCGCTGGCGCAGGTCGCCGCGCAGTTCCAGCATCCCGACCCGTCGAAGGCCTGGGCGAAGGACTGGCTGATGTCGGTCCTCGAAAAGACTTCGACGTCAAGCGTGAAGCTCGCCGCCATGTTCAGCCTCGGCTGCCAGCTGATGGGGTCGAAGGACGAGACCGTGCGCGCCGACGGCCGCGCCTTCTTCGAGCTCATCGTGAAGAACCAACCGGGCTCGCCGCAGTCGAAGCGGGCCGAAGGGCAGATCTTCGAGCTGGACCGCCTGCAGATCGGCATGGAGGCGCCCGACTTCGAGGCGAAGGATATCGACGGCAAGCCGTTCAAGCTTTCCGACTACCGCGGGAAGGTGGTCGTCGTCGACTTCTGGGGATTCTGGTGAGGGCCCTGCCGTGCGATGCTTCCGCACGAAAAAACGCTCGTCGAGCGCTTGAAGGACAAGCCGTTCGCCCTGCTCGGCATCAACAGCGACCCAGCCGACAAGGTGCGCAAGATCCTCGAGGAGAACGAGATCACGTGGCGCAACGCGATCGAGGGGGCGACCAATGGGCCGATTCCGACGAAATGGAACGTCACGGGATGGCCGACGATCTACGTCGTCGACGGCAAGGGCGTGATCCGCTACAAGAACGTCCGCGACAAGGCGATGGACGAGGCCGTGGACACGCTGCTCGCGGAGATGGACGGCGGCGGGAAATAATCCCGGGCTACTCGCAGCGCAGCGCCTCAACCACGTCCATGCGGGCCGCGCGGTAGGCAGGCACGACCCCGAACACCAGCCCGATCAGGGCCGAGACCCCCACCGCTAGCGCAAACGTGTCCCACGGGGTCGCGACCGGCAGACCGACCGCCTTCGCCAGCCCCCACGCCGACGCGGCGCCGATGCCGCTCCCCAGCAGACCGCCCGCCGCGGTGAGCAGCGCGGCTTCAATCAGGAACTGCGCCAGGATGCGGCCGCGCGTAGCTCCGACGGCGCGCCGTATCCCGATTTCCCGTGTCCGCTCCGTCACCGACACCATCATGATCGCCATCACGCCGATGCCGCCGACGAGGAGGGCGATTGACGAGATCCCGATCAGGCCCAGGAAGATCGCGCTCGAGATGTCCCGCCACAGCTTGAGGATCGACTCCTGCGTAATCATGTCGAAGTCGTCCTCCTGGCTGGCCCGCAGCCGGTGGCGCATGCGCATGGCCGTGGACACCTCTTCCATCATGCGCTCCAGCGCTACGCCCTCGCGCGGCACCATCGCCAGCATGAGGCTCTGACGCCGCCGCGTCACGTCGCGCTGGTGCGACGTATACGGGATCGCGCAGAAGTTGTCCTGGCCGATGTTGAATCCTCCCCCTTCCGCCTGCGACTGGAACACGCCGACGACCATGTACTCCTGTTTCTGCAGCCGTACGGTCTTTCCGACCGGATCCATGTCGCCAAATAGCGTCTCGACGGGGTCCTTCGCGAGCACGATCACGCGCGCCGCCGTCGTCACCTCGCCTGCGGCGAAGTACCGCCCCGACTTGATGATCATTGAATTGACGTCGAGGTAGTTTTCGCCGACGCCGATCACCGACATGTTCTTCGTGCGCTGCTTTCCCCGCGCTAGGTTCGTATTCGCCTCGATGAACAGATCGAGCTTCCCCACCGACGGACACCCGTCTTCGATGGTCCTGATGTCCTCAGTCGTGATGTCCGGCCGCTTCATCAGCTTGCGCCACTGCTCGTGCGACGTGACCATCATCGGAAACTTCGTCAGGTACACGACGTGCGGGTTCATCGCGCGAATCCCGCCGACGATCACCTCGTCGACGCCGCGAATCAGCGAGCTCATTCCAACGACCGCTGTAATCCCGATGACGATGCCCACGAGCGTCAGCAGCGACCGCAGCAAATGGGCACGAAGGCTCCGCACCGCCATTTTGAATACGTCGATCATCGCTCGAACCTCAGGGCGACGACGGGATCGAGGCGCGACGCGCGCGTGGCGGGATACAGGCCGGCACAGAGGCCCACGACGGTCACCAACGCGAACCCTGCAGCCACCGACCAGGCCTCAATTTTGAACGTCATGGGCGTCATCGCATCGACGATTTCGGTGACTCCGGCCCCCAGCGCGAACCCTGCGAGTCCGCCGAACAGCGACAGAGTGATCGACTCCATCACGAACTGCCACAGGATCTGGCCGCGCGTCGCCCCGAGCGCCTTGCGAATCCCGATTTCGCGCGTCCTCTGCGTGACGATCATAAGCATCACGTTCGCGATGACGATGCCGCCCACGACGAGCGCGAGCGACACCAGCCCGATCAGCGCACCCCAGATCGCGCTCGTGGACTGTTCGTACATCTTGAGAAACTGCGCCGCCGCCGCGAGCTCGAACGTGCTCTCCTGCGACGGGCGGAGCCGACGATGCGCGCGCAGCACGCCGTGCACCTCGTCCACCGCGGCGTCGAGCTGCTCCGGCGTCGGAGGACGGATGGCGATTTCGATGTTCCAGGGCTTGCCCCATTCCTGCATTGCCGTGCGGAACGGGACGATCACGTACTTGTCCTGCGTCTGGCCCAGAAACGCGCCGCGCGTCTTCATGACACCGATCACGTCGAAGTGCCGATCCGCAAGACGGATCGTCCGGCCGATCGCGGGCTGCCCGGGGAACAGCGCCTCGGCCAGTTCCGACCCGATCAGCGCCACCGGCACGCGACGCTCTTCCTCCATCTCCGTGAAGTGCCGGCCCGTGTCGATCGGCTCCTCGAGAAAGGCCGGGTAACTCGCCGATTTCGCCTCGATCGCAACCTGCGACACGGACTGTCGAGGCGACTTCACCGTCGCCGGAAACCGCCACTGGCTCATCACGTGCGCGGCGAGAGGCGCGTCCCGCCGGATGGCGTCCGCGTCCTCCGGCGTCACAGGGGGACGGTCCTTTACGCGCTCCCACTCCTCCTCGCTGCGCGGATGACCGTGTCGCAGCACGTAAAACGTGTCTGCGCCACGCGACAGGATGCGCTTGGCCACCTCCGCGTTCATGCCCTGCGTGAAGGAGACGACGAGCACGAGCGCCGCCACCGAGATGATGTTGCCTAGCACCGTCAGCACCGTGCGCATCTTGTTCGCGCGGATCGAGCGCAGCGCAATACGGATCGCTTCGAAGATCACGCGATCCCCGGCTGTGGCTTGTCCGACTCGATCTTCCCGTCGCGCAGCCGCACCAGGCGACGCGCATAGGCGGCGATGTCCGGCTCGTGCGTAATCAGGATGATCGTGTTCCCCTGCGTGGAGAGCTCGCCGAACACCTTCATGATCTCCGCACCCGTGGTCGAATCGAGGTTTCCCGTCGGCTCATCCGCAAGCAGCACGCTAGGGCGGTTCACCAATGCCCGCGCGATCGCGATGCGCTGGCGCTCGCCGCCGGAGAGCTCGCTCGGCCGATGTTTCGCGCGCTTCACCAGGCCGACGCGGTCGATCGCCTCCATCGCACGCGTCCTCCGCTCGCCGGGGGACCGACCCGCATAAATCAGCGGCAGCTCCACGTTGTGAAGTGCGGTCGCGTCCGACATCAGGTTGAACGTCTGGAAGACGAATCCGATCTCGCGGTTGCGGATCGACGAGAGCCGCGCGTCGTCAAGCCCGCCCACCTCCTGGCCGTTCAACACGTAGCGGCCGCCCGTCGGCGTGTCGAGACACCCGATGATGTTCATGAACGTCGTCTTGCCGGAGCCCGACGGACCCATGATCGCGACGTACTCGCCGCGCTCGATCCCCAGCGTCACCTCGCGCAGCGCGTGGACCTCCTCGCCGCCGAGCTTGTACGTGCGCGTGAGGTTCTCGGTCACGATGACGGCCATCTCACTCCGCCTTGCGTTCGACCGCGTCGCCGTCCTTCAGATCGCGCAGCACCTTGTGCGGTCCGGTCACCACCTCCGCCCCCTCGCCGAGCCCCTCGAGCAGCTCGAGATGCTCCTTGCCAGCGATCCCGACCTTCACGGCCCTGAACTTCGACTTGCCGTCCTCGATCGTGACCACTCCTTCGAACACCTTCTTCTTCGAGCCGGGCGTGGCGGCGCCGTTGAGGATCTGTTCCTTGTCGTCGACGGGCAGCTCGCGCGCCACGAGGGAGCGGATCGGCACGGCGAGCGACTGCGTGCGCGTCGCAGTCACGATCTCGGCGCTCGCCGAGAATCCAGGCCGCACACCCTCGACCGTCTCATCGAGCGTGACGATCACGCGGAACGACACGCCGCGGTCTTGGCCGGGTTGCGCCGGCAGCGGGCTCGTGCCAACGTCGGACACCTTCCCCTTCAGCTTCCGGCCGGGGATGGCGTCGATCTCGGCGCGCACGTCCTGGCCGCATTTCACGTCGAGAATCGCCGCCTCGCCCACCTCGAGTTCGATCTGGAGTACGGAGAGGTCGGCGATCGTGATGAGCTCCGATCCGGCGCTGTTCATCGCGCCCATGACGGTGTTCTGGCCCTTCTCGATATTGACCCGGATCGCGACTCCGTCGATCGGCGAGGTGATGCGCACCTTCGTGAGATCGTGGCGGTCGCGATCAAGTCGGGCCTTCTCCGACGTGACGCGCAGTTCCGCCGCCTCGACTTCCTTCTTCTGCACCTCGAGGTCCGCAGTCAGTTCCTCGAGCCGTTCCTTCGTACCGGAGGTCCCGAGCGACTTCTCGCGTTCGAGCTTCTTGTGCGTGCGCTCGAGCTGCGTGCGCGCGATGTCGAGCCGCTTGTCCGCGTCGCTGACTGACGCCTCGGATTGTGCGATCGCGGTTTCGAATGGCGTGGGGTCGATCTGGATGAGCGGCTGCCCCGCCTTGACGCGGTCCCCCTCCTTGACGTGCACTACCAGGACCTGCCCGATGGCGTTCGCCGTGAGGGGAACCGAAGTCTTGGCGCGAACCTTGCCCGATTCGCGCACGACCGCTTCGAGATCGTGCTTCGCGATCTTTTCAAGGAAGACGCCGGTGCCGCCGCGCTTCCCGCCCATGAAATTCGCGCCGATGATGGCGGACAGCGCGAGCGCCCCCACGAGCGCAATCGAGACCTTCCAGCGCCTTTTCATATTAGTGCTTCGCTAGGGAACTCATCGCGCTGCCAAACGCGGCGAGCCCTCCGGCAACCACGAAATAGATACCCAGCAGCACCACCACCGGTTTCCAGACACTCAGACGCCCGCCGCGCGCCACCATCACGCCCATCGCGACGATGGACCAGAGCGCGAAAAAGTCGAACAGGGCCAGCGCGATATAGACGGGCGAATCGATCGGCGCGTGGGGCACGAAGGCCGCAAGACTCAGCGTGGACCGCAACACGCCCCGTGTCAGGGACAGGGACATCGACAGCAGGTAGCCGATGCTCATGATGATGTACCCGTGCGTCGCGACGCCAAGCTGGCTCGCATATCCCATCTGCGCCCCCAACATCAGGCTGCACACGACCCACAGCACGCCACCCATGATAAAGATGAAGACCGGCGTGCACAGCATCGTCCCGATAACGCTGCTCCCCTGGACCAACACGAAGCTCTTCTCCATCTGCGCCTCGCCCCCCGGCAAGTTCTGCCCCCGCATCTGTTGCTTCATCGTCTCCAGCATCAGCTTCTTGCCGGCCGGCGTCATGTACAGAATGACCGCCGTGGTGAGCGCGATCAGCACGACGAGGACCATCGCCGAGCCCCACCTCGGATGCTGTGCCAGCGATTCGCCAAGCGCGCCGGGCGCCACGAATGTATTCGTCAGCCGCGCCGCCAGGGGCATAGGCGGTGGCAGGGGCAGAGGAGGCGCACTGTCGGCCATGCTGTCCATGTGAGGGGATTGATTATAGGACACGCCAACGCGCGCGACGTTACCCCTCCCGGCAATATACCGCTATAATGCGCGGCCTTAACAGGAGTCGGAGGGATCATGATCCGGAAACTGTTCCCGATCCTCGCAGTGCTTTTCGCGCTCGATCTCGTCGCGGGCGTCGCCATCTACTTCCTGAGCGGCCCGGGCAAGGGCGACCTCTCATGGGACATCGCCACAAAGAAGAGCGTCATGACGGTCGCGTACAAGGCGTACTCCAATCCTTCCGCCGCCGACGGCCGCTGGTTCCTGAGCAAGACGATCTTCCGCAACAAGGGCGTCGGCCCCGTGAACAACCTGCAGGTCAGCTACCAGATCCCGGACTACATCCCGTGGACGACTCCTGAAAAGTACGACGAAGTCCTCCCAGGCCAAACCATCATCGACCTCTTCTATCCGAAGTTCCCCAAGAAGGTCGCCGAGCTCACCAGCCCCCAGACGGTGACGCTCGAGATCAAGATCACCTACGAGGATGGCACCGGCAAGACCAAGGACACCGTCGAAAAGCGCAACTTCGACCTGCGTGGCGTGAACGAAATCGAATACACGAGCATGGCGCAGTCCGAGATCGTGAACTGGTACGACGTCTTCGAGAACACCGACCTCGTTGCCGCGTACGTCACGATGGACGATCCCGTGCTGAAGACGTTTGCCGCCGAAGTCACGAAGTGGGCCGGCGGCACGACGGCGGGCGCGGGCGGCGGCGTCAGCGAGACCGTGCGCCTGATGCGCACGTTCTACACCTATCAGATCGTGAGCGGCATGCACTACGCGAGCGCGAAGGGCGTTCCGGAGAAGCGGGGCGACGCGTACACCTCGCTCGTGCAGACGATCCGGCTGCCGCGCGATGTCGTCCGCCTGAACAGCGGCCTCTGCATCGAGCTGGCGATCCTGTGGGCCGCCGTGATGGAAAACCTCGGCGTGCAGACGTACATCGTAGTCATCCCAGGACACGCGTTCGCCGTCGTGGTCGACGGCAACAGCCAGATCCCGATCGAATGCACCGGCATCGGCGGCCCGGGCATCGGCGGTTCGTTGACCTTTGAGGACGCCGTGGCGTCCGCGCAGAAGACCCTCGCCGAGGCTCAGATCATCAAGGTGATCGACCCCAAGAAGCTGCAGAGCGAGGGCATCCGCCCGCCTGAACTGCCGACGCTCAGCGACAAGGACATGCAGGACATCATCGCGGCGCGCATGAGAAACCTGCAGCAGACCCCGCCGCCCGATCCGCAGCCGGGGCCCGGCCCGGGTCCGGGTCCGCAGGCGCCCCCCGGCGAGGGCTTCCAGGTCTGGACGCAACCGGACGGACTCTTCAGCGTCGCCTACCCGAAGTCCTGGGTCTCCAACGGCGCCCAGCTCCGCCAGATCCAGCAACAGATCCCCTGGTACACCTACGCAGCCGCCGACCAGACGTCGGGATCGTCCGTTGAGCTCTTCCACTGGAAGTCGCTCGTCGACGTGGCGGACGCGAAGGGCCAGATCGAGGGGCTGCTGGAACGCGGCGGGAGTTCGCTCAACATCACGTCGCAGGAAGCGGTCACGATCGGCTCGTACAAGGGCATCGTCTGCATCGGCCTGATGACGACCAGCGCCGGCGGCGAGGAAGCCGTGAAGGGCGTGCTCGTCGCCACGAAGTCCGACGTGATCGGCGTCTGGGTGAGCTGTCCGCGCGCCGTCGTGCAGCAGGAATCCGGCGTCCTCGAGAAAGTCATCTCCACCTTCAAGGTGAAATAATGAGCATCCTCACCGCGCTCGTCCTGATTCTTGCACAGCAGGACCAGATCCAGCAGGACGTCACGATGCGCGTCGACGCGCTCGGCGACGCGTCGCTCCAGATTGAGTTCCAGCTCAGCGCCAAGCAGTGGATCAACTGGAAGAGCAACTACGGCGATCATCCGAGCATCATGAAGCGCGACTTCGTCAACCGGCTCTGCACGCAGGAGATCTACGACTTCGAGGAGCCCAAGAAGTCCGAGATGGACCGAAAGGCCACGATCTCCCTGAAGGGTCGCGGCGCGGCTCGCTACAAGGGAGAGGGCAAGTTCGAGATCCTGTTCCCCGCCGACTACAAGGAGATGATGCACAACGACACCGAGTGGGTCTTCATGCACACGGAGCTCGTCGGACAGGGCGTGATGCTGCAGCAGAAGCAGAAGCTCGTCCTACCCCCCGGCGCGAAAGACGTGAAGCTTTCCGGCCCCGTGGACGGGCAACAGAAGCTGACGTACGAACTCGCCGCCAAGAAGGGTCTCAACATCGGGCTCATCCTCGCGGCGTCGGGGGCCATCGGCCTGCTGCTCGTAACCGTGCTGCGCCTGCTATCCAAGGCACCGCTCCAGCCCGAGCTCGGCGTTCCCACAATGAAGCCGAAGCTCTAGTCTGTGCCAGCGACACGCACGCGCATCGTCGCGACCTTGGGCCCTGCGTCGTCGACAGAAGCGTCCATCGCCGGCCTGATCGAAGCCGGCGTCGACCTTTTCCGGCTCAACTTCTCGCACGGCACGCACGAGGAGCATGGCGCGCTCATCGCCTCGATCCGGAAATGCGCCGGCGAGCGTCCCATCGCCATCCTGCAGGATCTGTGCGGCCCCAAGCTGCGCCTGCCGAAACCGCTCCGCGGCAAGCCCGGCGACATCGTCGAACTCGGCCTGCCGCCGGGCGTCCGCGCGGGGGAGCCCGTGCTGCTGGCCGACGGCACGATGACGCTTGAGGTCGTGGACCCTCGACGCGCCCGCGTCATCGTCGGCGGCGATCTGCCCGCAGGCAAAGGCATGAACTTTCCCGCGTCGAATCTCGCGATCCCATCGCTGACCGATAAGGACCGCGACGATCTTCGCTTCGGCGTCGCCCACGCGGTCGATTTCGTGGCGCTCTCGTTCGTGCGCCGCGCGAGCGATCTCGAGGAGGTGAAAGCATCCGGCATTCCGGTCATCGCGAAGATCGAGAAGGGCGAGGCGCTCGAAAACCTCGACGCGATCCTCGCCGTCTCCGACGGCCTGATGGTCGCGCGCGGCGATCTCGGCGTCGAGATCCCGATCGAGCGCGTGCCGGCGGCCCAGAAACGCGTCATCGCACTGGCGAATCGCGCCGGTAAGCCGGTCATCACGGCGACGCAGATGCTTCTGTCGATGGTGAAGAATCCGCTGCCGACACGCGCGGAGGCAACCGACGTCGCGAACGCCGTGCTGGACGGGACGGATGCCGTCATGCTCAGCGAGGAGACCGCCATCGGCGATCATCCGGCGGACTGCGTGCGCATGATGGATCGCATTCTCGCCGAAACGGAGCCGCTTCTGCGGACCCGCGACGAGGAGCCTGGGTCTTCGCCGGACGACGTCATCGCCTGGGCCGCCTGCGAGGTGGCCGAGCGCATCGGCGCGCGCGCTCTCATCGTCCCCACCGCATCGGGCTTCACGGCGCGCAAAGTCGCCGCGCGGCGCCCGAACATCCCCATCATCGCGCTCACGCCGAGCGACGCCGTGCGCCGGCGCCTCTCAATTGTGTGGGGCGTAACGGCCCTGGCCGCCCCCTGGTACGGCGACACCGCGGCCGTCCTCGAGCGCTTCCGCGAACCCGTCCGCGCGACTGGCCTCGTCCCCGCGGGGGCGCCCGTCGTCGTCACGGCCGGCTGGCCCTTCTCGCGGCCGGGCATCACGAACCTCGTCCACGTGGCTCAGGCGTAAAGTATCATCGTCCCGTGACAACGCTCCCCAAACACACAACCGTCCATCGAGGCGGCGAGTCCGTGAAGCGCATGGACACCGGCGCGTTCGCGCTGTCGATCGCCAATCATCTGAAATACACGCTCGCGAAAGACCCCAAGCACGCCACGCCCCACGACCGATACTGGAGCGTCGCGCATGCCGTCCGCGACAGGCTCGTGGACCGATGGATGGCGACGCAGCACGCCTACACCGCGCGAGACGTCAAGCGAATCTACTACCTCTCGATGGAGTACCTGCCGGGGCGCACGCTCTGGAACGCGATCGTCAACCTTGGCCTCGCGGACGCCTTCCCTGCCGCGATGAACCTGCTCGGCTGGGAAAGCGAGGAGATCTTCAACGAGGAGTCGGACGCGGGCCTCGGTAACGGCGGCCTCGGACGGCTCGCGTCGTGCTTCCTCGACTCGATGGCGACGCTCGGACTGCCGGCGACGGGGTACGGCCTGCGCTACGAATTCGGGATGTTCCGCCAGACGATCCGCGAGGACGGACAACTGGAGGAGCCGGACCAGTGGGCACGGCTCGGCAGCGCGTGGGAGATCACCCGCCCCGAGCGCATCTTCCCCGTGCACTTCTACGGACGCGTCGGCGCCGTCGATGGATCGGCGAAGCCCTGGCGGCAGTGGATCGATACGCAGGAGCTTCTCGCCGTGCCGTGCGACGTCCCGATTCCCGGCTTCGCGAACAACACCGTCAACAACCTGCGGCTCTGGGGATCGAGCGCCCCGGACCTGTTCGATCTCGAGGATTTCCATTCCGGCGACTACATCGGATCGATCGAGCGCGGCGCCCTCGGCGCGAACATCACGAAGATCCTCTACCCCAACGACAAGACATCCGTCGGACGCGAGCTGCGCCTCAAGCAGGAATTCTTCCTCGCCAGCGCGTCGATCCAGGACATCCTGCGGCGCTACAAGGAGTCGCACAAGACCTTCGATGCGCTCCCCGACAAAGTCGCGATCCAGATCAACGATACGCACCCCGCCGTTGCCGTCGCGGAGCTCATGCGACTGCTGATCGACGTCGAAGGGGTCGAGTGGGAGCGCGCGTGGGACATCACCGTGCGCGTCTTCGGGTACACGAACCACACGCTCATGCCCGAGGCGCTCGAAAAGTGGTCGATCGAGCTCTTCGGCCGCGTGCTGCCGCGGCACCTCGAGATCATCTTCGAGATCAACCAGCGATTCCTCGACGAGGTCGCGCGACGCTATCCGGGCGACGGCGAACGAGCGCAGCGGATGTCGATCATCCAGGAGGGGCACGAGAAGTACGTCCGCATGGCGAATCTCGCGGTCATCGGCAGCCATTCGGTCAACGGAGTTTCCCAGCTCCACGCGGAGCTGCTGCAGTCACGCCTCTTCCCGGAATTCGCCGCGTACTTCCCCGGGCGCTTCAATGCGAAGACGAACGGCATCACGCCGCGCCGCTGGCTCACGGCGTGCAACCCCTCGCTGGCCGCCCTCATCACCGACCGCATCGGCGACGGCTGGACGACCGACCTGACGCAGTTGCACGCGCTCGTTCCGCTGGCCGACGACGCGAAACTCCGGCGCGCGTGGCGGGAGGTCAAGCGCCAGAACAAGGAACGGCTCGCGGCGCTCATCGCCCGCATGCAGAAGGTGCACGTCCCCATCGACTCCATGTTCGACGTGCAGGTCAAGCGCATCCACGAGTACAAGCGCCAGCTCATGAACGTGCTGCGCGTGATCGATCACATGATGCGGCTGCGCACGCCCGAGGGGGACCGGCTCGCGGCGCGCACGGTGATCTTCGGCGGCAAGGCGGCCCCCGGCTACGAGATGGCGAAGCTCATCATCCGCCTGATCGTCACCGTGGCGCACTCCATCAACCGGGACCCGAAATTTCGCGGCCGCCTTTCCGTACACTTCCTCGAAGACTACCGCGTCTCGCTGGCGGAGGTCATCATCCCCGGCGCGGACCTGTCGCAGCAGATTTCGACGGCGGGAATGGAGGCCTCGGGGACGGGCAATATGAAATTCGCCCTCAACGGAGCGCTGACGATCGGGACGCTCGACGGGGCGAACA
>CAYXVY010000333.1:0-10371 GCA_964468745.1 uncultured Planctomycetales bacterium | reverse complement strand
GGCGGCGGGAGGTTCAGGCGGCGGAGGAACTGGGGGCGCTGGCCCTCGCCCTCGTCTTCGCGGCACAATTCATCGGCTTCTATCGCGGGTCGTGGGGGCGGTTCGACTCGGGCCTTTCGCTGGCGGGGCTCGTGCTTCTCGCGACGGTGGGCGCGGTGCTCCTGCATCTGGTTGCGCGCTTCGGCAGGTTCTCTCCGGTAGACGCCGGGTTCACGCTTCTGTCGGTCGCGTACATTTCGCTGCTTCTCTTTGTCGTGACGCCGCTCGAGGATGACGAGGCGTTGCGGCTGAGCTGGGCTGGCAGGGCGACGGCCGGTGCGTGGTACCTGGTGTTCCTGATGGCGACGAACAAGGGTTCGGACATGGCGGCGTTCGTCTGCGGACGGCTGTTCGGCCGCCACAAAATGGCGCCGCGCGTGAGCCCGAACAAGACTTGGGAGGGGGCGATCGCCGGGCTGATCGCGGGAGCGGCGCTCGGCGTGTGGGTGATTGAGCGCACCTCACTGTGGAACGCGTTTGCAACGTCGCCGCCGCGCTGGGCAATCTGGGCGCTGGCCGCGAGCGTGACGGCGTCGGCGCAGCTCGGCGACCTCGTCAAATCGGCCGTCAAGCGATGGGCGGGCGTGAAGGACTCGGGGCGAATGCTGCCGGAGTTTGGTGGCGCGCTGGACATGTGCGACTCGTTCGTGCTGAGCGCGCCTGTCGCGTGGGCGGGATTCAGGTTGCTTGCCTAAATCTCCTCGTTGATCGCGGCCTCGGGATACAGCTCTCGCGCGATCTCGGGTCCGAGTCGCGCGATGCGGATCATTTCGACGGGATCGAGGATCTTCAGGTGCGCGAACAGGCGCGGAGCCTGGCGCGCGAAGCGGCCGACGGCCATGATGTCCTCCAGGCGGCGCCTTGGCAGTCTGAGGCGTTTTCGGAAGTCGTCCCAGCCGAATTCGCCGAGCACGCCGCCCGCTTTCATCAGGATGAGTTCGTCGCCGAAGACGGCGAACAGCTCGTTTGCGAAAACGTGGCGCGCGGTACCTTCGAGGGCACGAAAAGCAGTATTGAGCTTGCGCCGTGCCGCGTCTGCCCAGTCCTCGGGATGCACGCCCCGGAGTCCGAAGAACTCGTGCATGTCCATGCGGCATTCCCTTCACAGGGGTGTGCGTTTCGGCGCGGAAATTCATCGCCATTCGGCAAGAAATCACGAATTTTGCGATGCCACCCTGTGTGTGGCCGGGGTCGCCCCGATCGTGTAACATGAAGCTTCCCCTCATGGAACGTTCCATCCCCATCGAAAACCGCGACGAGGCGCAGCGCCTCTTCGGCACCTACGACCGCAACCTCAAGGAGATCCAAAAGGTGACCGGCGCGAAGATCGTCCTTCGCAACGGCGCCATCAACGTCCGCGGTGACCGCGTGCAGGTCGATCGCGCCTGCAGCGCCTTCAAGCGCGTGCGCGAAATACTCGACGCCCGCGGGAAGTTGGAGGAAGGCGACCTGCAGCAGATTCTCAACGGCGACAAGCGAAGCGCGAAGTCGGGCTCCGGTGTGTACGTCCCTGGCTCGATTTTCAGGAGCTGCACGGACGTCATCCCCCAATCGGCGGGGCAGGGGAGTTATCTCGGCGAAATTGAGAAGAACGACATCGTCTTCTCGATCGGACCCGCGGGCACCGGCAAGACGTTTCTCGCGGTTTCCAAGGCCGTCGAGCGGTTGCGCGCCGGCGAAGTCCGCCGCATCGTTCTCGTTCGTCCCGCCGTCGAAGCCGGCGAGCGGCTCGGCTTTCTGCCGGGCGACATCCAGGCGAAGGTCAATCCGTATCTCCGCCCGATCTACGACTCGCTGAACACGTTTCTCGAGTTCGGGCAGCTGCAGCGGATGATCGATAATGACGTGATCGAGATCGTGCCGCTGGCGTTCATGCGCGGTCGCACGCTCGATGAGGCGTTCATCATCCTCGACGAGGCGCAGAACACGACGAGCGAGCAGATGAAGATGTTCCTCACCCGCATGGGCCGTCGTTCGAAGGTCGTGGTGACAGGCGACGTCACACAAATCGACCTGCCCGTAGGGCGCGTGAGCGGACTCGTCGAAGTGCGCGACTTTCTTCAGGGCATCCCCGGCATCTCGTTCGTGTACCTGACCAAAGCCGACATCGTCCGCCACCCGCTCGTCCAGAGGATCGTGGACGCGTATGAGCAGCGAAAGCAGCGACGCTAACCTGCCGCCCCCGGCGCCGCCAGGCCCGCCCTCCGCTGAGGGGACGGCGCCGAAAGGGGGACGACAGAGCGCCGTGCAGCCGGACGTCAAGCTGGAGCGCCGCGTCCCGCCGCTTTTCGCGCTCTTCTTCTACGTGTTCCTTACGCTGGCGGCCGTCGTCTGGGTTCCGCACACGAAGCAACGCAGCCTCGAACCCCTCCTCCGGCCGCAGAATCTGTTCGCGGAGATCGGGCTTGGCGTCGGCGTTGCGATCGTCCTCCTCGGCTCGACGCCATGGCTCGTCTCGAAATTCCGCGCCGTGCGCGAGCTGGAGCGCGAGTTCGGCTGGATCCTCGGCGAACAGCGCGCGTGGGAGTGCGTCTACCTTGCGATTTTGAGCGGAATTGCGGAAGAGGTCTTTTTCCGAGGCGCGGTTCACGCAGCGCTCGGGCCGTGGCTCGGGCTCGTGGTCTTCGCCACGCTCCATTGGCCCATCAACGGGCAGTTCCGCGCGTGGCCCTTCACGGCGCTCGTCGCAGGCGCTATCCTGACTGCGGAACGTATGGTCACGGGGACGCTGATCGCGCCCGTCATCACGCATATTCTTGTCAACGGGGTCAATCTTCTGCGCATCTCGGGCAAATACCGGACTTGGAAGGAATGAGCGAAACATACGCGAGCCCTTTCGCCGAGCGCTACTCATCCCCCGAGATGTTGAAACTCTTCTCGGCCGACACCCGCTACCGCACGTGGCGGCGCCTCTGGGTCGCGCTGGCGGAATCGGAGCGAGCGCTCGGTCTCGCGATCACGCCGGCACAGGTCCGAGAGCTCAAGGCTCACACGGACGACATCGACTACGCGGCGGTGCGGCGCTACGAGGAGCGCCTGCGGCACGACGTCATGGCGCACGTCCGCGCGTACGGCGACCAGTGTCCGAAGGCGAAAGGCATCATCCATCTGGGTGCGACGAGCATGTACGTGGTCGACAACGCCGACTGCGTGATCCTGCGCGACGCGCTCCAGCTTGTGCGGCGCGAACTCGTCAATGTCATTGCGGCTCTCGCCGCATTCGCCAGGCGATATGCCGATCTGCCGACGGTCGCGTACACGCACTACCAGCCGGCCCAGTTCACGACCGTCGGCAAGCGCGCCTGCCTCTGGCTGCAGGATCTGCTGTTCGATCTGGAGGAGGTCGAACAGCGGCTGGCGTCGCTGCGTTTTCTCGGCGTGAAGGGGGCGACGGGTACGCAGGCCAGCTTCCTCGAACTCTTCGACGGCGATGAAGGCAAGGTGCGCGAGCTCGACCGACTCGTCGCCCGTGCGACGGGTTTCGAGAAGACCTACCCTGTGACGGGGCAGACGTATTCAAGGAAGGTCGATTCGCAGATCGCGGCAACGCTCTCGGGCATCGCGCAGTCCGCGCATAAATTCGCGAACGACCTCCGGCTGCTGCAGAATCTCGGCGAGGTGCAGGAGCCGTTCGAGGACGAGCAGGTGGGGTCGTCGGCCATGGCCTACAAGCGAAATCCCATGAAGAGCGAGCGGATGACGTCGCTCGCGCGCCTCGTCATCACGCTCTCGCAGAACGCGGCGTTCACGGCGGCCAGCCAGTGGTTCGAGCGGACGCTCGACGACTCGGCGGGGAAGCGCATCGCTGTGCCCGAGGGGTTCCTTGGGACGGACGCGATCCTCACGCTCTGGATGGAGATCGCTTCGCGTCCCGTGGTGAATCGAGACGTGGTGCGCGCAAACGTCGAGCGACAGCTCCCGTTCATCGCGACGGAGAACATCCTAATGGTGGCGGTGAAGGCGGGAGGGGATCGCCAGGTGCTGCACGAGGCGATCCGCCGGCACTCAATGGCGGCGGCCGATTCCGTGAAAAGCGGCAGGGGGAACGACCTCATCGACCGTCTCAAGAATGACGGAGCGTTCAAGGCCATCCGCGGCAAGCTGGGAGCCCTCGGTCGGGCGGAGCGCTACGTGGGCCGGGCGCCCCGACAGACGCTCGAGTTTCTGGCGGACGAAGTGGAGCCGAAGCTCCGCGAGCGAAAGAAGCTCCTGGGTTGGAAGGCAGTGGTGAAGGTATGAAGCATGCGATGGCGATCCTTGTCGTGGCGCTGGCGGTGCCGGGCTGCCATGACCATGGCGCCCTCGAAGAGCACCGGATGGCCTCGCGCGGCCTGACGAAGGACGATCTCGAGGCGCCGCCGAACGACAACGCGATCCGCGCGGCGATCACGCGCGATGTGCGGGAGACGTGGCTGCCGGAGGCGGAGCTCTCAAACGGCCTCGCATCGTGCGCCGGAGTGCGGTTCGAGGGCGCGAAGCCGTTGTGCGCATTCGAAAAGGCGCCGGTTGTCGCCGTGGCGAGCCAGCCGGATCGCATGTGCAGCGAACCGATGAAGATCTTCACCATCCGCAACGATGCCCCGGACCGGCAATATCCGGTGTACGAGACGACCTACTTCTGCCCGCAGCACTCGCTGTACTGGTACAACTATCAGGGCGGACCGCGCGAACGCAACACGTGGCTGGGCCCGCGGCGGCTGCGATTCGCCACCCGCACGCAGCACGACTAAACGGCGGCGCGTCCGGCGCGGTATAGTTCGATAGAGGTGCACCGATGAAACATCTCCGCTCCTTCGTGGCCGCGTGCCTGATCTTCGGTGCGGCCGCCGGGGTCGCCGACGCGCAGGTCGGGTTCCGCTATCGCCGGCAGGGCAAGAACTACGTCCTCGACATCTGGTACGGCGGCGGATACGGGTATGGGTATGGATATGGATATTCGCCCGGATTCGCCTACGCGCACGGGAATTCGAGCTATTCCTTCGGCACGAACTTTCACGGCGGCAACGCATGGCGTTCGGCGGGGTACGACGCGTATTACGGCACTCCATACGGGCATGGCTACGGCCCGCGATACGGCACCCGATCGGAATATGCCGACTATGCCGCGTCCAACGTGTATCGCCGCGGCGCGCAACAGGGTTCCCCGGAGCACGTGCGGCGCCTGACGGTCGATAAGCACCTTGAGCTCGGGATGCGGAAATGGAAGGTAGCCGACTACCCGGGTGCTCTCGCGTCGTTCAAGGAGGCGGTCGGCGTGGATACGTCGGGCGGTCTGGCCCAGGTGTGGATGGCGCTCGCGCTCGTCGCGACCGGCGACCCACGCAACGCCGACAAGGCCGCCGAGAGCGGGCTCGCCGCGCTGGTCGTTGTCCAGGAACTGAGAACGGTGGATCTCAAGTCGCAGTTCCGCGACGCGAAGGAGCAGGCGAAGTTCTCGGCCGCACTCGAGAGGTCGGGGCCGCTCGCCGCGGCGCTAGCCTGCGCGGTGCTGGGAGACGCGACGCGGGCGAAGGAGAAGGCGGCGGCCGCAGGATCCGCGGGACAGCGGCTGATGGACTATTTGAAGTAGGCGGCGCGACTCCTACAATCTGCGCGTGCCCGACCCCGTCCTCTCGGTGGTGATGCCCTGCTATAACGAGCGGGCGAGCATCCGCGAAATCGTGCGGCGCGTGCTGGCGCAGCCGTGCGTGCTGGAGATCGTCGCCGTCGACGACTGCTCGAAGGACGGCACGCGCGAGGAATTGGCGGCCATGCAGCGGGAGCTGGCTCCGCGAGTCCGCGTCATCCTGCACGAGAAGAACCGCGGCAAGGGGGCGGCGCTGCGCACGGGTTTCGCCCACGTCCGTGGGCCGATCACGATTGTGCAGGATGCCGATCTCGAATACGATCCGGCGGACTACCCGGCCCTCGTTGCGCCGATCGTGGCCGGGCGCGCAGACGCGGTATACGGTTCGCGCTATATCGGCCGGGGCGCGGACGCCATCTGGCACGTGCTCGGGAACCGCTGCATCACCTGGCTGTCGAATCTCGCCACGCGCCAGCACCTCACGGACATGGAGACGTGCTACAAGGTCTTCCGCACGCCGATTCTCAGGCGCTTGCCGCTACGCCAGGATCGCTTCGGATTCGATCCGGAGATCACGGCGCTTGTCGCGCGGCTGGGGATACACATCCTCGAGGTGCCGGTCGGGTACAAGGCGCGCAGCTACGAGGAAGGGAAGAAGATTCGACTGAAGGACGGCATTCGCGTATTGAGTGTGATCATCGGTCGAGGGATGCTCGGGCTTTAAAGGCCGCACAAAGTACGCAGGCAGCCGCGGCCATCTGCTTGGCCCGGAGAGTGGCTGCAACCCCTCGACTCGCTTCGCTCTCTCGGGGTAAGTGGCCGGCAATGACTGACTGATTACTTCAAGCCACTTAATTCTTAAGCACGACCGTAGTCGTCATCGACCGCGTGATGATCTGGCCGCTCGCGTCCAACCCCTGCAGCGTCAGCGTCACGGTTACGTGCGGCTGTGTTGCGTCGACGGTCTGCGTCGTCGAAGGAATCGCGAACGTCAGGGCCGGCGGGCTCGACGTGAGCTGCCATTCGCCCGTGGTGAGCCGCACCGGCACGGCCCTAGCGAAGAGCGGCGCCGTGCTTCCGCCGGAAGCCACGGCTAGCGCGGTCGTCGGAAAGCGCGACGTGCCGCGTCTCGTGTAGCGCCGGACTCCCGCATTGATGACCGTCTGTGTACGGACGATCTCGGTCTCATCGGCGAGGCCGTCGTTCGAGCCGGTGCCGCTGAAGGTGTTCAAGCCGTCGGCGACTCCCGATTCAAGCAGTCCCACCGCCCAGACGACCCGTTCGCGCGTCGCAATCGCACCGGTGAAGGGATTCACGACGGTGGCCGGGCTCGCGTCCGTCGACTCCGTGCTCACCGGGTCGAGCGTGACCGTGTCCGACACCCACCAGCCGCCGATCGCGGTCATGTTCGTGCCGCCGAGCGTGCAGCGGGTGTTGGGCGTGTTGCGCAAGTCTCGCGTCACGTCGTCCATGATGACGCGGCACTGGCTTTCGAGATCCGCCATCGTGGTGTTTGTGGCGGCGTGCGCCCCCGTGCTCGCGAGGAGCATGTACACGACGATGGCGAGAATGGACAGGATGAAAATCGCGATCAACAGCTCGATGAACGTGATCCCGCGACGGAGAGTGCGTTTCATGACATCACCTCGCGACGAGAATCTTGCGCACCTGCACTTGGCGGGGCGTACCCGAGATGTCGCGCCACGCAATCGTGACGACGACGGGCAGGTGCGTGTAGGTCGTTACGCTCGTTTCGTTATATGTGGCGTCGCTGTCGACGTTCGTCTGCGGCCCCGTGCCCGCCAGGTTGAAGAGCGCCACGATACGGGTCTCATCCAGCTCATTTGTGGCCGCTATGCGCTCCGGAAACTGGATGGTGCCGACGCGCGTGCCCGCCGCGACGCGCGCGAACATGGTCGGCGTGGCCGCGGGGACGTCGCCAAATATGATCTGCCCGCTGGTCAGCACCTCGAAGCTGCCGGGCGTCGAGGCGCCGTACGGAAACGCGTACGTGGGGTTCTGATCCGTCGCGTGCGTGTTGTAGCGGCGGAAGATGTCTCCGAATGTTTGTCCGCCCTCCATGGTCTCGATCACCTGCTCGCACGCCTTCATGGCGGCCGTCGTTTCACGATTGACGGCGTTCATACGGGTCGTGTAGAGAACGGAGGCGATCAGCCCGAGGAACGCGATCGCCAGCACCGCGAGGGCGATCATGATCTCGACAAGAGTAAATCCCCGACCGTGCTTCTTCATGGTCTCAATCCCCCGGTAACATGGGAATTATACGGGCTCCGACCCGCGTTTGCAAAGTGCAAATGTCGTGCGTTGACCGTCGAGCATGGGCTGTGATATCCTCCGGAAGATGCTGCGAGTGCTCTTGGCGGATGGCGATGCCGCGTTTGCGGATGCGCTGGAGGCGCATCTGGCGACGCACCGCGATGTGCGGACGAGTCGCGCGCGATCTCCCGCGGAAGTAAAGTCGCTGGGCGGCGAGTCTGATCTGATCTTCCTCTCGACGGATCTGGGTGATGCGATGAGCCTTCTGGAAGAGGTCAAACGGTCGCGGCCGGAGACCGAGGTGGTCATGATGGCGACTTCGTCCCGGATGGAGTCCGCGGTGCGGGCGATGAAACTCGGCGCGAGCGACTATCTCGTGAAGCCGTTGCGCGGCGACCAGGTTGCGATGGCGATCGAGCGCGCTGCGCGCGTGCGCCGGCTTGCGGACGAAAACCGCCGCCTGCGCGGACCGGATGCGGCGCGTGGCCCGGCCAGCGGGCTGGTGGGGACGGCGGCGGGCATCCGCCGAGTGCGCGAGCAGATCGCGCGGGTGGCTTCGTTGCGGACGCCCGTTCTTTTCGTCGGAGAACCGGGTACGGGCAAGGCGCTCGCGGCACGCGAAACGCACAGGGAGGGTGGTGGGCGCGACTCGCAATACCTCGCCGTCCGCTGCGTGGAAGGCGCTCACGCCGGGTTCGAGGCCGAAGTGGACGAGGCGCTGGCGAAGGGCGCGGGCGGCTCGATCTTCGTCGAGGAGATCGCTCTTGCGTCGGCCGGGGTGCAATCGCGGCTTGCCCGGAGTCTGACGACCGGGGAAGTGCGCCTGCTCGCGTCCACATCGGCTAACCTCCTGGAGGGCACGGGGCGAGGGACGTTCCGGCAGGACCTGCTGGCCGCGCTGGCGCCATCTAGCATCGCGCTTCCGCATTTGCGTGAGCGCTTGGACGACGTCCCGCTTCTCGCGGACGCCTTGCTAAAGCGGCGGGCGGCGGAGGGACGCCGGTCACCGCTGAGCGTCTCGGCCGAGGCGATGACGACGCTGCTCGCGTACGACTGGCCGGGAAACGTGGACGAGCTGGAGCAGGCGATCCATCGCGCCAGCGAGCTGGGCGAAGGGGACGTCCTCGAGCGCCGGCATCTGCCGCCCTCGGTCATCCAGGCGGCGGAGGCTCGGCGCAAGACCAGTGTGTCGGAGGTGACCACGCGGTCGCTTCGCGAGATGGAGTCCGAGGTGATCGAGAAGCTGCTGGCGGAACATCGCGGCGACACGGAGATTGTGTCAAAGCTTCTGAAAATCGATCGCAGCACGCTGTATCGAAAGATCAAACGCTACCAGATTCCCCTCGACGACATGAAAGAATAGCCGCGGCAGCGGGATTGCTCGCGGTCGCGAATCCTGATGGGGATCGGGACTTAAAATAGACGAGCCGCCGGAGGACATCCGGCGGCTCCAACGCAATCCTGCGCTCGTGGGGTTAGGGACAGTTTAAGGCGCGTAGCCCTGCGACTTGGCGGTGGCCCGCGGCGAGATCTGGCGCCAGAACGAGACGGCGAACGACCCCGAGGCGGTCGAGCTGCGTGCCGGGATATTGCCGATGATTCCGCCCAGGTTCTGATCGGAGCTGGCCGTTCCGTCGTACGTGGCCTTCAATCGCATATCCTGGTTGACCGTGAGCTTCTTGTGCGCGCCGCCCACGTCCAGCCGGGTCAGGTCGATCTTGCCTCCGGCCGCCATGTTGCCGTTCAGCGTCATCGCCGAACCGGACGCGTTCGTGTTTGTCACGACGACGTCGTTCTCGGCGTACATGTAGCAGTTGTTCTTCTCGACCGTGCCGTAGCGCGTGTCGCCGTAGTAGATGTTGCCGCCGTTGCCGTTGACGTCCTTGATGGCGATGAAGACGACGGCGTCCGTATTCGTGTCCTGATAGAACGTGTTGTCGGCGAAGCAGATGTCGCCTTCCACGACGATCGTGAGCTGCATCTTCGTGGCGCTCGTCTTCCACTGGTAGCTGTACGAGCTGGTGTTGTCGATGGCGACGCAGACCTTTTCGCCCGCCGTCGTCGGACCGACGTAGTACACCTTGTCGTACGCGTGCGTGGCGGTCACGGTGATGCTCGGGCAGTCGCTGCCGCCGTCCCAGCCCGGGTCGCCGCCGCTCATCGACGAATTCGGGTCTTCGAGCACATAGACGGTGTCGTGTTCGCTCACGCCAGGATTCGCCGCGTCGTAGTTCGTGTAGACGTACTTTCGATCGCTCGGATTCTTCCGGAAGATGTGCGCCGGATTGGTCGAATCCGTAATCTGCTTCTCGGCGGTGCCGCCCATCGCCGATCCGCCGCTGACGCCCGACGAGGCAAGGCTGGCGGCAACGTTGACGTCATGGCTGACCGCGTAGTTCATGCCGGCGATGTCCGGCGTCGCAACGTCCACATTCGTATATGAGCCGGTCCATGCGGTGCTGCTGTCCGTCGCGCTGAAGCCGGTCTTG
>CAYXVY010000332.1:0-6104 GCA_964468745.1 uncultured Planctomycetales bacterium | reverse complement strand
CCGCCCTCATGGACGCCCAGGATCTGCCCGCGCGGGATAAAGAACACCGACGGCTTTGGATCCCACTGCACGGCCCACCACATGTCCCTGCTTGCCGGAGACAGCACGAGTCGCACATCTCCATTCTCGTACACCGACGTGTTCAACCCGTCGAGTCCACCCGGAAGGTCGATCTGACGGATCACGCGCAAGGTCTCCAGACTCAGCACGGTGAGTTGGTGCTTGTCGTGGACCTTGAGCGAGTTCCCCGCGCACAGGATGTGGTTCCCCGCGAGCGCGATCCACCCCAAGCGGGCCAGGGAAGCTTGGGGCGCTGCGATGGCGGCCCGGAATTTTCCATCCTCCTCGAACAGCAGGCCCTCGTCCGACAGCAGCCGGACGAGGACGTGCTTCCCCGACGTCGCGGGGTAGTGCGTGATTTCCGTCTTCGTCATGATCTTCGTCTTCTGACCCGCGCGCGCGGCCGTGAGTTTCGACTCGTAGTCCAGCGCCGACACCTTCCAGCGTTGCTTCCCGTCCGGGTCGATGCGGCTGACCTCGGGGGAGCGCACCCACAGCACGTCGCCGTTGTACGGCAAGACGATCTCGCGCTCGCCCTCCGCGCGCGCGGAGGTCCAGATCGGCTTCCCCGTCTCCAGATCGACCAGCACGGCGTAGTGCACCGTGCCCGTCACCAGCGACGCGAGCGCGCGCCTCTCTCCGAGAGCGGTGATCGTGACGGCGGGCGACTGGCTGTTCTTGGGGAGCGGACAGCTCGGGGCCAGCTTTCCGGTTTTGCGGTCGATCGCGTACAGCACTTCATTGAAGGTCCAGACGCAATGACCGCCGGCCACGGTGAGCGCGCCGACGCAGGGACCGCCGTGTGCTCCAGGAAGCCGACTTCGACGTAAGCGTCATCCGGAAATGTCGTTCGCAACGCCTCGATGCGCTTCTGATGCGCGCGCCACTTCGGGGGCGAGACGACGGCGTGGAGCCCGAGGCCGAGGAGCACAAAGAAGATCGCGGTGACGACCGCGCCGGACCGCATCAAGGGGTGCCGCACCAGATATTAGACCGGTCGGGCGGCGCGAGGGCACGGCGTCGCCGCTACTTCTCCTCCGACCCGATCCGCCAGATGCCGGACGACTCGATGAGCCCCCAGCCTTGCGCGCGCAGCTCCGCCACCTTCGCGGCCGCGGCCTCGCGGAACTCCTTCCCCTTCCCGCGCGACTTGTAAATCGACTTTAGGCGGCGCGCCGCATCGTACGCGTCGTCGTCGGCGCCCCCGCTCACCGCCCAGTAGAGGCGGACGGCCTCGTCGACCTCACCCAGAGCCTCGCGACACACGCCGAGATGATAGGCCTGCATGCGGCCCATCCCGTCGATGCACGTCACGCACGAGCCGCCGGGCTCCCACAGCCCCCAGTGTTCCAAGGCGCGCTTCCACTCCTTCTTCCGTTCGTAGTAATCCCCCAGCATCCTGTGCGCGTGGGCTTGCGCACTGTCCACACGAAACCGTTGCGCCTGCGGTTGTGCTTCGCGCGGCCGCCGCAGAATCCCCTCCAGCGTGCGGATCATCTCCGCCTCGCGCCCCGCGTCGCGATGCAGCTCGGCGAGGAGCACGAGCACGTTCGGGATCGCGATGCCGTCGGGATACTCCGCGAGCGCCCGATCGATGAGGCGTCGCGTCTCCTCCGGCGTGCGCCCCTCCTCCTCGAGGCCGGCGAGAATCCACAGCGCCTCGCTGCCGAAGTCCGGTGTTCCGTGGTCGCGCACCCATTCGTCGAGCTCCGCCTCGCCCGCCGCGGGCTGGCGCTTGTACGCGCACGCCTCGATAAGGCGATGCCACGACGCGGACGCGAGAAACGTGCCGGGGCACGCGCGGACAACGCGTCTCCCGGCGTTCAGCAGACGCGCCGGCGGCGGCCCGTAGGGGGGATCCGTGTGCGCGTAGGCTTCGATCGCCGCGTTGAACGCGATCAACTCTCCGGCGATCACGCGCATCGTGACGGTGGAGAGCGGGCTGTCGAGGGCGCGCGCGGCCTCCTCGAAGCGCTCCGGCTCGTGCGTGCGCTCCAGCCAGTGGATGGCCGCGGTCTGAAGCGCGACGAAGCGCGGCATCGCCGGCTTCCGCTCCAGGCTCCGCTGCACGAACGCATCGGTCGGAGTCCATCCGCACCGCCGGAGCTCCCGGGTGAGGTGCAGCGAGGCGAGCTCGACAATGGGCCCGTCGAAACTCCCGTCGAACGCGCGGAAGAACATGTCGATGTCCCGCGCGTCCTTCGACGCGGCCGCGAATCGCAGGAGGAGCTCGTAGATGTGGCGGGCGCAGCGGCCTCCGTCGTCATGCGACGGGAATTCGCGGAGCGCGGCATATGCTCCCTCGGCCTCGTTGATCCTCGCCGTCCGCACGCACGCGGCCTGGAGGGGCGCACGTGCGGAGCGGATGTCGATCAGGACGTGCACGGCGTCTTCGAGAGCGTCGGGGTTCGCGGGGAGATCCGCGAGCGTGTACGGAAAGTGGTCGAGGTAGTCCTGGGCGGCGGCTTCGATCAACGGAGGCGGGGCCCCCCGCTCGCGCAACGTCCGCAGCTCGCGACGGAGTCTGACGCTCGGCTCCTCGGATGACGGCGCAGGGCGCGGCGATACTGCACAGGCC
Organism: uncultured Planctomycetales bacterium; assembly: GCA_964468745.1. Lineage (GTDB taxonomy): Bacteria > Planctomycetota > MHYJ01 > MHYJ01 > JACPRB01 > JACPRB01. Next base: position 3,466 of record CAYXVY010000332.1, on the reverse strand, counting down.
GACAGCAGAAGCAGGCACGGACTGAGCAGCCGCATGCCTGAATGACGGTGATCGGGCCGCATCGTAAAGGACCAGTTCAACTTGTTTCGGTGTGGAAGGCCAGCGTCGGCGTGAGACGAAGCACCCGCGGCCGTCCAATCCGTGCATGAATCGAAAGGGCGCTGTCGTCGTCCTGCCGCTGCTGGTGCTGATCGGCGCCTACATCGGCACGTACTTCTGCATCTCGCGGACGCGTAGAGCCGAGTGGCGCGCGAGCTACGGCCCTGAGAATTGTTTCACGTATGTGTCCATGACGGAGATGTCGCGGAGCGAGGCGGCCGAAGTGCGCGATGGCTACTTGGCGCTGATCTTCAGCCCGATCAACGCCCTCGATCGCGGCTTCGGGGGCCCGAGCTATGTATGTACGTGCTGGGGCTTGCACAGCGCGAAGTGACGCCGGGCGCCCGCGGAACAATCCTCCGAGCCCGCGGACGCGCGGAGTCGCTTGGGGCGCGGAAGTGAATTGTGCGGGGTTGATCCAGCCCACAAGAATCGTACTCTGCGCCGCAAACCGCTCTGCGCCTCCGCGGGCTCAGCGGTTTTTTCGGGAATCCGCGTTTACGGCGTCTCGACCTCGATCTTCGAGAACACCGTCAGGCGCGTGATGCCGATCCCGGGCGGCGGCGTGTCGCTGCCCCACTCGCCCGGCGTCTTGTAGCGGCCGGGCTCCATGTCGCACTCCATCGCGAACACCTCGAGCGGCGCCCCCATCATCTTCGCCTGCAGCTTCACGATCTCCGCGCGCGTCGCCTTGCTGAACACGACCACTGACACCACATCCTTCTTCTTGAACGTCAGCTGGAAGTTCCCCGTCGGCACCTGCTCGAACCACACCCAGCCGGTCAACATCGACACCGGCCCCGACACCGGCCCCGTGAAGCGCATCGTGCACTCGCACTCCGAGCCGTCGGCTCCCCCGGCCATCGCCTGCTTCACCCACAGCCCCGCCGTGTCCCCCTTGAACTTCAGGCCCGCCTTGATGTTCTGGATGACGTACGTCCCCGTCACCTCTTTCGGCCGACGATCGTTGCCGAACACGATGTCAGAGAACTTCGTGTCGCCGCCCGAGAGCGTGTCGTCGAAGAACTTCTCGAGCTCCGCCTTGCTCGCCCACTTTCCGGAGTCCTCTGCCAACGGCCAGCCGCTGCCCCCCTGGCCTCCCCCGCATGCGGTGACAAACAGAAGCGATAGTGCAATCCCAAGTGTACGCATCAATCCCTCCCGGGGTTAGCGAGGCAACTCCACCACAACCTTCGCGCGGTACGTGAGCTCCCGATCCTCCCTCAGCTTCCACGACTCCAGAACCGTCTCGACGGACGGTGCCGCGGCCCCGCTGAAGAGCTCTTTACCGCCGGCGACGATCTTAACGGGCTTCTCCACGTCGATCCACTTTTCGTCGATGAAGACCGTCGCGCGCTTCGCCCCTTTCGCGACCAGCTCGATCACGTTTCCGTCCTTGATCGTCGCCTCGATGCGCGCCGTGTCGCCGTCGAGCTCGTCGATGCACACCCAGTAGGAGGACGCCGCGTACGCGCCGATCGCGCAGTGCACCACGCGCTTCGGGTGCGCGTCGCGCGCCTTCGGCTTCAACCAGTCCTGGATGCGCGACATGATCTCGCCCCCTTCGCGCACGTTGATGATGTGGCCCCCCTTCGGGACCTCCTCGTACTCAAATGCGTAGCCGAGCTCCTTCAGACGGTCGCGCGAGAGGCGGTCAAATTCGACGGGGACGGTCTTGTCGTTGTCGCCGTGCACGGCGTAGATGGGGAGGCTGAACGCGTTCTCGAGCAGGCCGCGCAGGCGGTCGTCCGGCTTCTTGCGCCCCCACTCGTTGCGCGAGATGCCTCCCGCACACGGGATGAGCGCCGCGAATCGGTCGGAGTAGCGCAGGCCGATGTTCCACGTCCCGAAGCCGCCCATCGAGTAGCCGCCGAGGATGACGCGGTTGTCGTCGATCGCAATCGTCCGCTTGAGCCGGGCGAGCGCGACCATCGGGAAGCCGCCGGGGCGGTAGCTCCACCACTGCTTGAGCTTCGCGTCCTCGTCGGCGTAGTCCTCGTTCCCCTCGGGCTCCTTCCCCGCACTGGGCGCCGCGATGACGCAGTTGTTCTGCGACGCGAACTTCTCGAGGAGGAGGTCCTTCAGCTGCTTGCCGTTGCCGCCGAGGCCGTGCAGAAGAAGGATGACGCCCGCAGGCTTTGCCGGGTCGTACCCGTCGGGGACGTCGACATAGAGCGTCGTGGATCCGCCGAACGCGTCGTCGATCTTCCACGGCTCCAGTTCGCCGGCTTCGAGCTTCGCGACGGGACGTCCGGCGCGGATGATCTCGATGAGCTTCGCGGGGGTGAACTTCGAGAGCGTCGCGATGTCCCCCTCGTCGAGCGCCTTGAAGACGGTTTCCGCGTCACTGCGCGGAGTGACAAACAGGAGAAGTAAGACTACCGAACGAATCACTTCAAGCACTCCACTATGTTCCGCAACCAGACGGCGATCGCTACAGGTCCTACGCCGCCGGGGACCGGAGTGATGGCCGACGCGACTTCTTTGGCCTCGTCGAAGTTGACGTCGCCGACGAGCGGTCCTTCCGGCAGCTTGTTGATCCCGATGTCGATCACGATGGCGCCCCTTTTGATCATCGAACCCCTCACGGTGTTCGGTCGTCCCGCGGCGACGATGAGAATGTCCGCGCGCGACGAGTAGTTCGCGAGGTCGGTCGTGGCGGTGTGGCAGATGGTGACGGTGGGCGCATCGGCTCCCATCGCGAGGAGCATGAACGCGGCAGGTTTGCCGACGAGGGCGCTGCGGCCGACAACGACGGCGTCGAGCCCGCGGCAGCTGGGACGATGGGCGCGGAGGATTTCGATCGCGCCGCGCGCGGCGACGGGTTGCGGTCCGGCGATCCCCATCGCGAGGCGGCCGACGCTGTCGGGCTGCGAGGCCTCGATGTCCTTGTTCGGCGGGATCATCGAGAGGACGCGCGACTCGTCTACTCCCTTCGGAAGCGGCTGGTGGACCGTGATGCCGGTGATCGCGGGGTCGGCGACGAGTTTCGCGACGAGGGCGTAGATGTCGTCGGGCTTCGCTTCGCCGATGAGGTGGACGTCGTACGGGATGCCGACCTTGTCGCACGCGTTCTTCTGCTGCTTCATGTAGACGCGGATGGGGCCGGACTTTTCGTTGTGGATGGCGGCGACGCGCGGTTTTTTCGACGAGATGCGCGCGGCGACTTCGGCCCGGATCTTCTCGGCGACGGGTTCACCGGGGAGGAGGATTGCTGTCATGGGGGGTAATCAATCATCAATGCGGGTGGACACAAAGGATTTCGTGCAGATCCGCGGAGGGAAACCGTACCGGGAGATTCCGGATTAACGCAGAGCCCGCAGAGATACCGCAGAGGGGTTTGGGGCGCGGAGATGCGGATGGGGCG
>CAYXVY010000331.1:0-14462 GCA_964468745.1 uncultured Planctomycetales bacterium | reverse complement strand
ACGACCGAGGATCCGCCGCCCCCTCCGCCGACCAGCACGGTCGCCCCGCCCCCTCCGGTCACGGGCAGTTCCGCGCAACCGCCCCCGCCGCGCAGCGAGTGGACGCTCAAAGAGGTGCGCGTGATCAAGGGCGCCCCGAGGCTGGCGGACTCCACCGTGAGCGCGGACGGCAAACGGGCCGCGCTAGCGCACGGCGGGAAGGCCGTGATCACGCTGCTGGATCCGGAGACGGGCGTCGTCAGCCGCGCGCTCGAGGCACACACGGGCGCCGTTCTCTCCGTGGCGCTCTCCAGCGATGGCAAGCGCCTAGCGTCGTCGTCGGAGGACGGAACGCTGCGCATCTGGAACGCCGAGTCAGGCGAAGTGCTGGCGAAATCAGATCCGCCGCAAACGCTGCGCGGTCTCTTCATGGGCCACGACGGCGTGTGGGTCGGCGTCTGGACGCCGGAATCCCTGGTGCTGTTCCATGCGGCGACGGCGGAGCCCCTCCGCGCGATGGCCGGCCGCTCGCTCACGACCGCATGCCTTTGTGCGGGCTCGCTCATGGCCTACGCGGTGGACAGCGGGAAGATCCGCATCGCCGACGTGAAGTCGGGGCGCGTCCGGACGACGCTGGGGCGGAGCGGCCGCGTCTGTGCAAGCCAGGACGGTGAACGAGTCGCCGTGTATCGAAACGGCGAAAGTGACCGGCCTGCGAGCATCACCGTGATCGAGGTCGCGACGGGCCGCGAGCTGTCGTCGATCGAGGTGCGGGACCATGTCTGGATCACGCAGGTCGCCTTCAGTTCTGACAATCTCGCGCTCGCGTTCGTCGCGGTGGACAGCCTGATCGTCATCGTGGACGCGAAGAGCGGGCGTCAACTCGGGAGCACGAGACCCTCGAGCGACGGAGAGCGCTCGACGCCGGAGAACGTGACCGACTTGTCCTGGTGCGGGCCGCTCCTTATCGCGGAGACCGCGGCGGAGTTGACGGTCTGGCGAGTGGAAGAGTCGAAGTAGGCGCGCTCCCTCAACGCAGCCGCCAAGAACGCCAAGGGGGACTCATCAAGGCCGGCGGATCTCGGTCGCTCCACGCGAGACCGGAATTAACACTGAGGGAGCCGAGGTAACCGAGAGAACGTGGGGAGGGCTTTTGCGCCCATCCAAGCCTGCTCGGTTCCCTCGGATACCTCGGTGTTGATCGGGCCCCTACTTTACGAAGCGACGCGCGTTCTTGAGCGAGAGCAGCGCCATCGCCGTGCCGTAGCTCTTGCCCATCTCGTGGCTGTCGAGGAACGCGCCGTCGATTTCGGGCATCTTGAGGATGTGCGCGGCCGCCTTCGTCAGGTGCTCGTCGCGCGCCTTCTCGTCGAGCAGCATCGCGGCCTCCGTCGTGTGGAAGAAGCCGTGGAAGAAGAAGAAGCCGCCGAGCTCGCCGTCGGAATGGAAGTCGCAGACGCGGATGTTCTCGCGCCGGCCCAGGTACTTCCAGAAATCCCCGAACGCGAGATCGAACTGCTCGCGCGTCGTCTGCTTCTCGGCGAACAGCGCCCCCTCGCACATCGCCGACCTGGTGCTGGAGTCCTTCGCGGGGCTCGCGGGGCCCCCCCCGCCGTACGCCTGCCGCCCGCCGTCGCCGCGCGTCGACTTGAGCGCCTCCACGCCGTGCGCGATCACCGTGTCGTCGACTTTCGCGCCGCACGTCTTCGCGAGCTGGAGGACCTGGATCGCGGCCGCTGTGCAGAAGGGATTCGGATACTCGTGCGCCCAGAATCCTTTCTGATCTTGGATCTTTGCGAGCTGTCCGATCACGGAGTTCATGCGCTCGACGTTTCCAGCCTTGTCGTCCGGCGCCTGCAGAGTGGCATGTTTCCGAACGAGATAGAGGAGGCGATACGAGTGCGCATAGACCTCTTCGTTGATGCCGCCCGTGAAATTCTTGTCGTCGAGGAGGTAGATCTCGGCGGCGGCGACCGCGCGCGTGCATCGCTTCGGATCGATCGCCTTCCACTCGAGGAGCGCGGCCGCTGCGAGCGACGTGACCGCCATGCGCACGTTCGGCAGGATCTTCGGCGACGGCCAGTACGCGTAGCGCGAGTCCGTCCACGAGCCGTTCGATGTCTGCCCGCGGAGCAGCCACGTGACCGCGCGCTTCGCGATGTCGTCAACGTCCTTGTCGGCGCGCGACCAGCGGGTCTCCGTCGACAGGCCGTACGCGCTGTCGTCGCTCCAGAAAACGTCTTCAAAGAGCGTGGCGCCGGGGCCGATCGGCACCGTGTCCTTGTGCGGCGTGACGTTGGCCGACGCGCGCCAGCCCCAGCGGGTGTCCGACGCGTCCGCAAGCTTTGCCCAGCGCTCGTTGGCCGATGCCTCGGCGCCGCTCCAGCGCTCGGCGAGCGCGAGATGGTACGTCGCTTCGGGTGCGTCCAACGACTTCAGCACCGTCTTGGCATCGTCGATGCGTCCCATGGAGAGAAGCACGAGCCCGCGTTCGAGTTGCGCCGCGCCCTTGACGTCCGGGTGCTTAGCCGCCTTGTCGAGCAGCTTGAGCGCGTCGTCCCCGAGGTGCATCCTGCGGCAGATGCGCGCCATGCGCCAGCACGCAAGCGGATCATCCTTCTTCAAGGCCGGCTCGATGAGCTCCACGGCGCGCTCGAATTCGCCGCCGCGGATCAGCTCATCGGGGTCGTCGGACTTCATCTTCCCACCGTGCTTCATCAGCACGAGGCGGAGGATCGAGTGGATGTAGTCGGCGTTGAACGTGCGGATGCGCTGGATCGTGTGGAGCGGCTTGCCCTCGGCGTCGAGCACCACGATCGCCGGTTCGACGACGTCCCAGCGCTTGATGCCGGTGTCCTTCGACATGCTTCCCGTCGCGACGGCGCGCAAGGGGACGAAGCGGCGCTTCACGAGATCGACGATCGCCTCGTCGGACCAGACCGCGCACTTCATGTAGTTGTCGAGGATGACGGGGCGGTACATGTGGCTGCCTTGGACTTGCGGCACGTACCACAGGATGAGCTTGCCGGACTCCTTCGCCTGCTCCTTCGCCTTGTCGACGAGTTCGTCGAGATCCACGTCGCTGCGCGGAACCATGCCGCCCTGGTTGTTGTCGCGGATCTTGCGCGCGTCCGTGAGCCAGGGGATCTCGGAATCGCACTGGGTCCACGGCGAGGGCTTCTCTTGCGCGAAGACCGGCAGGGCGAGCGCGAGCGCGGCGAGGGTGCGGAGCGTCATGAAGCGTCCTCCAGGGATTGCTATGTATACGGACGAATCGGGCGCGTGCGGGGCGGAATCTACTCCTCGCCGAGCTGTCCGCGCAGCCAAGTCCGCAGATCCTCCGCGGCGGGACGGGCGACCCACTTCTCCGCCGCAACCTCGAACGCCTTGTCGAGATCGAGCTTGATCAGGACGAGCGTAGCGCGGTCGCGCCCCTGTTGGGGCCAGAGCTGTGAGCGCGCGGCGGCGCGACGGTAGAGCGCGTTCGCCGATCTCGGATTGCCTTCGATCGCGACGGTGAGATCTTCGATGGCCGCTTCGTATTCTCCGCGCCGGAGGTGCAATGTGCCGCGATTCTCGCGGGCCGACTGCAGCTTCGGCGCGAGCTCGATCGCGCGCGTGTAGTCCTTGAGCGATCCGTCGAGATCCTCGAGGGCGGTACGCACCGTGCCACGGCCACTCCAGGCCTTTGCGAGCCCGGGGGCCAGGTCGATCGCCTTTGCGTAGTCGGCCTCGGCGCCCGCCAGGTCACGCACGTTCAGCTTTGCCCAGCCCCGATTCACGTAGGAGCTCGTATCGACCGCGTCCAGCAGGAGGGCGGCGTCGCAGTCGACGATCGCGCCTTCGAAGTCCCCCTTGAACAGGCGCGCCGCGGCGCGGCTCCCGTGCGCGCGGACCAGCTTCGGATTGATGGCAATCGCACGCGTGTAGTGGTCCACGGCGTCGTCGAACCGGCTGTCCTGCAGGTCCCGCCAGGCGAAGTCCATCAGCGCGCCCGCGTAGTGCGGCATGCGCGTGAGCGCGATCGTCAGGTGGCGGATCGCGACGACGCCATCCTGTGTCCACACGCCGCGCCAGCGCGCGTACTCCGCGCAGGGGAATCGCTGGTCCGCCTCCTCGAGGAGCCGCAGCGCACGACTGCGATCGCCGTCCGCGTGCAGCGCGAGCATGGCGAGCAGGAGTACCTCGGTCGCCTCGTCGTCGGGCGTCCGCGGGAGGCCCCACTTTTCGACCGACAGGCGCTCCACGCCGGAGGTTCGGCCGCGCTCGACATGCGCCTGAGCTTCGCGCAGCAGCGGTTGCGCCGCCGCGATGTGCTGTTCCGCGAAGTCCGGATCGCCGAAGATCGCCGCCTCGAAGCGTTCGAGGACGACGCGCGCCAGGAGCGCCTCGGCGGGCGCGAATGTCGCGTCGAGCGCGAGCGATTGCCGGAGATCGCGTTCCGCCTCGTCGAGTTCGTTGAGCAGAAGCCGCGCTCGCGCGCGCACGTACCATCCCTGCGGTCGTGCGCGAAAGCGGTCGGTGTGCTGCGAGAGGCGCGCTATCACCGACGCAAAGTCCGCGCGAACCTGCGCGGGCTCAGCGGTGGAGTTGTGGAGTCCCTGTTTCGCGACGAGGACGTCCGACCAGAGCGCGCCCAGCTCCCTCGTCGCCGCCAGCTCCGCGTCGCGGAGCGTCTGCGCCTCGGAGTCCCGTTTCTGTCGCTGCTGTTCGTCATCGTTCCGACGCGCGAGGGCCCGCCAGAGCGGGACATATCCGGCGGCGCCGGCGATCAGCAGCAGCACGACGACCAGCGTCGCCCGGCGTCGCGAGAGCGACTGGCGGACGCGGTACATCACGCTCGGCGGCCGCGCCGAGATGCGTTCGCCGCGCAGCCAGCGCGCGAGGTCGTCCGCGAACGCTGTCGCGGTGGGGAAGCGCCGCGCGCGCTCTTTCGAGAGCGCCTTCATCGCGATCACTTCGAGATCGCGGTCGATGGTCCGTCCGTGCACGCTGGGGCGGGTCGGCTCTTCGGTGGCGATCTGATGGTAGAGCTCGGCGGGCGTCGGAGCGGCGAATGGCGGATGCCCCGTCATGATCTCGTAGAGCATGACGCCGAGCGCGTAGACGTCGGTGCGCGCGTCGATGTCGCGTGTCCGCCCGGCGACCTGCTCGGGAGCCATGTAGAGCGGCGTGCCGATCACGGAATGCGACTTCGTCAGTTTCGATTCGAACGCGTCGGCGCGTGCGAGTCCGAAGTCCGTGAGCGCGAGCCGGCCGCCCTTCTCGACGAGCACGTTCGCGGGCTTGAGGTCGCGGTGGACGACGCCCTTCGAGTGCGCGAACGCGACGGCGCGCGCGACGACTTCGAGCATCGCGACGAGCGCCTTCTGCGACGTCACCTTGGCCGCGATCTCGTCGGCGAGCGTCGTGCCCTCAACGTACTCCATGGCGATGAAGTGGAGCAGCCGGCCGTCCGACTCGTTGACGGTCGCGACTTCATGGATGACGACGATGTTCGGATGCCTGAGTTGCGCGACTATCGTCGCTTCGCGGTGCAGCCGCTCGACGATCAGCGAGCCTTCGGCGACCTCCTTGAGCACCTTGAGCGCGACGCGCCGGTGCAGGACGGGGTCCTCCGCCTCGTAGACCGAGCCCATCCCACCGCGGCCGATCTCGCGCAGGATGGTGTACTTGCCGATCCGGCGGCCGCCGGGCGCGGGCGAGGGTGCGGGCGGGGGCGGGGGCTCAGACAGCAGACGCCGGACACGGTCGCGGGCTTCTTCGGAGAGGTTCATCCCTTCAACGCTTCCTGCAGTTCGCGGTCCACGTCGTCGTCGCCGGCCACGTACGCACGAATGCGATCGCGGAGGATTCCGCGCAGCGCGTCGCGTGCGAAGGCGAGATAGTTCTGCACGTCCCACTCCTGGAGGCCGAGGCGCTGAGCGATGGACTTGTAGGTCGGGGGCGGACCGTCGGTGACGGCCGGTTCGATGCAATACGCGCGAAAGGCCTCGAAGTAGAGGCGCTTGCCGTCCGCGTCGAGCTTCTCGCGCAGCGCGTCAATCGCCTGCTCCAGCAGCGCGCGGAACCACTCGCGGTCATAGGCACGCTCCGGGGGTTCGTCCGGCGCGGCGGGGCCGATGGACGAGAGGTCCTCCGGGAGGGCGTCGAAACTGAACACCTGGGCGTCGGCAGGCCGGCGCGACGACTCTGCGCGGTGCGCGTCGATCATGAAGTTGCGCAGCGCGCGCTTGAGATAGCCTCGAAAGTTGCCGAGCTCCGGGTCGAGACGCGCGAAACCGTCGCGATCGAGGAGTCGCGCGAAGAAGGACTGCGTGAGGTCCTTCGCGTCGTCGACGCTGCGACCCCAGGCCGTGCGCACGTAGGCATAGACCGGTTTCCAGTACGCTCGAAGGAGCGCATCGAGGCTCGCGCGGCAGTCCGGGCTCGTGCGGTCGGCGGCCGCCAGGATCGCCGACCAGTGCGTCGAGGGAAAGTTGCGCGCGGGGCCGCCGATCGAGGTGTCGTTGCCCCCCATGGCTGGGCCCGATTATACGCGCCCGAATAGGGAAACACCCACAGGCACGAGTCGCCCCGCACCTGTGGGTGTTGGATGCGAGCGTGGTTTATCGCCGCAGGCAGACGATCGCCGCGGCGAGCGCGAACGCCAGCGCCATGAGGCTTGCCCCCCCGGGCGTGCTGCCGAAGCAGCCTCCGCCGCCCTTGCCCCCTCCGCCGTTGCCGCCGCTGCCGCCGCCCGTTCCGCCCGTGCCGCCGGTTCCCCCTCCCGTGCCCGGCTTGTACAGGACGGCCAGATTGTCCGTGACCATGTTGCCCGACGGCGCGGCGTTGTGCAGGTACTGCAGGCCGCTCGTCCCTGTCCCGTCTTCGATGCCGATCGTGGCGCTCTCGCCCCCCGCGTACGGCGGCAGGGCCCTCGAGCCGTTCGACATCGTCTTGTACTGGAACTTGATCTCGTTGGAGTTTTCCGTGAGCGTGAGCTGGAACGTGTACGAATCGTCCTCGACGTAGCCATCCGTCGTGAACCCCAGGCGCGTCATCCGCGACCACGTCACGACGAGGCGCAGGTTGCCGACGAGGCCGAGGGTCTGATACCGGACTTCCGCGACGCCGGGTCCGATCGCATAGAGGTCGTCCCAGAATGGCGCGATGATCGCGCTCGGGCCGCTGGCCGTGGGGATGGAATCGTTCAACTTCTGCAGCGAGCAGAAGCTGCCCATCTGGACGTAGCCGTTCGTCGTAATACAGCACGTGCTGTACGCGGTGCCCGCGAACGTGAACGTGAACCCCAGCGGAACGATGATGTACTCCTCGTCCCAGTTGAACCACGGGATGACGGTGCCGCCCGACGGGACGAGATCCTCCCACGCATAGGTCGGGCCGCCGGGCTCGCGGCTGTCGATGACCGTGTACCCGCCGCCGGAAGCGGTGTACGCCGCGACCGTGCTCTCACTCCCCTGCACGCAGACGATGGCGACCGCCGCCAGGGCGATCGCGCCAATACGTGTGATCATTCTCGCATCCTCCACAAACACAAAAGCCACAATGGAATCTGGCGGACCGTACGGATGGTGCCGCCTGGCCAATGGAGAATTCGCGATGAAATCCGTACTACGTAAATCGCGCTCTGCCGCCGCTCATCGCTCCAGCCGGGCGCGGACGTCGCGCAGGAATTGCTCGACGGTGCTCCTGCCCGCAAGTGCGGGGGGCCAGCAGTCGAGGGCAGCCTCGTAGTCGGCCGCGGCGCGGCTCAAAAGGGCGTTCGCTGCTTCGCGATTCCCTTCGCGTGCGGCGCGTGCGCCCAGCGTCTGCCCCCGGTTCGCAAGCGCCTCGGCGTATTTCGGTCGGAGCTCAATCGCACGCGAGAAGTCCTTGATGGCGCTGTCCCAATCGCCGAGGTCGCGTCGGGCCAGCGCGCGGCTGTTGTAGGCTTCGACATATTCAGGTCGGGCCGCGATCGCACGCGCGGCGTCCTCCACGGAGCCCTGCGCGTCGCCCAGCGCGCGGCGGACGATGCTCCGGTTGAGGCGCCCCTCGGGGCTGTCGGGACGGGCCTCGAGGAAGCGGTCATAATCGTCACGCGCCGCGGCGAAGTCGTTCTTGCGCTGGCGAAGGAGTCCCCGGTTGAACCACGCGCCCGCGTCCGGAGATGTGGCGGACGTGGCCATCGCGTACTCCGCCAGGGCGCCCTCGAGGTCGCCGAGATTCTCGAGCGCGATCCCGCGTCGCGTGTGCGCCTCGATGTGGGTGGGATCAAGTTCGAGAGCCCGCTCGAAATCGGCGCGCGCCTCGCGGTACTCGTCGAGCTTGAGATACACGTTTCCGCGGTCGCAATGAAGGACCGCCTGTCCGGGGAAGCGCTCGATGGTTCGAGAAAAGTCCTCGACGGCGCCGCGGAAATCGCCCGCGCGTTGACGGGCGCGCGCGCGAATTCCGTAAAGCTCCACGCGCTCGGGTGCCAGGCGCAGCGCCAGGTCGGCTTCCGCGGCCGCGCGTTCCGGCTGGCCCAGTTCGCGGTAGATGACGCAGTAGTTTGCGTGGATGGCGAATCCGGCGGCGCCGAGACGCACGGCCTCATCGAGGTCCTTCCGTGCCCCTTCCCAGTCCGCCAGCGCGGCCCGGGCCGACGCGCGGTCGCTCCACGCTTCCGCGAACCCGGGCGCGAGTCCCACGGCTCGGTCGCTCCATTCGAGTCGCGCCGCGGGCGTCGCAGCGTGCGCGGCGAGCCATACGGCGTACTCTTCCGCCTCGAATCGCGAGAACGCCGCCTCCAGTTCGCCCACGGCGGCTGCGCGGCGGGTGCCGTCCTGCCACGCGCTCACGAAGGTCGCCAGTGTAGTGTGCACCTCATCCTCGCGCGTCCACGGCAGTCCCCATCGGGCCGCCTCCTCGCGCTGATTGCCCGGCTGCCAGCCCCGGGCGATCGCGTCGTATGCCTCCCGAAGGCGCGACCGCTGCCACTCGACCTCCGTGCCTTGCGCGCGCGCGTACTCGATTTCGACATTCTGGCCGAGCGTGCCTTCGATCAGGAAGAGGCCGAGCAGCGACCACCCCGGCCTGAAGTCCGGGCTCTTCGCGAGGGCGGCGCGGATCTCCGTCTCGGCGCCCGCCAGGTCGCCCAGGTAGTAGCGCGCTCGGGCGAGCACGTAGTGCCCTTGCGGATCTTCCCGCCACGAGCGGATGTGTGCGTCGAGCTGCGGAAGCAGCGCCTCGATTTCGCGGCGTCCATCTTCCGGCTTGATGCGGCCCTGTCGCAGTTCGCGCTTCCGCTCCGTGAGGAGGGTCCACGTCGTCGAGAGTTGAGCCAGCGCGGTTTGACGTCGCGATGCACGGATTTGGATCGACACGAGCGCCGTCGTGGCGGCGACGGTGACGATCACGAGCGCAGCGGCCAGCGCCGTCATCGCGCGATTGCGTGACGCCCGGCGGATGGCGCGGCCGAGGATCGACACGGGATGCGCCGCGATGGGCTCTCCGTCCAGCCAGCGGTCGAGATCGGCGGCGAGTTCGGCCGCGGTCGCGTAACGCCGCAGCGGATCCTTCTCGAGACACTTCGCGACGATCGTTTCGAGATCCGACGAGACCGCGGGGTCGATCCGGCGCAGCGGCACGGGATCTTCGCCGACGATGCGTTGCAAAGTCTCCAGGACGTCCGCGCCCTGGAAAGGTGGCCGGTCCGCCAGCAGGTCGTAGAGTGTCGCGCCCAGTGAATACACGTCGCTGCGCGCATCGACCTGGCGCGTCTGGCCGCGGGCCTGCTCGGGCGACATGTACGACGGCGTTCCCACGACGGAGCCGCTGGCCGAGAGCGACGAGTTGCCGCTCGTCTGCTTTGCGAGCCCGAAATCGAGGAGCACGAGACGCCAGTCCGTGCCGTCGCGCTCCGCCATCAGGTTGGCGGGCTTGAGGTCGCGATGGATGATGCCATGGGAGTGCGCGTGCTCCAGCGCGCGCGCCGCGTCTCGTACGAGACGCACGAGGAGCCGGCGGTCCTTCCTCGGAAACGTCGAAAGCGGTTCGCCGCGCACGAGCTGCATTGCGATGTAATGGCGCCCACCGTGATCGCCCACGTCGAAGATCGTGGCGATGTTCGGGTGCTGCAGCTTCGCCACGCTCTGCGCCTCCCGCTTGAAGCGCGCGATCTCGTCGGGCGCGTCGTGCTTCATGATCTTGAGCGCGACGGCACGGCCGAGCTCGGGGTCGAACGCCTCCCACACCTCGCCCATCGCGCCAGCGCCGAGACGCCGGACGAGCGAGTATTTCCCGATGTCCCGCGGTTCCTTGGACGAAGCGTCCGTCATGGGAGTCGGTCGCGAGTATAGCCGCTCCCCGGATATAATGTCGCGACCTCCGATGGACGACCAGACGCGACTCGCACATCTGTTGAGCGGGACGGGACGCCTCCCGCAGGAGACGGTGCGCCTCGCGATGGAGGAGCGCGACCGTCGCATGAAGGAAGGGCGCGCGGCGAGCGATCTCGCGACGATTCTCGTCGAGGGCGGGCTGCTCACGCCGGAAGGCGTTCGGGACCTGCTGCGCATTCCGCCGGAGCTGGCGGCGCAGATCGAGAAGGCGCAGGCGGAGCCGGCCCGCAAGCTGGGACGATTCCTCGTCCTCGACGAGCTGGGCCATGGCGGGATGGGGATCGTGTATCGCGCGTGGCAGCAGGATCTGCAGCGTGTCGTCGCCCTGAAGGTGCTTGCCGGCCCGGCGGACGGCGAGCTGAAGGCGCGCTTCCTGCGCGAGGCGCGCGTCGCGAGCCGGCTGCGCCATCCGCACATCGTGCAGGTGCACGAGTACGGTGACGAGGGGGATCGGACGTACTTCGCTATGGACTTCATTGAAGGTGCGTCGCTCGACGTGCTGCTGAAGCCCCCCGGACAGCCCCTGCCTCAGTCGCTGCGGCAGCTCGTGGCGGTCGCGCGCGCGCTGCATTACGCGCACACGCAAGGCGTCATCCATCGCGACATCAAGCCGCACAACATTCTCGTCGACCACGATGGGACGCCGTTCCTCTCGGACTTCGGGCTCGCGCGGGAAGTGAGCGGATCGTCGCACCTCACCGTGACGGGGCAGATCATCGGCACTCCCGCGTTCATGTCGCCGGAGCAGGCCGCGGGAAAACACGCGCTCGTCGATGCGCGCAGCGACGTCTATTCGCTCGGCGCGGTCCTCTACGTCGCGTTGACCGGCACGCCCCCGTTCCAGGGGGAGACGATGTACGAGGTGCTTGAGGCGATCGTGAAGGGGGAGGCGGCGACGCCGTCTTCGCGCACGAAGGGGATCCCGAAGGATCTGGAGACCATTTGCCTGAAGTGTCTCGAGCGCGATCCGGCTCGGAGATACGCGACGGCCGAAGCGTTCGGGCTCGACCTTGAGCGCTACCTTGAGGGGAAGCCGATCGAGGCGCGGCCCGTGGGTCCGGTCGTGCGCGCATTCCGTGCGGCGAAGCGATGGAAGGCGCTCATCGCCGTGGCCGGAGCGCTGTTGATCTTCGCCGTGATGGCGGCCCTTCTCGCGAGGCGCGGCGACGGGCTCTGGACCGACGTCGAGAGGGGCGTGCGAGAGGTCGTAAAGCGTGACGGGGCGCTCGCGGGACTCGCGTACCTCGAGACGCAATTGAAGGAGAAGCCGCATCTGGCGACGTATGCGGATGCGCTGCGCGGGGAGATGTCGGGAGAGGCGGAGCGGTTCGTCCAGAAGCGCGCGGATGAGACGTACGCACGGGATGGGAGCGACGCGGCACTGGCGGGAATAGCGTCGGCGCGGGCCGCGGCTCCGGCGCTCGGCGCGCGGCTGGCGGACGTCGAGCGCCGCTTGCGTGAGCGCATTTCCTCCGAGGTTGAGCGGTCGGTCGGCAAGCTCATCGAACAGGAGCAGTTCGAGCAGGCGGAGGCGCTCATTTCGCGGCACTCCTGGATGAAGTACGAGGCGCTCGTGAAGCGCATCGAAGCGGGCCGCGTTCGCAGCGAGGAGGCGGCGGGTCGCGCGCTCGAGGGGCTGGGACCGGACCCGTGGACGTGGGACGTGCGCCATCTGTCCTCGAAGGCCTGGGTCTCCCGAGCGGTGCACATCGACGCCCTCGTCCGACGGTCCGTCCCCGCGCCCTCCCCTGTTGAATTCCGGTCGGCGCCGCACGCCTTCGGAGCGCTCCAATTCTGGCCGTACGACTTCGCGCGCGCCGAGGAATGCCTCGACTGGCGGGTCGAGCCGTCGCGCGATTCCTTCACGTCGGCGTGCGGTGCCGAGTGGCAGCAGGGAAAGTTCATCCTGCGGAACATCGAGGCCCAGTTCGTGGCGCCGCTGGAGGGGGAGCAGCGCCTGTCCATGACCGCCCACCTGCCCGGTGATCGGACGGGGTACACCCTGGCGCTCGGCGGTTATTTCCTGAAGCGGCGTCGCGACAGCACGACGATCGACGTCCCCTCCGTCGCTGAGCAGATACCGATTCCGGACGCGCCGCCGCTGGCGGAGCGGGAGGACATCCTGCTGCTCGTGACGCCGCAGGTGGTCGTCGTGAGCATCGGCGGGAAGGAAGTGCTGCGCCGGGCGGCCCCCTGCGCGCCCTTGGCCGTAAGGCCGGCGATCAGCGCCGACGCGACGTCCGAACTGCACTGCTCCAATGTGGTGGTGCTCGGTGCCCTGCGTGCGGGGTGGGCCTTCGAGGAATCGGTCCGGCAGAAGGCGATCGCGGCGGTCCTGGCACTCCCGGTGGACGAGGTGAAGGACGTGTCAGTTCTCGCGCCGGGCGATACGGGAGGATTTGCGAAGAACCACGGCACGGTGAAGCCCGTCTTCGAGAACGGCATTCTGACCGCCGACGCAAGCGGCGGGCGCACGTTCGAAGTTCACGGCAACGATTTCCGCTTTTCGCGATTGAAGTTCTCCTATTGCGCGGACAAGGGGCTGTTCGTGGATTTCCGGGTACGCGCCGGCTTCCATGAAGTCACCTTCCGTCTTCCGTGCGATCGCCGGGGTGCGTGGCGTGACGTGGAACTCGTTGCGTTGGATGGCGACTGGCACTGCCGGATCGACGGGCATCTCGAGTACTGGCCGGTCACCGCGGATGGCACGGACATGGATCAACCCTTCCTGCGGATCATCTTCCGGGACGGCGTGCTGAAGTTCAGAAACATGAAGATGCGCGAACTCGAGAACATGCCGCGGTCTCGCGGACCGTGGACGGTGTTCGCGAATCGGGGACGCGTCGCTGCATTGATGACGGTTTCGGAAGGCTGGAAGTTCGTCATCGACTCGCAGGATCAAGGGAAGCTCGAAGGGCAGGGCGGATTGACCACCAAGAACTTGTACGGAGACTTTGAGCTCGAGTGCATCGTGGCGGCCGATCAGCGGACGCGGTTCGTACTGAGTGTCGCGGGAGAAGAGCTGCCACCGAGCGAGCCGTGGGACGAGCGCACCAGGGTCGGATTTACCGCGCGCCGTCGTGGAGAGATCGTCGAAATCGAGGATCGCTGGGCCTATGCGCGGCACCGCGCGCGTGCGGGGCGGGGCCCCGTCCGCCTGGAGGTGAAGGACGGGATGGCGCGCATCATTTGCCTGCGCATCAGGAGCCTCGAATGAGCGTGCCGTATTTCCGTGTTCCGCTGAATCTGCCGCACGCCGCGACCGTGGCCGGGCGCATTCGTCATCACCTGGCGACGGAGGATGCGCCGACGTTGGAACGCGTCTCGCGCCTCATCAGCGTGCTCGCCCCATTTGCGCAGTCGGGCGATAATCCGCCGGACGACGAGTCGACGCGGGTGATTGCCGAGGTGGCGACACTGCTTCGCGCGATTGTCGCCGACATCGAGCGGCTGCGCTGCGGTCACGACCGGCTCGGGCAGGCGATCCGAAATTTATTCGAGTGCCTCGAGCTCGGCGAGGAAGGCGCAACGATCTCGCTGAGGGCGGGTGAGAGTCCGAAGTCGGCGCTTCGACCCATCTGACGATTGCATTGCGCCGCCACTCTGGTAGCATCTGCCCCGATTCATTGAGAGAGGACTGATTCCATGGACGATCCGTCTCCCGGGGCCCCTGCGATGCAGCCTCTGCCGCCGCTCCCGCCGGCGGCCCCCGTGGATCCGCAGCAGGCGGTCGCGATCCCCGCTGTGATCCTGATGGTGCTCGCTGGACTCGGCATCGTGTGGAGCCTGTTCTGGCTCGTCGTGCAGTTGGGAGGGGTGGTCGTCGGCGGCGTTACGGATCAAAGCGCATCACAGTACGTCGGCGCCACGTTCACGCTGATCATCCTCGTGGTGAGCCTGGCGATCGACGGGCTGCTTTTCTACGGCGCCTACAACATGAAGTCGCTGAAGAACTACACGTTTGCCGTCATCGGCGCGGTGCTCGCGATCATCCCGTGCTACTGGTCGTGCTGCTGCATCGGAATGCCCTTCGGGATTTGGGCGATCATCGTGCTCATGAAGCCGGAGGTGAAGATGGCATTCGAGTCGAACCGCGGGGCTCCGGCGTAAATCGAG
>CAYXVY010000330.1:0-4937 GCA_964468745.1 uncultured Planctomycetales bacterium | reverse complement strand
GCTCGCCGTGACGGCGATGTCCTTCACCTCTGCTGGCAGCTTGTCGGCCGACTCAAGCACGCTCACGACGCCTTTGAACGCGGGGCCGCTCCCGACGGGAACGTTGAACGGGATGCACTCCGGCCCGAACGTCTCGATGAGAGACTTGATGAGCGCCGGGTAGTTGACGTTGTCCGCATCCATCTTGTTGATGATGATCGCGCGCGCAACGCCCATCGCCTTCGCGCGATCCCAGATCTTGCGCGTGTTGACTGCGACGCCCGCGGCGGCGTGGACGCAGACGAGCGCGGTTTCGACCGCATTGAGACCCGCAACCGATTCGCCGGCGAAGTCGGAGCGCCCGGGGGCGTCGAGAATGTTGATCTCTCGTCCTTGAAAGGAGCAGAAGGCCACGGCCAGGTCGATCGAAACGCGTCGCTCCTTCTCTTCGGGCTCATAGTCGAATACCGACGTACCGTCATCGATGGACGCCAGGCGGCTTGTCGCCTTCGCCTTGAACAGCAGCGAGTCGGCCAGCGACGTCTTGCCGGAATCGCCGTGCCCCACAAGAACCACGTTGCGGATGTCTTTGGTTTCGTACTTTGCCATGGCGGAAACCCGTCCTCCAATCCCGGCGAATACGGGACCGCCCGCACGGTCAGAAGACGACCACAACCTACCGCTGAGCGCAGGCCAATCGACCGAATGCCGGCCTAACCCGGAGAATTATAGCACTGTGGGGACCTGTGTCAAAAACCAGTCCCTCGTCCGCCGTCGGGCGACGGTCTAAAACCGGATTCCAACGGCGAAACGGAGCCCTGTCAGCCGCCAGCTGAGAACGTCCGCCTCGTCCCGATGCTCCAGCGACACGGCATTCAGCTGCATCGTCCCGAATTCGAGCGAGCCGTCGATAGCACCGAATCGGGCCTGTCCGCCGATGAGAAGCCTCAGCATCCCGTTCTCATTCTGCCCGCGTGGGACGCTGCCGCGCAGAGTCGCGACGGAGATCCACTCGAAATCGAGGCTGACGGAGAGCCAGTCGCTCGCCATCCAAGAGACCAAACCATGCGCGACGGGAGCCACGAGACCCTCGATCACTTCGTTCGACCGCGCATCGGTGGGGGGCAGCGGCCCCGGCGTGTCGGTCTCGATCGCCGCCTCCCAGCGGTAGTAGGTCACTCCCGCGCCGATGTCGAATCGTACAGGGAGCGCGAAGAGCGACCGCGTCGCACACCAGAGGTACCCGGCTTCGAGCACGCGCATCGAGAACGCGCTCCGGATGCGCTCCCCCGGGAAATGCAGATCTCCGTCGAACTCGATCGTCTCGCCCAGTGTCTCTCTCCCCTCGACGCGCGTCGAAAGAAAGCGGAGAAAGACGCGATGCTCGCCCTGAAAGCGCACGCCCGCTTCAATCTCGGACGCGAGCGCCGTGTCACCGGCGCCGACATCCTCGTAGCGGAATTCAGAGCCCTCGCCCGTGCCGCCCTTCGCGATCGCCTCCTGCTCCATGGAGCGAAGGCGCGTCCGCTTCTGAGCGCCCCACCAGGCGGAGATGCGCGCGTCGAACGTCACCGCCTCGTCCGCCGGCACATACTGGCAGACGAGGGCGGCGATGACAAGCCCCAGCACGGGGTTAGCGCGAGATCACGATCTCGACGCGGCGGTTCTTCGCCTTGTTCTTCGGATCCTGCGGCTGGTGCTCGCCGTAGGAATCGCACGCGAGCATCCTCGGATCCATGCCCTTGTCGATCATGAAGTGCACGACGGCGTGCGCGCGCTCGAACGAAAGTTCCCAGTTGCAGTGGAACTTCGACTGCGTCCGGCGGATCGGATCGCTGTCGGCGTGACCCTCGACCCGGATCGCGGCTCCCTTGCCGTTCTTCTTCACGAACTCGACCACCTGGCCCAGGACATGCTCGCCGTCCTTGGAGAGCTTGGCGGAGCCGGACCCGAAGAAGACATCGCTCGGAAGATCGAGCACCGTGTCGCCGCCCCGGCGCGTGATGCCGATGCCCTTTTTGCGCAGCCCCTGCGGGAGCTCCGCATCGTTCTGCGTCTCCGTCTTCCCGCGGCGCGCCTGGCCGTCGCGCTCCAGCGCACCGGCCCGCACTTCGCTCGCCGCCAGCTGCCCTTCAAGCTGCGTGTTGCGGCGCTGCAGGTCTTCGCGCTCGCGGGTTATCTCGTCCAGCTTCGCCTGGAGATCGACCCCGGCGCACCCGACCGCGCTCAGCGACGCGGCCGCCACGACCGACAGGATGAGCAGATTCTTCATGTTCCGTCCCTCTCTCTCAGAAGACAAAAACGCCTCAGGATTTATCGGCAGAGGGACGCCTTGGCTGCAGCTAATCGCTCGCGAGACGATGCAGCAGATCCAGGTACGCCTGGATGCCGCGATCGAGCAGCGGGCGCGCGAACAGGACCGTAAGCGCGCCCACGGAAAGGAAAGGGCCGAACGCGACGCGACCCATGCGCCGGAACGCGATCAGCTTACCCACCCCGAATACGGCGCCCGCGACCATCGCGACAATGGACGCCAGCGCCACGCCCTGCCATCCGAGGAAGGCGCCAAGGAAGGCCATGTACTTCCAGTCGCCCCCCCCCATCGCCTGGTCCATCTTCTCCTGCTTGAGCCTCTTCGCGAAGACGGCGCGACCGATGACGTCGATCGCGAACATCATCCCAAAACCCAGCAGACAGCCGAGGAGCGACTGGACGAAGCCGTACGCGTGCGGCTGCAGATCCTTCGAAAAGACCGCGAGCCAGCCCCACGAGGGGACGCGGCCGTACAAGACCTCGGGAAAGGCTGTCGACGCGATGAACCCGAACGCCGCCCCGCTGTAGTTGATCTCGTCGAGCAGGATCTCGAAGTCGATATCAACAAACGTCTGCACAAGGATGGCCGCGACGAGATAGCACTGGATCGCGAAAAGCGTGACGCGCTCTACGTCCTGAGCGTCCGGTGCGCGGTACAGTTGCACGAACGCGGCCCAGGCGAAAAGCGCACCGGTCACGAGCTCGATCATCGCGTAACGCGGCGAAATTCTCTCGCCGCATCCGCGGCACTTCCCGCCGAGCAGAACCCAGCTCACGACCGGCAGGTTGTCGAACCACGCGATCTCGCGCCGGCACCTCGGGCACTTCGACCGGCCGCGCGCGACCGACATGCACTCGCGCGGCATCCGGAAGATGCACACGTTGAGAAAGCTGCCGACGACGAGACCGAAGGCGCCGGCGAAAATCACGAAGAGCTGACGCCGCGTCTCGTCCATGAACCTGTCCTCGGTCCCCCGCCCCCCGTCCTCAGTCTGTTAGTCGCGGACCGGGATGCAGAATCACCCGACGTTGGACTCGAGACTGAGGACCGCCGACTATTCCGGCCTCATCGCCACGCCGAGCGTGCCGAGCTTCTTGCGGATCTCCTTGATCGACGTGATGCCGAGGTTGCGCATCCCCATCAACTCGATTTCCGACCTCTTGAGCAGGTCGCCGACGACGTTGATGCCGAGCTTATCGAACGCGCCCTTGATGCGTCCCGACCACTCGAAGCTTGAGATCGGCGTGGCTTCCGCATTTCCGCCCGGCACGACCACTGGGGCCCCGGGCGCCGCACCGATCGCCGACGAACTCCCGTCCTTCGACCCGGAAGCGAGCGACAGCCCCTTCGCGGCGAGGAAATCCCTCACCTCGCGCAGCGACGTCTTCCCGAAGTTCGGCACCTCGAGCAGATCCTCTTCGGTGCGCGAGCAGAGATCGCCGATCGACGTGAGCCCCAGGTTCGCCAGGCCGCCGCGGACGCGCTGCGAGAACTGCAGGTCGGCGAGCGGCGCCAGCAGCACCTGCGAGAGCTTCTGCTCGCGCCGCGCCGCATCCTCGTCGTAGAACATGTTCAGCGATGCCTGCGCGTCCCTGTGATACAGGCGCGCCCGCGCATTGTTCGGATAGTAATCGAGGACCGACCGGAAGCAGTCGTCGGCCTTCTCGAAATCGCCGCGATCCTCGTAGATCACGCCGAGATTGAGCATCGTGTTGACGTGCAGCGGACGCATCTTGCGCAGCTGCTCGTATAGCTCCAGCGCGCGCGCGTCGTCGCCCAAGAGATCGGACGTGTACGCGATGCGGAACAACGAACGCGCGTGACCCGGCTCGACTTCCATGGCCTTTTCATAGGCTTCGAGCGCGTCGGCCCGATTGCCCTGGTAATCGTTCCAGAGGCCGCGCACGTAGTGGACGTCGCCGCTCTCCGTGTGCTTCTTCGTGAGTTTATCCAGGAGCTTGTCCGCATCGTCGGCCTGCCCGGCTCGCACGAGCGCCTCCGCGTAGGCAGACGCCGCCAGCGGATCGGACGTGTCCGCGTCGTGCGCGTCCTTTAGCGGCTCCACCGCACGCGACGCGCTGCCGACGTCCAGGTAGGACACGCCGAGCAGGTACGACTTCTCGCGGCTCGCGCGCGCCGCCTCGAGGAGCGGGATCGCCTCCTCGACGCGGCCCAGCACCCAGAGGACCGTCGCCTTCCGCGTATCGGCCTTGTTCTCGCTCGAAAGCTTCTTCGCGACGTCCGCGAAACTGTCGAGCAACCGTTCCAGTTCGCTCCGGCGCTCGATGCTGCAATTGATCGAGCGGCGCAGCTCAAGGATTCGCCCGAGGGGCAGATCCTCGCTGCTGAACGCGTCCTTCAGGTCGATGGTGTCTTCGGCGGTCGGCATCGCGCATGGCTCCAGAAAAGAGGCGTGACTTTATAGCTGATCGCGCACGGCGGGTCAAGACGCCCGATTTCGCAAGTCTGGCGTCCGCCGCCGTCGTGGATATGATCTAGGCATGCTGAACGTCCTCGTGGTGCTGCTGTGTGTGTGGGGCGGCGACGTACTGGTTCTCAAGGACGGCAAGAAGTACGAAGGGCAGATCTTCGAGTATGCCGCATACGTCGATGTGATCACCGCCGACGGCAAGAAGGTGCGCGT
>CAYXVY010000329.1:0-39223 GCA_964468745.1 uncultured Planctomycetales bacterium | reverse complement strand
CTGATCGCCGGCGAGGAGTTCAACGTCGACTCGCCCAAGCAGCTTCAGCGGATTCTCTTCGAGAAGCTGAAGCTCGAACCGGGCAAGCGGACGAAGACGGGTTTCTCGACGGATGAAAGCGTGCTGGAGAAGCTGGCCCGCGGGCATCCGCTGCCGCGAGCGATTCTAGATCACCGCGAGCTGCGAAAGCTGAAGAGCACGTACGTCGACGCGCTGCCGCTCATGATCAACCCTGAGACGGGCCGCGTGCACACGTCCTACAACCAGGCGGTCGCGGCAACCGGACGATTATCGTCGAGCGATCCGAATCTGCAGAATATCCCGATCCGATCGGAGGAAGGCCGCAAGATCCGGCGCGCGTTCGTCCCCGCCAAGGGATGCGTGCTCATCTCGGCGGACTACTCACAGCTGGAGCTGCGTATCCTCGCGCATATGGCGGAGGATGAGCGTCTGATCGAGGCATTCCGTCAGGATCAGGACATCCATCGCACGACCGCGGCGGAGATTTTCGGCGTCCCCGTGGAGCAGGTTACGGATGAGCAAAGGACGGGCGCGAAGGCGATCAATTTCGGCATTGCGTACGGGATGAGCGCGTTCGGCCTCGGCCAGCGCCTCGAAATCGATCAGCGCAAGGCGCAGCTCTACATCGACGCGTACTTCGCGCGCTACCAGGGAGTCCGAAAGTTTCTGGACGGCGTCATCGCGGAGGGGGGCAAGCGGGGCTACGTGCAGACGCTCTTTGGCCGCCGCCGCTACGTGCCGGCGCTCAAGAGCGAGAACCGGATTATGCGGAGCCAGGCGGAGCGCATTGCGATCAACGCCCCCATCCAGGGTACGGCGTCCGACCTGATGAAGATCGCGATGATCGGTGCGTGGAAGCGCTATCGGAAGGACGGACTCGCGTCGCGCATGATCCTGCAGGTTCACGACGAGCTGGTCATCGAGGCGCCGGAGGCGGAGGCAGATCGGGCGACGCGCGTTGTAGTCGAGGAGATGGAGCGGGCGCATACGAGCTTCAAGGTTCCGCTCAAGGTCGACGTCGCGCGGGGGCCCAACTGGGCGGACCTGCGATGAAGGCGGCCCTCACGGTGATCTTCGTCGCAGCCGCGTCGGCGGCGGCGCTCGCCCAGGCGCCGCAGGATCAGGGCACGAAGATCACGTACGACCACATCACGTCGTGGGAGGAGGGGGGCGAGCGGCTCGTGCTGCTGTCGGGCAGTGTCGAGCTCGTCACCGGCGGCGTCACCCTGCGTGCCGATCGCATGCTGGCGTGGACGCGTCCGGAGGACGTCGAGCTCAAGCTGCGCGAGATCTACCTTGAGGGCAACGTCGTGTCTCGACGCGTCGATCCCAAGACGAAGAGGGAAGCGACACTCCGATCGGAGCGCGTCTACTACGACTTCACGACGCACCGAGCGTACTTGATCGAAGTCAGCGGGCGGACGTACATGGAGCGACTGCGCGCTCCGGTGGTGATTCGGGCGAAGGAGGCGCGGGCGACGTCGCTGGGCCGTTGGGAAGCGAAGGATGTGCTCATCACGACCTGCACGTACGGCGAGCCGCACTACCACGTGCGTTTCGATCGCGCGATGCTCCAAGGCGAGGCCCCACGGGAGGCGACGAGCCCGTACGATATCTGGCTGTACGGCGACTGGTCCGTGCGTGGCGAGGGGTTGACGGCTGAGATCTACGGCCTGCCCATCTTCTTCTGGCCCGTGATCGCCTTCGGCGGCGCCGTTTCCGAGCTGCCCATCCGCGCGGTGCGTGGAGGCCATTCGCGCCGCTTCGGTTACTGGGTCGAGAGCGACTGGGGCGTCTCCCTGAATAAGGGGCTGCTGGACGCCATAAATCCTTTCGACGGCTCCGGCGATGACGACGATCGGGAGAAGTGGGGGGAACTGCGGTGGGAGTACGACTATCGTCACCAGCGCGGCCACGCGGCGGGCATCGATCTCGCGTGGAAGTGGAAGGACTACGAAGGGTACGTGGACACGTACGGAATGCGTGACGCCGGTGGGGACCCGAACATCGATTTCGACAAGCAGTTCCTGCCGCTGGAGCACAATTACCGCGGGCGGGCGCGTCTTTTCGATCGACACGCGCTGAGCGACGAGTGGCGACTCGAAGTGGAAGCCTCCTACCTGAGCGACCGTAATCTGCTGGCGGAGTTTTTCGAGCGCGAATTCAAGGAAGGGAAGGAGCAGGAGAGCGTCGCGTACGTGCGGTGGATGCGCGCCAACGCGGCGGCCTACGTGCAGGGGCGATACCGGCTCAACGACTTCCAGACGCAGATCGAGTATCTGCCGCGTGCCGCCGGTTACCTTTTCGACGAGCCGCTGGCGCTCGGAGTCACGCTGTCGATGCAAGCGGACGCGGCGCGCATGCGGAGACGCTTCGACGACGCGCTCGATATGCCCAGCGAGGAGGTGACTCGATTCGACATCGTCAACGAGCTGGGACGGCCCATCGATCTCGCGGTCGCGACCTTGGCGCCCTTCATCCGCTCGCGCAACACGTTTTACGATGAGGATCTGTCCGGAACGTCGGAGCACCGCTTCATCGGCACCGCCGGCGCTCGCCTGGAGACGAACGTCGCGGCCGTCCATGATCTGATCTGGGAGGAGATTGGCCTTCATCGTGTGCGACACATCGCGCATCTCGAGGTGACGTACGCAAGCAGCTTCGAGAGCACCGTCGATCCCGCGGAGCTGCCCCAGTTCGACGCCGTGGACGGTCTCGGCAGGTTCGAGGAGGTATCGATCGAGATGCGTCATCGCCTCCAGACCAAATACAAGTCGGGCGACACGTGGGCCACGCACGAGTTCTTCAGCCTGGGCGCCTCCATCGAGTTTTACCCGGCGGCGTTCCGCGATTCGACGCGGGTCGCGACGGACAATTTCGAACCGCCGTTTCACTGGATCACGCTCGCGCCGACCGATACGTCCGGGGTTTTGCGCGAGCGCGACTGGTCGAACCTTCACTATTTCCTCTCGGTGCGCCCGCGCGAGCTCTTTACGCTGAGCGCCTACGGCGAGTACAATTTTCATGACAGTCAGGAGGAGATCCGCCAGTACCTGCTGACGGTGCAACCCATTGGCGCCATGAAGGCGACCGTGGGCGAGGTATTCGTCAAGGACGTCACAACTGCATTCACGGTCGGTTTGGATTGGCAGATTACGGAGCAGTGGCGCGTGCAGGCGAGAGGGCAATATGATTTTGACTTCGACCAGTTCCTCCACTGGCGTGTCGTGCTTGGGCGAGATCTACACGATTTCATGATCGAGCTGGTGGCGGAAGTCGACGAGACGCGCGACGATCGACGTGTCTACGTGACGGCGTACCCGAAGTTCGTGAAGAGACTTCGCTGATGAACATTTCGATCATCGGGACGGGGTACGTCGGTCTCACGACGGGCGCGAGCCTGGCGGACCGGGGCCATCATGTGCTGTGCGTGGACGTGAATCGCGTCAAGATCGCGCAGCTGCGCAAGGCTCGGATGCCGATCTACGAGCCCGGCCTCGAAGACGTTGTCCGTCGAAACATGCGCGCGGGTCGGCTGAAGTTCGACACTTCGAATGCGAAAGCGGTGGACTTCGGCGAGGTGATCTTCATTTGCGTCCAGACGCCGCAGAGGTCGGATGGAACCGCGGACTTGAGCGCGATCGAGGCCGTCGCGCGGGAGATCGCCTCCAGCCTTCGGAAGTTTTGCGTGATTGTCGAGAAAAGCACGGTACCCGTCGCGACCGGATCGCGCGTGAAGAAGGTCATCGCGAAGTACCGTCCGCAGGATGTGGAATTCGAGGTCGCGTCCAATCCCGAGTTCCTGCGCGAGGGGTGCGCGATGGAGGACGCGATGAATCCGGACCGCATCGTGCTCGGCGTCGAGTCGACACGGGCAGAAAAGATCCTGCGGCAGGTGTACAAGCCGTTCAAGGCGCCTGTGCTCGTCACGAACATGAAAAGCGCGGAGTTGATCAAGCACGCCTCGAACGCGTTTCTCGCGACAAAGATCTCCTTTGCGAATGCGCTTGCGGGCATCTGCGAGGCCGCCGGCGCCGACGTGATGGAGGTGACGCGCGGCATGGGGATGGACAGGAGGATCGGCCCTGCGTTCCTGAACGCGGGAATCGGGTATGGCGGCTCCTGTTTTCCGAAAGACGTAGCCGCCTTCGAGGCCATCTCGCGGGAGCTGGGCGTGGAATTCGGACTGTTGCGAGAGGTTCAGCGCGTGAACGAGCAGGCGCGCGACCGTTTCTTGCGCAAGATCGAGCGCGAATTGTGGATCGTGAAGGACAAGACGATCGCGGCTTTGGGTCTCGCGTTCAAGCAAAACACCGACGACATCCGCGAGTCGGTCGCGATCAAGATCGTGAAGGCGCTCGTGGAGCGCGGAGCGCGAGTACGCGCATTCGATCCGAAGGCGATGGTCCGCGCGCGCGAAGAACTGAAGCGGGTCACCTTCTGCCGGTCCGCGTACGACGCCGCGAAGGGCGCGGACGCGCTGCTGCTGCTTACGGAGTGGGACGAGTTTCGCGAGCTGGATCTGGCGCGCCTCAAGAAGGCGATGGTGCATCCCACCGTTATCGACGGACGCAATCTGCTCGACCCGGTCCGGATGCAGGAGGCGGGCTTCACCTATCGGAGCGTGGGACGATGAGTATCGCTATCTATCCGGGTTCGTTCGACCCCGTCACGAACGGTCATGTGGACGTCATCAAACGCGGCATCGGCGTGTTCGATCACGTGATTGTCGCGGTTGCCGACAATCCCGCCAAACAGTCCCTGTTCACGAAGGGCGAACGCGTCGAGATGATTCGTGAAGTGACGAAGGCGATCAAGAATGTCGAGGTGGATTCGTTTGACGGACTGGTTGTCGAGTATGTCCGGCGCAAGAAGGCTCACGTGATCCTGCGCGGGATTCGCACAGTGTCGGATTTCGAAGTGGAATACCAGATGGCGCTGACGAACCGCACGTTTGCCGGCGATATTGAAACCGTCTTCATGATGACGCACGAGGAGTACTCGTTCGTCAGCTCCCGCCTGATCAAGGAGGCCGCGTCGCTCGGGGGGGACGTGGGGGCGTTCGTGCCGAAGGACGTGGAGAAGTGGCTGAAGCGGAAGTTCGCGGCAGGGCAGCCGTCACCGAAGACCGAGGCGCTGCGCCACGAAACGTCCATGAAGCAGAAGAAGGACAAGGACAAGTAAGAGGATCGAAGCGCGCTTTCCTGGAATTTACTGTCGGACGAACCTAGTTCTGCTCCTCGACCGTGTCTCCGACCTGTATATCTTCGATCTTCGTGCCTTCCATCACCTCGACCTCAGCCATGTAGTCGAGGACGTTCTTCACCCGCACGGTGCCGATCTTCTGGTCCTTGCGCTTCACGTTGAAGATCATGCTGACCCGCACCTCGCGCTTGCCGGCGAACTCCAGCATGATCCCCTGCCTGGCATTGTTGATGCGCACGCTTCCCACGAGCGGGCCTTTGTCCTCCTTGAGTTTGATCTCGTCCCCTTCGGCAAACGGCGTCACCTGCGTCTTGTCGATCAGGCGCGCGATCGAATACTCCCTGTCCACCGCGTCGATGCGGAGCTGGGCGACCTGGCGGCCCCCCTTCCACACGAAGACGCGGTCGCTTTGACGTGCGCCGTCGCGCGTGCCGTAGTTCAGCATGTACGCGTCGCCGACGCTTGCCTTGATCTTGAAGGTGCCGGGCGTGGCGGCATCAGGAGGCGCATCGGGCGGCGTCGTTCCCTCGATGCGGCGAACTGCAGTCGCCTCGTCGTTCGCCCGAATATCGAGCCCCGTCAGAATCTTCAGCTTCGACTGCGCTTTGGAGTTGCCGATGTACTTTTCGAATTCGGCGGTGCCGAGCCTCTGCGTGTCGACGAGCTCGGGACGTTGAGGGTCCCGCTTGATGCGCCGCTGCAGCTCGAAGCGGAAGCCGTCGCGCACGCCGTCGCGCTCACCCTTGTCGATGATCACGAATCCGCCCTTGATGTCGACATAGACGATGTGTGCCCGGATAAGCTCCTCGGTCTGTGCCGGAGGGGGGCGCTGTTCGCCGTCCGCCGGCTTGGAGGCGCGGAGCGCCTGGCGCAGGGTGAGCACTTCGCGGGCGGTCTCCTCCTGCAGCACCCGCAGTCCGTCAATGTCGCGCTTGAGCAGCAGGTTTTCGCGCGTCAGGCCCTCTTTTTGTGTCTTGAGGTCCACGAGATCCTGCCGCAGCCGGGCGAGATCCTTCTTGAGCTCGTCGAGTTGCTGCTGTGGATCCTGCGCGAGCAGGCACGAAAGGAGAAATGCGGCCCATGCGTGCATCATTCGATCGACTCCACGAAGTCCTCCACGAATACGTCATCCCGCTTGAGATCGCCTGTCGCGTCCGCTTCGCATTCGGCGGTGAACACCTTGCGTACGACGACGACGCCGAGCCTGCGTCCCTGGCGGCGCACCTCGAATTTCATCCCGACTCTCACACCGTTCTTCGTCCCGATCTCCATCACGACGCCGCGCTTCTCGTCGTTCCACTTTACGCGGCCGACGATGCTGACGCGGGTCTCCTTCAGCTCAACGGGATCGTTCTGTCCAAACTCGCCGGTTCGCGTTCCGTCGATGAGGCGTCCGATCGAATAATCTTTCGCGATCGAATCGAGCCGCAGCTGCGCGCGCAGTCTGCTGTCGCGGTAGACGAAAACGCGAGTGCCCTCCTTTGCGCCGTCCTGCTGCCCGTAGCTTGTCATGTAGGCCTCGCCGACGCGTCCCGTGATGGTGTACTTCTTTGGGCCGCTTTCGGTCCGGCTGCCCGTCTGCTTTCCGGAATCGTCGATCCCGGGTTCGAGTCGGCGGTGCGCGACGGCCCAGTCCTCGTACTTCATGTCCTCGACACGGCCTTCGATGATCTTGAGCTTCGACTGATGGTCGCGGTCCTTTTCGATGTACTTCTCGAATTCGGCGACGCCCAGTTTTTCCCAGCGCCAGTCGTCGGGCTTGTTCGGATCGTCGCCGAGGCGACGGCGCATGATGTCGAACTTGTAGCCGGGCTTGACTCCGTCGGCTTCACCCTTGTTGATGATCAGAAAGTTCCAGTCGACATCGCGAAAGAGCACCTTGGCACGGAGCGATTCGCGGGGGCCGGTTGGATTGTCGAGCGGATTCCGGCCGGTCTCAGCGGAGCCGACGGTTCCGGACGGCACGATGGCGCCGGCGTCGCGCAGCGCCTTACGGAGTTCCAACACCTGCTTGGAGCTGTCCTCGTTCAGCGCGCGGAGGGTATCGAGCTGCAGCTTGAGCGCCGCGTTATCCCCTGAGACCCGCTCCTTTTCCCCGGCGGCCTCGGCGACCTGCTTCTGGATCGCGGCGATCTCCAATTTGAGCTCGTCGATCTGCTGCTGGACGGTCTTGTCCTGGGCGAAGGCAGGGGTCGCCAGGACCATGACGATCAGGCCGGCCGCGCAACGTCTCATCGGGATCCTCCGTAAAAGGCCGGTATTATAGACGTGCGGGGCCGCGCTTTCCATGTAGGATGACCGCAGGAGGATCCGTGCCCGAGGGTGTGCGTCTCCCGAAAGAGCAGCTGCGCGCGAAATTGGGGATAGGCGAGCGGCTCGCGGTACGCGTGGGAGCATTACTGTCGCGAGGCGTGGGAGTGACGGAGGCGGTTCTCGAGGAGAGCCGGCGAGCCCCGGAGCTGGAGACGCTGCTGCTTGCGCCCGCCCTGCTGGCCGGGGCGGATGCGCTCGACACGGCCATGCTGCGTGCGCTCGGCGCTGCGGCCCGCGAACTCGCGGTCGTGCCGCGCGACGGGCGGCGCATCATCGCGCTTGAAGAGGAGACGCTGGCCGAGACGGCATGGTCGCAAGCGCCGGCAGCGATGCTGCCCACGCTCGCGCCCTCCGCGCTCGCGGCTCCGGTGTCTGGCGCGAATCTTGTATTCACGAGCGAGGAGCTCGCGCAACTGAAGATGACGCTGCTCACGGCCGTAGATTCGCGGGCGAAGATCGAGGCGATCCGCAAGATCGTTTACGCGCCCATCGATGCGGGCGAACGCGGCGCACTTGCGTTGCGCGCGCTCGCGGATCCGGACTCCGAGGTCCGCCAGGAGGCGGCCGTGGCCCTGCAGAAGCTCGGGCTCGATCCGGATCTCGCCGATGCGCTGAGGACGGTGGCCTCGGGAACGCCGCGGCAGAAGGCGGTGGCCCTGCAAAGGGTCGCATCGATGGCGGGGCGCGGCTCTCCCGCGGAACGGTCCGTGGCGGTGGCGATGCTCACCGCGAGTCTCGCCTATGAGCGCGACGCGAGCGTGGCGGCGTCGCTTCTCGAAGCGCTCGCAAGCTATGCCCCCATGCTGGCGGAGCACCGCGAGGGCCTCTCGGCCGTCATACGCATTCTCGTCAAGATTCTGGTGGACCAGTACGAAAAGGTCGCTCCCGCCGCTCGGATCCTGATCGAGCGCGTCGGTCGTGCAGGCGGGGAGGTCGTCGCGTCCGCCGTGTGGCGCGAGATCGAGGGCATTACGGACCGGCGGCTGAAGGTCTTCTTCTTCGAAATGCTCTGCGGCCTCGACGTGTCCGCGGAATTGACGCGGGAGCTGTGCGCGAGAGCGGCGGCCGAGCTGGCCGAGGGAGCGATCGACGATCTTGAGACGCGCCGGCTGGCCGATGCGCTCGCGAGGCTCGGGGATCCTGCGTTGCGGGCGCTGCTCGCGGCCCTGCCGGGAGCGCGCGAGGATAATCGTGCGGCGCTCGTCGCGCTGGTGGATGGCATGGCCTCCGGGGACGGGATTTCGGCCGCTGTGAGGAACGAAGTCGGTGAGATGTTCGTTTCGCTGCTGCGCGAGGGAAGCCGGCTGCTTCGCACCGCGATCATGGAGGCGCGCTGCTGCTGGCATCCGGATCTCGGAGTCTCCGTGAAGCGCCGGCTGGCGACGGACTTCATTTCAAATCTGCACACGGTACGGGCGCAGCGATTCCACGAGCTTACGGCGGCGGCGTTGTGGCGCATGGGAACGGCGATTGTCGATCCGCTCCTCCATGTGATGACGAAGGGTGCGTATCCCGTGGAGCGTCTGGCGGCGGCCACGGCGCTGGCGGAGATCGCGGCGGAAACGAAGGACGCGGGCGCGGGCGCGGAAGTCACCGCGATCATCCAGGCCCTGCGGCGCGAAGAGACCGGCGCGGGAATCGGAGTCGGGCACGCCGTGCGATGCGTGGGGCGCGCGGCGTCGAGCGCCTGTGCGCCTCCGCCGCTGGTCATGGAGATTTACGTCGACTACTGGGGCCGGCTGAGCAAGGTCTCGTACGCGTTCGACCTGCTCGCGGCGCTTCATCGCGTGGCCGCGGGCGCGGGCTGCGACGCTGGCGCCGCGGCGCAGCTCGCGATGAAGATGCTGGAGCTGCTCGAAGCGCCGATGCCCGATCCGACCGTGAGCGAGGAAAAGACGGACGAAGGCACGCACCTCATCGTCGGCGCGCAGACCGTCGTCTACACGGACTACATTCCGGAGCTGATCGGAGGGCTGAAGAACCTCTTCATGTCCGGACGCCTGCGGGAGGGTACGCGGAAGGGGTTGATCGAGCGCTTGTGCGCACGTTACACAGGCGTCTCGGAGTATCGCGAGATCTGGGCGCCGGGGAACACGATCGATTTCGCGGAGGCACTTGGCGACATCGCGCTCAGCGCTGAGGCCTCCGTCGCGCAGAGGATCCAGATCATCGAGACGCTGCTCAAGAACGTGCGTATCGTCACGCTCGTGCGGATCCTCGGCCGCATATGCCGTTCGCGCGAGGAGGAGTCCAAGATGTTCGCGGCCCTGGTGGGGCAGTTCGCGCGCCGCGTGTTTGAGATGCTGGCGCGGCCGGAATACGCGGAGCGCGAGGACCGATGCGTGCTGGTGGAAGCGCTCGGGCGGATCGCCGTCAACCCGTTCATCGGCGAGTCGAAGAAGGAGAGCGACGAGACGCGCGCGCGGATCGTCGATCTTTTGATCGAGCATCTGGGGCAGGCGCGCGAGGCGCGGGCGCTGCTGCGCGAAGTGGCGTCGTCGGAAACGCTTTCCAAGTCGATCCGAAAGCGGATCGAGGGGGCGCTGGCGTGAGCGACGAGGTATTCGTATTCACGGAGGAGACGAACATCTTCGAGGCGCTGATGCTCGGTCCGGAGGTGAGAGAGGCATTCCGCCGACTGGGGTTGAAGTGCGTGAAAAGGGAGCAGGGCTCAGGGACCGATTACTGCATCGCTGCGGAGCGTGAGCCCCTGGGGATGGCAGGGCTCTACCACGACCAGGACATCCGCGCGATCCTGAATCAGCTCAACGCGCTGCGCGTGAAACCTCTGACGGCGGAGGAGCAGGAGAAGGGCGGGCGCTGAAGTCGGCCGGCAAGGCGACGCATCGGGGGCGATCGCCACCGTTTTCGCTCCGACGCTTGCCTTGCGAGGCGCACGACGGCTACGCTCTCGCCTGCGCCATGGAAGCGATGCAGCGGTTGTTCGGCGACGTGCAATTCGTGCGCGGCGTCGGGCCGCAGCGTGCGGAGGCGTTCGCCCGGCTCGGAATCCGCAGCGTGTACGACCTGCTGACGACGTACCCGAAGAAGCACTACGATCGCGGTGCGATCCGAAAGATCGGCACCATTCGCGTGGGACAGGACGTGACGGTGCAGGGAAAGGTCGCCACCGTGCGCGACTACAAGAGCCCCAAGCTTGGTCTGCGCATCATCAGCGCGGATGTGTATGACGCGACGGGCCGGATCGAGGCGGTGTGGTTCGGGCAGGCGTTCGTCAAACGCGTGCTTCAGGCGGGAGACATCGTGATCCTGGCGGGACGCGCCGACTACTACTCCTCCCTTCAGCTGAAGGTCTCCGACTTTGAGATCGTGGCCGGTGCGGATGCGCCGGCGATTCACACGTCCGGCCTCGTCCCGTCGTACGGCCCTGTCGACGAAGTCGGGCGCAAGTATTACCGACGCATCGTGTGGACGGCGCTGAGCGAGGTGGTCCCCAAGCTGCCCGATCCGATGCCCGTCGAGATCCGTCGCCAGCGCGCCTTTCCCGCTCTCGGCGAGTCGCTGCGAAGTTATCACTTTCCGCACACCGCGGCGGAGAAGGAGCGCGCGCGAAGGCGCCTCGCGTACGACGAGTTCTTCTACTTCCAGCTCATGCTGGCGCGCCGCAAGCGGGCGGTGCGAAGTCTTCCGGTGGCGCGTCCGCTCAAGATCGGCCAGGTGCTGGATCATCGCATCCGCCGGCTGGTCCCGTTCACGCTGACGGGTGCGCAGGAACGCGTGATCCGCGAGGTGCGTGCCGATCTCGTGGCGCCGCGGCCGATGAACCGTCTCATCCAGGGGGATGTCGGGTCGGGCAAGACGATCGTCGCGGCCTACGCGGTGCTCGCCGCCGTGGGGAACGGCTGCCAGGCCGCCGTGATGGCGCCGACGCAAATCCTGGCAGAGCAGCACGCGCGCACGTTCGGCACGATGCTCAAGGATTCGCGCGTGCGGATCGGGTTCCTCGGCGGGGGACGCAGCAAGGGTCGCAAGGAGTTGCTCGGGAACATCGCATCGGGCGAGATCGACCTGGTCATCGGGACGCACGCCGTCATCCAGGAGGACATTGTCTTCAAGTCGCTCGCGCTGGCCGTCGTTGATGAGCAGCAGAAGTTCGGCGTCATGCAGCGCGCGGCGCTGCGCCTGAAGGGGGAGCGCCCGCATTGTCTCGTGATGACGGCTACTCCGATTCCTCGTACCCTGTCGCTCACACTCTTCGGCGATCTCGACGTCTCCGTGATCGACGAAATGCCGCCGGGGCGGCAGCCGGTCAGGACTACGTACGAGCAGGGCTCGCGGCGCGCGGCCGCGCTGGAGTTCATCCGTGGAAAACTGCGCGATGGCCGGCAGGTCTACTTCGTCCACCCGCTCATCGAGAAGTCGGCGAAGTCCGATTTGGCGAGCGCCATCGAAGCGCACAAGGTGCTCACGGCGGCCCTGCCGGAATGGAAGGTCGCGCTGCTGCACGGCCGGCTGAAGAACGAGGAGAAGGAGGCCGTGATGGCCGAATTCCGCGCCGGGCGCGTGCAGGTCCTGGTCTCGACGATCGTGGTCGAAGTGGGGATCGACGTGCCGAACGCGTCGATCATGGTGATCGAGAGCTGCGAGCGGTACGGTTTGTCCCAGCTTCATCAGCTGCGCGGCCGGATCGGGCGCGGGCCGCACGACGCGTCGTGCATCCTCTTCGGCAACGCCAAGTCCGATGCGTCTCGTGAGCGCATCAAGGTCTTCACGTCGACCAGCGACGGATTCAAGATCGCGGAGGCGGATCTGCGCATCCGGGGCCCGGGCGAGGTATTCGGGACGCGGCAGAGCGGGCTGCCGGAATTCCGCGCCGCTGACCTGATCGGCGATGCGCAGCTGCTGGGATGGGCGCGAAGCGACGCGTTCCGCATGGTGGATCAGGACCCGGAACTGGCGCAGCGGCCGCTCGTGCGCGACCTGCTGGAGAGGCGTTACGAGACCAAGCCGGCCCTGGTCAGTGTCGGATGACGCCATGATCCCCGGCGGCGGTGCGTCATGTATACTGAGGGTAGATATGAAGAAACTGCTGGTCGTAGCCGTGGCCGTTGTCGCAATTGCTTCGCTCGGCGGATGTATCGGAGCGATGGGCTCCGTATCGGGCGAGGAAGTGGACGTCGAAGGCGCCCTCGGAACGCCGCCCGCGAACGGCTTCGAAGGGGCGGTCGGCTCGCCCGGCACGCAGGCGGACTGGTCCAAGGTTCCGGCCTGCTGCCGTCGACACTAACTCGTCACGGGTTCGCGAGCTTTTCGGCCTCGCGAAGATCGTCGCGAAGTCGCGGTTCGACTTCGGGTCGGATCTCGATGGCCTTGCGGTAGTCGGCGACGGCTTCCTTCCAGCGCCCCATGTCGAAGTAGCAATGGCCGCGGTTCATATAGCCGACGTAGGAGCGCGCGTCGATCTCAAGGCCCCTGGTGAATTCCTTGATGGCGTCGTCGAATTTCTTGCGCTTCAACAGGATCGTCCCGAGATTGATGTGCAGGCCCGATTCTGAGCCGGTGAGCTCGGCGTACCGTCGGGCGGACGCCTCGGCCTTTTCCCATTCCTCGCCGGTGATGCAGCTCAACAGCCGCTGCAAGGCGATGTCCTGGTTCTTGGGGTCCAGATCCCACGCTCGATCCAGGGCTCGGATCGAGTCCTTGAGCCGCTTGTATTTGTCGTAGAGGCGCCCGGTCTCGAAGAGCTGCGTACCCGTCGCTGTTTTGCACGTCATGAGACCGTCGCAGGCCTTCAGCACGTCCTCCTTGCGCGAGTCGCGATCGGCGATGTCGGCGAGGGCGGAATACGCGGCCGGATTCTCGGCCGGATCGCGCACGGCGGTTTTCAAGTCGCTCTCCGCTCCGGCGTAATTGCCTGCTTCATGCCGGCACAGGCCGCGGATGGCCAGCGTCTGCGCGTCGTCCGGGTGCTTTTCCAGGTAGCGGGTCGCGTCCGCCTCCGCCTCGCGCACGCGCTTGAAGGCGAACAGGACTGCGGCGCGTTCGCGGTAGTGCTCGAGCCGCTCCGCATTGAGGGCGACGGCGCGATTGGCGAGCTCGGGGGCCGACGCATCGTTCTGGGCGGCCTTCACGCGCGCAAGGCACATCAGCGCGAGGTCATCCTCCGCTCGAAAGCTGGTGTATTGCTGCAGCACGACTTCCGCCTGCGCGGCGCGATTCAACCGCCGCAGCATTTCCGCGGTGCCGAGCACGAACGGCCGGCGATTGGGCTCAAGCCTCATCGCCTCCTGGTAGTCGGCAAGCGCCGCCGCGGTGTCTTGCGCCCGGTCGTGGGCGCGCGCGCGCAACCAGTAGTACTCCGGCCGCGCCTCAATCTTCAGGAGTGACGACGCACCTTCGATCGCGTCGCGCGCACGCCCTTCGAGCCAGGCGACGCACGCACGCGCGAATCGCACCTCATGGTCGTTCTTCGACAGGTCTGCGCACTTGCGGAAGTGGAACAGCGACTTCGACTCGTCGCCATCAAAGTGAAGGAGGCCGAGCTCGAGACGGGTGGCGCCTCCTTCGCCCGCCCGGCCGAGGGCGGCATCCGCAGCGGCGGTCTTTTCCATAAGTGCGTGGATGCGACCTGTCAGCAGCGCCGCTTCCGTCGAAGTAGGGGCTTTTCGAGCCGCCTCTTCGGCGCTGGCGAGTGCCTTCTGCGCGCGTTCCAGGAGCGCGGTCCAGCGGGCCCCGGGCAGCTTGAGCATCTCCCGTGCGGCCGCGTAGTCCTTCTGTGCTCGCTCGAGAAGCGCCTTCATGTCCGCCGCAGACGGATCCGTCGGGCCGCTCGCGTCGGTGTCCCGGGTCTTTTCCGTATCCCCCTTTCGGAGGAGGAGGATGAGCGAGATGATGAGCGCGATCGCGGTCACGGCACCGGCGATGATGAAGGGAAGCTTTGACGTTCCTGTTGCAACCGCGGCGCCGCTCGCGGTTCCCGGGGCGCGACGCCCCGGCGCGGGGTTCATCGCCAGCACCGGCTCGCGGTGAAGATATCGCTGCAGATCCGCGGCGAAATCGCGCATCGAGATGTAACGCTCGATGGCCGTCTTGGACATCGCCTTGTGCACGATCGCTGCGACCGGTTCCGGGATCTGCGGATTGCGCGCGCGCAGCGGCGTCGGCTCGTTGTTGACGACCTTGTAGAGCGTGTCCATGACGGCTCGCCCTTCGAACGGCGGCCGACCGGCGAGCGTCGCGTACATGGTCGCGGCCAGGGAGTAGACGTCGCTGCGCTTGTCGACTTTCGCCCATTTGCCCTCGGCCTGCTCGGGCGACATGAACGCAGGGGTGCCGAGAATCATGCCGGCCATCGTGGCGCTGGATTCCGCGTCGCGCCGTTTGGCGAGGCCGAAGTCC
Source organism: uncultured Planctomycetales bacterium (assembly GCA_964468745.1). Taxonomy (GTDB): domain Bacteria; phylum Planctomycetota; class MHYJ01; order MHYJ01; family JACPRB01; genus JACPRB01. The sequence goes on along the minus strand of CAYXVY010000329.1, from coordinate 24,325 downwards.
ATGAGGTACGGTTTGCCCTGCCGCGTGAGCATGATGTTCTGCGGCTTGATGTCGCGGTGGATGATGTTGTTCTTGTGGGCGTGTTCGAGCGCGTTCGCGCACACGTGAAAGACCTTTACGCACGTGTCGATCTGGAGCTTGCCGAGGAATTCCTGGATCTGTTGGCCGTCGACGTACTCCATGACGATGTAGTAGTTGCCCTCGAACTCTCCGAGCTCGTAGAGCGCCGTGATGTTCGGGTGGCTGAGCATGGAGACGCTCTGCGCCTCGCGCAGGAAGCGCTCAAGTTCCGGCTTGCTCTCACCTTCGAGGAACTTGATCGCGACCCAGCGGTTGAGGCCCTTCTGCCAGGCCTTCCAGACGACCCCCATGCCGCCGCGACCGAGTTCCTGCGTCAGAATGAAGTTCTTGAAGCAGTAATCCGGGAACTTGGCGGCTTCGGCCGCCTCGGCAGGCAGCTCACCCTCTTTGAACTGCTTTGGCTTGCGGTTCTCAACGAGGGTCTGCGCCGTCGCGTTCTCGATGTCCTCGGCGCTGAACTTCGGCTTGTTGATGACGCCCGATCCGGGGGCGGTGGCGGCGCTTGGGAGCTTGCGCTGCGCGGGCTTCAACGCGGGCCCCGCCGATTTCACGGCCTTCATCTCGTGGCCCGTGGATCGCACTCGCGCGTCGACGGCTTTGAGCTCATGACCGGTCGATCGGATTCGGGCATCGACGGCTTTCATCTCGTGACCCGTCGATTTCACCGCGCGGACTTCGCCGTGCGTCGATCCTTTGCGTGCGTCGGCGCTTGCGGGGATGCGGGCATCATGCCCTGTCGCACGCCGTGGATCGCGGGCGGGTGGCGCCGCGGCCGGTTTCGGCTGTGGCGATGCAGCGGGAATCTCCTGGGCGGTGATCGGTTTGACCGTGGGGCGCGCGGCCGGCGCCACGACCGGTACTTCCTCCACGGTCGGAATATCGGTGCGCAGAGGCGAGGGCGCGACGCGGGGCGTATCTGCCTGTGCGTCCGACGGGTCCATCTTCTTCGCGCGATAGAGCTGCGCGAGCTCAAACAGATTCGCCTCGGAGAGCAGCCCATTCGTCAGCAGATAGACGGCCAGCCCTGCATCCTGTTTGCCCTGTGCGGTCATGTCGCGGAGGCTGGATTCGAGCAGTTCCGACGTTATGTAACGTCGTTCGATGAGAAGATCGACGAGGATGCGATCGTCCATCTGCATGGGGTGGGCCTAAGTATATGCCAAGGCCGGCCGGGCCGCAACCTGCGGTCCCGGCTGCCCTTTGGGTTGATTCGGCCATGCGCGCGTGCTACGGTCACGCGCCACTTGCCGCTGCTACAGGTCGAGGACGTCACAAAAATCTACGCGCGCCGCCGCGTGGTGGATGGCGTCAAGTTGCACGTCGATCGCGGCGAGGTCGTCGGACTTCTCGGGCGCAATGGCGCGGGTAAAACGACGACGTTCGGGATGGTCATCGGCAAAGTGCGCCCCGCGTCGGGCACCATCGTCTTCGAGGGGAAGGAAGTCACGCGCTGGCCGATCTACAAGCGTGCCCGGCTGGGCATGGGATTTCTCCCGCAGGAGCCGTCCGTCTTCCAGCGAATGACTGTCGAGGAGAATCTGCTCGCCATTCTCGAGACGCGCAATGGTTCGACGGGCGACCGGCACCGTCGCGCGGCGGAGCTGCTCTCCGAATACGGGCTGTCGCGGCTGGCGCCGCAGCGCGCGTACACGCTGTCGGGCGGCGAGACGCGCAGGCTTGAGATCTGCCGCGCGATGATCACGTCGCCGTCGATCATCCTGCTCGACGAGCCCTTCTCAGGAGTCGACCCGATCGCGGTGGGGGAACTGCAGCAGTTCATCATGAAATTGAAACAGAACATGGTCGGGGTGCTGCTGACCGACCACAACGTGCGAGAGACGCTCGCGATCTGCGACCGTTCGTATATCATCGATGAAGGCAAGATTCTCGCGCAGGGGTCGCGGGATGAAATCGTCAGCAATCCGGACGTGCGCAAGCGCTATCTTGGAGACAACTTTCGACTGTGAAACCCGGCTTCAGCAAACTGCTGTTCATTGCGGTGGCGGTCATAGGCATCGGGTTGACCGCGATTGTGTGCCTGTCTGGACATCGACGGCGCCAGGGACTTGCCTTCGCACTCGGGTGGCTGGTCCCCGGGGCAGGTCACGCCTTGCTGGGGCGCTGGGGCAAGGCGATCTTCTTCTTCGGAATTCTTGCTGCGACGTACATCGTGGGGCTGTGGCTGAGCGGGTGGCACACCGTCTCGTTCGACGACAACCCGTTTTATTACGTGGGACAGTTCGGATCGGGGCTGACGGTGCTGCTCGGGCACGTGCTCGGCACGCCGAAGTCATTTCCTCGCGATGACATACCGAAGTCGTGGTACGACCCCGGGTTGTTGTACGTGTGCGTCGTCGGGTTGCTCAACCTGGTCATCATGCTGGGCGTGTTCGACGTGAAGAACGCTGACGCATCGCAACCGTCCCCGGCTCCCACGGGCGCTGAGCCGCAGCCTTCGACGCCGGCACCGGCCCCGGAGGTCAAGTGAGTTACCTGTTCCTCTACATCCCGATCACGCTGGTGGTGATGCTGGTGCTTGAGGCGTGCAAGCGGGATGCGCCGAAAGATATCGCCAAGCGCGCAGTCGCCAACCTCGGGATTCTGACGTCTGTACTCGTCGTCGGAGGGGTTCTGGTGTTCTTGGTGAACAAGTACCTATAACGAGTCCCGATCCCGATCCGAATTGATTCCGTCAGCGGAGGAGTCGAAACCACCGACCCGGCGGGAACCAGCACCAGAGCGCCTTGCCGACGATGTACTTGCGCTCGACCGCCCAGTACGGCTGCGGATTTGGCCCGTCCTTCACGTCCGACTTGTTGAACGCGCGCTCGTAGCCGATCTGATCCGACGCTATGTACCAGTCCGGCGCGACTGCGAGTTCGTGCGTCTTCCTGTATTCCTCCGCGCGCGAGCCCCCCTCGTGAACCTCAAGCGTCTCAGCGACGACTTCCGTGCCGTCGTTCAGCACCCAGCGATACTTCAGCCACTTGCGGGCGTCGTGACTGCTCTTCACATTGTCGCCCATCATCATGAAGCTGTCCGCGGGGATGGGCACGGCGTTGTCCCGGCCGTCGAGCGCGTGAAGCTTGTCCTCCGGCCACCCGATGCGCTCGAGGGCGCTGGGCGCTTCGTAGTGGATGTCGCGTCCGATTTCCAGGCGCGAGAGTGCGAACAGGATGCCCTTCGCGCTGAACTCGAGCGGACCCGGACTCTGCGTGGCGAGATCCTTCTCATAACCGGGACACCATGTGAGTTCCGCCTCGACGCGACCGTCGAGCGTTGCGAGTGCGACGCCGTCGTACACCATGAACTCGACGCGGTAGCGGCGCTTCGGCACCAGTTGCGCTGTCTTCAGCGGCAGCGACTGCCGCTTTTCGCCCATCCACCACCACTCGATGGCGTTCGCGGCGTCCGGGGTGAGCCGGAGCTTGAATCGACCGAAGACGTTCGGAACGTCGACGAAGAATTCGCCCGTCGTGCCGCTGAGTTCAAGGTCGAACGCGACGCGCGTCTCGCCCGCGTTCTTGTCGACATGCGAAAGTCGCACGTCGGCGTTCTCATTGAGGCGCGTCACCAGTGTGCCGCGATCGAGCGTGATTCTCCGGTCGTCGCCGCGGTCGGTTTCCCAGTACTTTCGGAAATTCTCGGCGGAATCCAGGCCTGATGATCGGTCGCGGATCCAGATCGACTGCTGTGTGCGGAGCGATTTGCGTGCGAGGCGGAAGTCTCCGCCCCCCCCCCGCGGCCGCGTGAAGATGTTCCCGTGATCGATGAAGAGTTCCTCGTCCGGAAGCCCGACGACGCGCTTGATGAGCGTGCGCGACTGGTTGAGCGGGTGTTTGAAGACGACCACGTCGAAGCGCTCGACGGGGCTGAAGGCGTAGTAGTGCTTCGTGGCCATGATGCGGTCGCCCGTGCGCATGCGCTCGTGGTAATGCTCGAAGTCGCAGCCGCTGACCGTGTGGTCGGGTTCGCCGCCGAGAAGCGTCGGTTCCATCGAGCTCGAGGGGATCTTGAAGACCTCGATGCAGAAGCATCGGATGATCAGCGCCATCGTCAGCGCGATGAGGATCGACTCGGCATTCTCCTTTGCCCAGAGCCCCGGGACGACCGGCGCCTTCTGCTTCTCCTCCGAGACGAGGCCCGGGAACGCGGGCTTGGCGAACGACAGGGCGATGCCGGCCGCCGACGACAGAGCGACGGCCACCCATAGGGCGTCGCTACCGCGTTCGGCCCAGAAGAAGCACCAGAGCGTGTTGTGCCAGCAGGCGACGGATGCGGGCATGTGGGCCGAGGGCCAGCGTTTCCAGACGCCCACGGCCGCAAGGATCGTGGATAGGAGCGCGAAGATGTTCCAGAGGCCGATGGGGTACGGGCCGACGATGAGGTCGCGCGCCGCCAGGTAGCCCAGGGCGGCGGTGGACGCGATCATGAGCCCGGTCGCCAGCCGGGTGAGATGAACGTGGCGGTTGGGTTCCGTCACTTGATCAGTCTAAACCAGCGTTGCGGGGGCCACCAAATCCAAAGCGCCTTTCCGATGATGTACTTTCCGTGGACGAGCGGCGCCGGCTCCGTGCTTTGCTCGGCGAGGTCCTCTCCGTTGAAGGCGCGCTCATAGCCGATGTGATCGGACTGAATGTAATAATCGGGTGTCTTTTCGTGCTTGGTGCGGTCGGCCCACTCGCGCTTCGCGGTGTGATTGCCGGACTTGTTCTCCTGGCTTTCGCACCGGAATGTGCGGCCGTCCGTCATCACGAAGGTGTGCTCCTCCCAGGCGCGGCTGTCGTGGCTGCTGTCGACATTGTCCCCCATCATGACGTAATGCTCCGGCTTGATGGCAAGCGCGTTTCGCCGGCCTTCGAGCGGCGTGCAGCTGCCGGGCTTGTCCTTGTAGTACACGTCGCGACCCAGCGTCAGGTTGCTCAGAGTGAAGAGCAGGCTGCGCGCGCCGAACGAGATCTTGCCGTCGCCGTCGGCTGGCGCCAGATCGTCGTGTTTCTCGATGAATGCGAGTTCCGCCTCCATGCGGCCGTCGATAATCGCCCGGGCGACACCGTCGTAGACCATGAACTCGACTCGATACTTTCGATCTGGATCGAGCCGGGCCAGGCGCAGCGGAACGGTGCGCGCCAGGCGTGTGCCGCGCCAGTCGATCGCGCAGGCCTGGTCGGGGGTCAACCGCAGGGTGAATCGACCGTTGTCGTTCGGGATCTCGACTTCGAAGGCGCCCGTGCGGTCGCGCAGCTCCAGATCGAAGGCCACCGCCACTTCATCGCGCGTGAGATCGCTCCGGTACGTGAATGCGCTGTTGCGTCCCCCCTCCGTTTCGCCGCTGCTGAGCGTCCTAAGCTCCCCGCGCTGGAACTTGAAGCTGCCGCTGCAGCGCCATGAATCCTCGATCGTCCGGCCTTCCTCCCAACCCGTGGCGAGGTCGCGGATCCAAAGCGACTGCTGGATGCGCAGCGGCTTTCGTGCGATGGTGAACGGGGCGTCCTCGGGTGCGGAGTCGGGGCGCGTGTAGATGTTTCCGCGATCGAGGAAGAACTCCTCGTCGGGGAGCCCGACCACGCGCTTGATGAAATTGCGCACCTGGTTGAGGGGAAACTTGAAGACGACGACGTCATAGCGCTCCACGGGGCTGAACGCGTGGTAGTACTTCGTCACCATAATGCGGTCGCCCGACGGTGCCTTGTGGTAGTGGGCGAACGAGCAGTCATCAATACTGTGATCCGGCAGGCCGCCGAGCAACGTCGGCTCCATCGAGCTTGAGGGGATCTTGAAGACCTCGATGCAGAAACAGCGGATCAGCAGCGCCATGATGAAGGCGACGATGACCGCCTCGAGATTCTCGCGCGCCCATGCGGCGAGGTCGTCCTCGGCCTCGCCTGCTTTCACGCGTTCCTCGCGTACCGGACTCGCGATCGTCAGGATCAGGGCGAGGCCTCCGTAGAGTCCGATCGCGGCCTGGACGGGCAAGTCAAACCCCTGGGTGAATCCGACGAAAATTGCGCCAATCGCGCCGATGCCGGCGATGTACTGGCCGAGCACGTAAGCCCACCGCTGGCCGAACCAGACGCAGATCGCCGGGAACGCGCATACGATCTGCGCCGCGATTGCGATGAGCGTGTCTCGTTGCTCGCCGCCCCGGAGCGTCTGGACCAGGCGGACGGTGGGCAGGAGCTCGAAGAGCAGGAGCATAGCCGCGCCCGTGAGCCAGCGAAATTGGACGAGGAGATGCGGACGCGGCGCCGAGGCGATCGGCGGCGGAGCCGCAGGAGACGGGAGCGTCTCGTTCATCCCGTCCAAGCGTCACCCGTTTCGGACAGGATCGTCTGCCGCGGGGAAGGGAGGGGACTCAATCGCCCTCCTCGTCCGACCGCAGAACCGCCATGAAGGCCTCCTGGGGGATATCGACCCTTCCCACGGACTTCATGCGTTTCTTGCCTTCCTTCTGTTTCTCCCACAGCTTGCGCTTGCGCGAGATGTCGCCGCCGTAGCACTTCGCCGTGACGTTCTTCTTCAGCGCCCCGATGTCCTCACGCGCGATGATCTTCCCGCCGATGGCCGCCTGCAACGCGATTTCGAACATGTGCTTCGGGATCTCCTTGCGCAGCACCTTGAGGATATTACGTCCCTTGCGCTCGGACGTTGCACGGTGGACGATGACGGAGAGGGCGTCGATCTCCTGGCCCGCGACGAGCAGCCTGAGGCGCACGAGATTCGCCTCCTCGTAGCCAAGAAAGCGGTAGTCGAGCGTGCCGTACCCGCGCGTGAAGCTCTTGAGCTTGTCGTAGAAGTCGTACACGATCTCTGCGAACGGAATCTTGTACGTGAGGATCACGCGAATCTTCGAGATGTACTCCGTCTTTTCGTACGTCGCGCGTCGGCCCTCGCAGAGCGACATGATCACGCCGATGCAGTCCGCCGGGACGATGATGCTCGCGCGGACCACCGGCTCGCGCCATTCGTGGATCAGCCCGTCGTCCGGCAGCTTCGCGGGATTGTCGATCCGCATCACCTGCTTGCCGTGAGGCGTCTGCGCGACGATCTCGTACGTGACGTTCGGCGCGGTCTGGATCAGCTCGACGTTTTCCTCGCGCTCCAGCCGCTCCTGCACGATTTCCATGTGCAGAAGTCCGAGAAAGCCGCAGCGAAAGCCGAATCCGAGCGCCTCGCTGGTCTCGGGCTGGAACTTGAAGCTCGAGTCGTTGAGGCTCAGCCGTTCGAGCGCGCGCTTCAGATTCTCGTAATCGGTTTCACCGGTCGGATAAAAGCCGCAAAAGACGACGGGCAGCGGCTCTTTGTAGCCGGGCAGCGCCTTGACGGTCGTGTTGCCGAGCACCGTCACGGTGTCGCCGACGCGCACGTCGCGTACGGACTTGATGTTCGCCATCAGGTAGCCGACGCGGCCCGCCGTGAGCTCGTCGACTTCCTTCATCTGCGGCGTGAAGACGCCGACGTATTCGACTTCGTGTTCGGTGCCGGTGCCGAGGAACTTGATCTTGTCGCCGCGACGAACGCGCCCGTCGACCATGCGGATGTAAGCGACCACGCCACGGTATTCATTGAATTCGCTGTCGAAGATCAGCGCCTTGAGCGGCCCCTTGAGGTCGCCTTTCGGCGGCGGCACGCGCTTGATGACCTCGTCGAGAAGTTCCGGCACGCCCGTGCCCAACTTGCCGCTGGTGTGGAGGACATCCTCCGCGGGGATTTGCAGCGTGTTTTCCATCTCCTCGAGCGACTCGTCGATTTGCGCCGTCTGCATGTCGATCTTGTTGAGCGCGGAGACGATCGTGAGGCCGCCTTCGATCGCGAGCGTGGCGTTGGCGACCGTCTGCGCCTGGACGCCCTGCGTGCAGTCGACGAGGAGGACGGCGCCCTCGCACGCGGCGAGTGAGCGCGAAACCTCGTAGTTGAAGTCGACGTGCCCCGGAGTGTCGATCAGGTTGATCTGATACCCCTTGTAGTGCATCGCGACGGCCTTCGCCTTGATCGTGATGCCGCGCTCGCGCTCGAGGGGGTTGGAATCGAGCGTCTGCTCGCGGATGTCGCGCTTCGAGACGGTGCCGGTCAGCTCGAGGATGCGGTCGGCGAGCGTCGACTTGCCGTGGTCGATGTGCGCGATGATGCAGAAGTTGCGGATCTTTTCGAGATTCATGGCGCCGGAGGGAGCGCAGGATACCACGTGCGGCGCGCGCCTGAAAGGGCTTATCCAGTGCGTTCGCGCGCCACCATGGCCGCGCCGACCCAGCCCGCGTCGTCGCCGAGGGTGCCGCGGACGATGCGCAGACCCTGGAGATAGAGGGGGAAGACGCGCCGCCGCACTTCCTTTCGAACGATCTGCAGGAGACCGCGACCTGCGGCCATGCCGCCCGAGAGCACAATGATGTCCGGGTGCAAGACGTGGAGCATCGCGGCCACGCCCGTCCCGAGAGCGCGCGCTGAAGCATCGACCGCCCGACGCGCCGCGGCCTCACGCGATGCAAAGACGTCGCGTGCGGTCGTCGCCCTGCGTCCCCCCAGCTCGCGATATTGGCGCATGAGCGCGGTCGCCGACGCGTAGACCTCCACGCATCCACGCTGTCCGCAGCCGCAGACGGGGCCACGCGGATCGATCGACATGTGGCCGAGCTCGCCCGCGCCGCCGTTGTGTCCGGCCCAGAGCTTGCCTCCGATGACGATGCCGCCGCCCACGCCGGTGCCCAGGGTGTACAGCACCATGCAGTGCGCTCCGCGCCCCGCGCCCCCCGCGTATTCGCCGAGGCCGGCGCAATTGGCGTCGTTTTCCATGTGGCTCGGCACGCCCAGCGCCCGGGTCAGCAATGCAGGGAACGGAACGCGCCGCCACGCGGGCATGTTTACGGCCTTTACGAGCATCGTGCGTCTGGCGTCAAGCGGCCCGGGAACGCCCGCGCAGGCGGCGCGGATCGGGCGCCCCTTTCGCATCTGATTCAGCGACGCCGCGATGCGCTTGACGCACTCAGCGGGGCCGGACTGCGCGTCGGTCGCGATGGACGCGCGCGCCAGCACGCGGCAGCGCTCGTCGGTCAGGCCGAGCTTCACGTTCGTACCGCCGACGTCAATTCCGGCGTAAATCGTCATGGCTTGCACGTCCGGCAGGGGCTCTTGTCGTCGGCGAGCGCTTCTTTGGCGCTGCTGTAGCGAGTGAGATTCTCCGGCTTCGTTTTCGCGATCTGATCGCACGACGGCTTGTGGAATGCGCGGCCGTTCCTTGTTGCGACCACGCCTTGCGAAAATACGTAGCTCTTCCACTGGCCGCGTTGCGACTCGATCGCCTCCCGCTGCATGGCGCGCATCGTATCCACGTGCTTCAAATTCGGCGGGAACGTGTACATGCGCGCCAGACCTTGGCGCAGGATCTCGGCGTTGACCATGACATCGCCGTTGTCGAGTCGGACGTAGATGTAAGCGAGGCTTCGGCCGTAGTTGTCCTGGCGCTCGACGTCGTACTCGAGGAACACGTCCCTTCCAGTGACGAGCGAGGAGTTCAGGCCTTTCGCCTCGTCGAAGAACGGCTCGTTGTGCTCTGGCGTGTCGATTCCGATGTAGCGCACCTTCCGGCCGTCGTCGAGGGTCACCGTGTCGCCGTCCGCGACGCTCTTCACGCGGACGCGCTGGGCCTCGGCGGGGATGATTGAGCGCGACGAGGGCGACGGCGCAAGGAGCGGGCTGGCCGGGACAGGGGACAGATGGGGTGTGGGGGGCTCGACGTTGCGCGCCGCCGTGCCGGGTCCTTCTTGGGGACGCGAGAGTGCATAGCCGAGCCACGCGAGCATGGCGGCGGCGATGACGAGAATCGGAGCGGCGGCTCGGCGGCGTCTCCTCACGATGCGCGGCTATGGTAGCGCGCGCGGATCGGGCTGCAAAGGGGAGACGGGGAGGATCAAAGAGAGGGAGACTTCTTCGGCGAGCTCCTTCGCGCGCTTTGCGTGCGATCTGCCGATTTTCGCGATCTCGCGGTAGATCGCGCGAGCTCTCTCCTCTTCGCATGCCCAGGCCGCCTGCGATCGATAGGTGTCGAGCTCCTGCTCCGAGCGATCCTCGGGCGGGACGGGGGGGCAGCGCAGCGCGAACGCTTTTAGCCAGAGGAGCCGCTCCCCCTGGTCGCTCTTCGGATAATCGCGCAGCGCCTTGTCGCAGAGCGCGATCGCCCGCTCGCTGCAAAGGTACGGCCAGTGGAAAAGCGTCCCGTTGAGAAAGTTCGAGTCGTATCGCGTATACACGTTTTCGACCACGAGGCGAAGCACCTCATCCCCCTTCTCGACGACGCCGAGATCGCGCACGAGCGGCCAGATCTCCCGTTCCAGCTCGGGTCGCGCGCGATGGTATTCGCCGTGGCCCGGAAAATCGTCCCCCTGCTTCGACATGATCGTGACGAGTTCGATGATGCGCAGCGTCGACGACGGCCGGGGCGGGGGAGGGGCAGGAGGCTTGGGACACCCCGCAAGCCCGAGGCAGACAATCAGCGGCGCAAGTCTCACCGCCGCAATGATAGCTACTGGCCGGGCATGGGTACGAGCTCGCTGTCGTAGCGCCAGATGCTCAGCACGAGCTTGCTGGGCGAGCGCAGGTGGGCGAGCTTGTTCGGGCGCGTGAGGCTCCGGGCTCCGAGGTCGAGGACCTCGTCCTGCGTGGTGACGCTCTCGAAGGTGAATCCCGTCGCGAAGTCGTCGGCGCCGAGGGCGTCGCCTGCGTGCACCTGGCACAGCAGCCGGCGCTCCTGGCCGTCGATGTACCGCCGAACCTCGAACGTGGCCGTCTTGCTGTCCGTAGTGACGGCGACGAAGGTGACTCGCATCGAGGTCTGGGGGTCGAGGCCCGCGGCCGGGAGTCGCACACGGATCAGCGTCGACTCGACGGAGCTTCCGTCCGCGCGGCGGCCGATGCAGCGATAGTCGTACGATGTGCCCGTCGCCGAGCGGTCCTCGAAATACGGATCCTTGAGGTCCTTCGCGAGCGTCGTCCATGTCGCCCCGTCGTCGTGACTGCGGAGGATCTCGTACACGACGAGCTTCTCGGACGCGGCGAACTTCGGCCGGATGATCTGCGCCGGTTTCAGCCCTGCGGCCTTGGGGCCCTGCTCTTCCTTGCCGTTGGCGACGATGATGTCCACGAGCTTGTCATTCTTCTGCTGAAGCTGCGTCAGCGTTTCGCTTACGTTTGCGAACTCGGAACGAGCGGCGAGCGCGATGCCCGCCAGCGCGACGACTGCGGAGGCCGCGGCGGCCGTGGGCAGCCACCGGCGCAGGGCGCTCTTCCACGAGCCGCCCCGGACCTCGGGCGCCAGCACGGGCGGCGTCTCAAGGCGGCGGATCTCCGCCATCACTTCGTCCACGACCAGATCGCCGAACGCCTCGCCCGCGAGGGAACTCTCGAGCACCTTTTCGTTCTGCCGGAACAGCGCGAGCGTGTTCGTGCACGTCGCGCACCCCGGCAGGTGCGAATCCGCCTGCTGTCGTTCCTCCGGCGTGCACTCCCCGTCCGCGTACTTGGAGAGGAGAACGCCCCAATCAGTCGCGCATGCCATGTCCGTGCCCCAAAATAATCAGAGATAAAGATCCGATAATCTGTCTTTCAGCATGAGTCGAGCGCGATACAGGCGCGACTCAATCGTTGCGATCGGGAGCCCCAAGAAGTCGCTCATCTCCCGATATGTCATCCGCCGCAAATGCCTGAGAAGGATGATCTGTTGATAGATCCTCGGCAGCGAATTGATGATCGACAGGATCCGTTCGCGCAGCTCCTCGAGCTCCGTCGAGGTCTGCCGGAACGCGCTGCCCAAGATCTCGCCCACCGGTTCGACGCCGTCCTCGGCGATTTTCTCGAGCGAGCACGGCTTGATCCGTTCCTTGCGGAGGTAGTCGACGCACGTCGTGCGCACGATGGAACAGAGCCACCCCTTGAACTTCCGTGCGTCTTCCAGCTCCGGGAGGTGGCGGTGCACTTTCAGGAAGGTGTCCTGCGTGATGTCGGCTGCGACGTGCACGTCGCCGATAATGTTATAGGCGATGCTGCCCACGAGATTTGCGTACTTGGCGACGATGCTTTCGAACGCGGTGAGGTCACCCTTCTGGCTGCGCGCGACGAGGTCGCCGTCGTCCAGCTTGGCAAGGGCCGCAGGGATGGGGCGACGCGTGATGCGCTGCGTCTTCGGTTTGGTCGATGTGAGCCTTGGCATGGGTCTCTATTATATACAGACGGTCGATCGGGCCGTTTTCCTTCCAACCGAATGGCAGACCGGTCGTTAGACGGGAGTCGCGAGTGACGCCTGAGGGAAAGGAAATGACCAGGGAGTCCGAAGCCGAACTGATCCGGCGCTGCGCGCGCGGCGAGGAGGCCGCGTACGAAGAGCTCGTGTCGCGCGTGGAGCGGCCGCTGATCAACTTCATCCTGCGCTATGTGGGCGACCCTCACCTCGCCGAGGACATCTTCCAGGAGACGTTCGTGCGCGTCGTGCGCACGCTCGGCAGTTTCCGGCCCGAAGCGACCCTGGCTACGTGGATCTTCACCATTGCGCGCAATCTGTCCCTGGACTCGCTGAAGGCGAAGCGTCGGCACCGCGAGGTGTCGATGGACGCCTCGTCGGCCGATTCGAAGGGGCAGGTCATCGACTTCCGCGAGATCCTGCGCAGCACGCTGCCGGGATCGGATACGCGCGCATCGACGGCTGAGGAACAGGAGCGGATGCTCGCGGCGATCGCCCAGCTGGGGCCGGCCAAGCGAGAAGCGCTGTCGATGAGAATGTTCGCCGGATTGTCGTACGAGGAAATCGCGCAGATCGTCGACGCGCCCGTGGGAACCATCAAGTTCCGCGTGCACGAGGCGATGCAGGAGTTGACGCGCAAGATCGCCGGCCAGGATGCCCGGAAGGATGTGGGTACCTAAATGAAGTGCGAAGACGCTGTGAAGCAGATCCCGGCCCTCGCGCTGGACGAGCTGGATGTGGAGGTTCGTCGGGAGGTCGCCGCGCATCTCGACGGTTGCGCCGCGTGCCGTGCGGAGCGCGATTCGCACGTGCGGGCCGTGGCGGCGATCCGTCGCGTGCCGGCGGTGGAGACGTCCGAGTCGCGCCGGGGCGACGCCATCTCCGCGATGAAGAAGTCGCGCGACGAGCTGGTGGAACGGCACCTCATGCGCCCCCCGTCGAGAAAGCCGCTCTGGATCGCGACCGCTGCCGCCGTGTTGCTGCTCGGAGCGGGCGTCGCCTGGGTGACGCTGAGACCCGCGTATCCGTGGAGCGCGTCGGGCGTGGCCGGCACGGTGCGTGTCATGCGCGACTTGACCAGTCACCTGCTTGAGGACGGCGAACGCTTGCGGAGCGGCGACATCGTGTCGCCTCTCCAGGATGGAGCGGTCACGCTGATCGCGGACGACGGGGTCGTCGTGGTCGGTCCGGGGACCAAGGTCGAAGTGCGCGGCACGCGGTTGCTGCTGCTCGCCGACGGGGTTCTCCGTGTGGATGCGAGCGGTGAGCTTGTGATCGTGAATGTGTTCGACGATCGGGTCATCGTGCGGGCAGGGACCGCTGTCATCCGATCCGATGCGCGCGCCCACGCTCCGGCGGTGCACGGGCAGGACATTCCGCCCGTGACATTCACGGGAGACCGCCTGCACGTGCAGATGACGCGCGGTACCGCGGTGTTGCGCGGACCCAAGGGGGAAGTGCATCTCGGTGCGGGGGAGGCGGCTCGCATCAACGAGGAAGGCAAACCCACGCAATAGGGAGGGTACGGTGAGAATTCTTACTCTGGCGGTCATCGCGGTCGCGGCCTGCGTCCCCGTGGCGGCCCAAGACAAGCCGCAGGACCCTGGGCTCATCATCCGCGGCGCGACGCTAGGCCAGCTCGTCGACGATTGCCAGCGACAGACGGGCAAGAGGTTCGTCTTCGACGACCAGGTGAATGTTGCGTTCATGTCGCGCAAGGTGCACGTCGTTATCCCGCAGATGCCCAAGACCAAGGAAGAGTACTTCGCCGTCTTCCAGTCGATCCTCCAGGTCAACAAGCTCGCGCTTGTGCCCGTTGGCAAACCGGGCGAAGAGATCAACAAGATCGTGAACATCCTGTTGGAGGCCGGTCGCCAGCCTTACGAGGTGGCGACCGCCGGTCGCGCGCCGAACGATTCCTACGTGTCGCGGATCTTCAACCTGCAGTACATCACGACACAGGACCTCCAGCCGGTGCTCGACAACCTGACGCTGCCGCAGAACCGCGTGCTCGTCCAGGCGGCCGGGGTCGTGATCGTGACCGACTACGACTACAACGTGAAACGCATCGAGGAGATCATCAAGGCGCTCGACGTGAAGCGGCCGGACGTGAAGTTCGAGACGATCCAGCTCAAGCACGCGCTCGCGACCGACGTGGAGTCGATGCTGAAAGACGCGGTGCTGGCGCTCTCGAGGACGCCGCGTCCGGGAGTGGGCGGCCCGCCGATGGTGATCCCCGCTCAAGCGGGCCAGCCGGACGTGAAGATCGCGGCCGATAAGCGGACAAACTCGATCATCGTGCTGGCTGACCAGCTCCGACTCGAGCAGATCCGCGAATTGATCGAGAAGCTCGACATCGAGACGCCGTTCGAGTCGAGCGGTATCCACACCGTGCATCTACGGCACACGAACGCCGTCGATATCGTCAAGACGCTGAACGCGCTCTATGGGATCGGCACCGACGAGAAGGGCATCCCGTCGGGCGGCTCGAAGGCGCACACGCCCGGCTCGACGACCGGGCCCACGGGCAGCACGGGCGGAGCGATGCCGGGTACGGGCGTGCCGTCGCCCAGCGTCTCGCTGTTGGGCGGCGAGCCGCGCATCGTGGCCGACGTGAAGTCGAATTCGATCATCCTGATCACCGATCGGAATACGGCCGAAACGCTGAAGACGCTCATCAAGCGCCTGGACCAGCGGCGGCCGCAGGTCCTCATCAAGGCGACGGTTGTCGAGGTGCGCGCGACCGACAACTTCGATCTCGGAATCGAGCTCGGCCGCGCCGTGGATCCGACGGGTCGGACGACAACGCTCTTCCACACGCAATTCGGCCAGTCCACGATCGTGCCGAACGGCTCGTCCTTCGACATCGTGCCGATCGAGTCCGCGGGGCTGCTGCTTGCGCTCGTGCACGACCGATTCGGCAACATCGGCGGTCTTCTTCACGCCTTGAAGGAGAAGGTGAACATCAACGTGCTGGACGAACCGGAGGTGGCGACGATCGACAACGGCAGCGCGACGATGAGCGTCAAACAGGCGATTCCCGTGCTGCAGCAGAACGTCACGCAGAGCGGCATCGTGCAGACGACGTTCCGCGAATTCGCGGAGGCGTCGACGACCCTGACGATCTCCCCGCACATCAGCGAAGGCGGCTATCTGCGCCTCGACACGACGGTGAAGATCGAGAAGTTCGTTGGCAAGCAGGCCAACCCGACGATACCGCCGGCGAAGACGTCGCGCGAGATCACGACGAACTCGATCATGGTCCCGAACGGCAAGACGGTCGTGATCGGCGGCATCGTCACGCAGGACATGGCGGAAACGGTGACGAAGATCCCGATCCTCGGCGATATCCCGATCTTCGGCGCGCTGTTCAAGCGGACGCAGGAGACCGAGGAAAAGCGCACGCTCTACATCTTCATCACGCCGTACATCATGTACGACGAGTCGTTCGGGGATTACAAGGAGCTCACGCGCACGCGCAAGGACGACATCGAGGGGATGCGCTCGCAGGCGCTGAAGAACCTCACGCTCGAAGGGCGCGGCGAGCCGATTGCAATCACCCTGTTCCGCTTCCGCAAACCGGGTGAAGAAGAGAAGTAGGGTGGACGTGGCACCCGTGAATTGAGGAATTAGGCAGCGCGATGGCCCTGATGCAGACCTTGAAGGATATCCTGAGCAGAGAAGGTCTGTACGTTGAGGAGAAGTTCACGGAGTGGGAGGCGCTGGCGCGCACCACGAATCAGACGCTCGACCGCGTCCTGACGGCCGGCGGTTACCTGACCGAGAAGCAGATGCTCAAGGTCTTCGGCGAGTGTCTGCGCCTGCCGCTGATCGATCGTCTCAACGACGCGACCGTGCCGGGGCACTTCGTGGAGAAGGTGCCCGTCCAGTTTGCCCGGCACCACAATCTGATCGCCATCGAGGAGAAGGACGGTGCGATGCGCGTCGCGTCGTGCACGCCGCTTGAGACGCATCCCATCGACGACCTGTCGGCCATGCTCGACTGCGTGATCGAGCCGGTCCTCGCCCCGCGCGCGGAGATCACGTCCCTCATCAACCGCGCGTACCAGGCGAAAGCGGACGTGGTCGACGAGATGCTCGGCGAGATGGACGAGAACGAGCTTGCGGGCCTGTCAAAGGAGATCGAGAAGTCGTCGGACCTCCTGGACATCGCCAACAAAGCGCCGATCATCAAGCTGGTCAACATGGTCCTCTTCCAGGCGCTGAAGATGCGCGCGAGCGACGTGCACATCCAGCCGTACGAGGAGAAGCTGCAGATCCGGTACCGCATCGACGGCGTGCTCTACGACATGATGTCCCCGCCGAAGAAGATCCAGGACGCGATCATTTCGCGCGTGAAGATCATGGGGAAGATGGACATCGCGGAACGCCGCCTCCCACAAGATGGGCGCGCCACGGTGAAGCTGGGCGACAACGAGGTGGACATCCGCATCTCGAGCGTGCCGACGAATCACGGGGAGCGCATTGTCATGCGACTCCTCGACAAGGGCGCCCGCCTGTACGACCTCGAGGAGCTCGGTCTCGAGAAGGACGACTACGACATCATAAAGCGGCTGATCGACGCGTCGCACGGCATCGTGCTCGTGACGGGGCCGACGGGCAGCGGCAAGACGACGTCGCTCTACGCGGCGCTCAAGCGCATCAACGCGACCGAGTACAACATCATGACGATCGAGGATCCGATCGAGTATCACCTGCCGGGCATCAGCCAGATCGAGGTGAACTACAAGAAGGGCCTCACGTTCGCGAACGGGTTGCGGTCGCTCGTGCGGCAGGACCCCGACATCATCTTCGTCGGCGAAATCCGCGACATGGAGACGGCGTCGATCGCGATCCAGGCCGCCCTGACGGGCCACCTGGTGTTCTCGACGCTGCACACGAACGACGCGCCCGGCGCGGTGACGCGGCTGCTCGATCTCGGCGTGGAGCCTTACCTCGTTGCGTCGTCGGTGATCGGGGTCGTCGCGCAGCGCCTCGTGCGCGTGAACTGCAAGCAGTGCGCGGATCCGTTCACGCCGACGGAGGAGTCGCTGCGGTCGATCGGCATCAAGCCTGAACAGGTGGTCGGCGGCACGTTGAAGCGCGGCCGCGGGTGCCCGAACTGCCTGAACTCGGGCTACATGGATCGTACGGCGATCTACGAGATCTTCCCTGTCAACGACACCGTGCGCGACCAGGTGATGACCAGCGTGAGCGCCACGACGATCAAGCAGGACGCCATCAAGCGAGGCATGAGGACGCTGCGCATGGCGGGTGCCGGCAAGGTGGTCGCCGGGCTTACCACACCGGAGGAAGTCATGAGGGTCACGCAGATGGATACGATCTAGTGAGGAGTTGTGAGTGATGAGTTCTGAGTAGCAACTCACAACTCATCACCCATCACTCAGAACAGCGATGCCCGTATTCAACTACACAGCCTTGAAGGAAGACGGCGCCTCGGATGCCGGCGTCATTGATGCCGACACGCCGAAGGAGGCCCGGCTCAAGCTCAAGTCGCGCAAGTTGCACGTCACGGGACTCGACGCCGTCGGTGGCGCGGTCAAAGGCGTGGCGACGCGTCGCGGTCCGCTGTTCCGGCGCCGTCGCGTGCAGGAGATCGCGATCCTGACGCGTCAGCTCGCGACGCTGCTGGGCTCGGGCATCCCGATCATGGGATCGCTTTCGGCGCTCATCGAGCAGGCGGAGGATGTGCACATCAAGGGGGCGCTGCTCGACGTGCGTGAGCGGATCGCGCAGGGGAGCACGCTCTCGGATGCGCTGACGGCTCATCCCCTGTATTTCGGAGACCTCTACTGCAACATGGTGCGGGCGGGCGAGGCGAGCGGCGCGCTCGACAAGGTGCTCTACCGCCTGGCCGACTACACCCATGCGCAGAACCGGCTGCGCGCGAAGGTGGTCACGGCGCTGACGTATCCGATCGTGCTTCTCATCATCGGGGTGGGCGTGGTCATCACGCTCCTCGTGCGCGTGGTGCCGGACATCCTGGCGTTCCTCGAGAAGCAGGAGAAGGCGCTTCCGCTGCCGACGGAGATCCTGATGGCGGTGTCGGGGTTTCTGAGCAAGTGGTGGTGGGCGATCCCGCTGGTCGCCATCCTCACGTGGCTCGCCTATCGGCAGGTCGCGCGGACGCCGGCCGGACGGCTCTGGATCGACACGAAGATTCTCGACGTGCCGGTGCTCGGGACGCTCTTGCGGAAGAGCGCGATCGCGCGCTTCGCGGTGACGTTTGCGACGCTTCTCGAGAGCGGCCTGCCGGTACTCGACGCGCTGCAGGTGGTGAAGCGGGTCGTGGACAACCAGCTGCTGGCGAACGTGATCGAGACGGTGCGCGTGAAGATTGCGGAGGGCGCGGACATCGCGACGCCGCTGAAGGCGCAGAAGGTGTTCCCGCCGGTGGTGGCGTACATGATCGCCGTCGGCGAGGAGAGCGGACATCTCGAGGAACTGCTGAAGAAGGTGGCGGAGGCGTACGACGAGGAGGTGGACCTGGCGGCGCAGCGCCTGACGACCCTTCTCGAGCCCATCATGATCGTCTTCATGGCGCTGGTGGTCGGGTTCATCGTACTATCGATCCTGTTGCCCATCCTTCAGATGAGCAACATATGAGCGGGCCGTAAATGTGCGACCTTGCGGCCCGCTCACCCTGAGGGAGCCGCAGGCGAATTGAAGGGTTAAGGAGACTGAAGTGCCGAGACGTGCGAGTCGTGGCTTTACGTTGATCGAGATCATGGTCGTCGTCGTCATCATCGGGATCCTGGCGACGCTGGTGATCGCGAACGTCGGCTGGCAGGGGGACAAGGCGCGCGTGAACACGACGTTTGCGATGCTGCAGGAGGTATCGACCCAGATCGAGCTGTTCAAGCTGGATCACAGCCGGTTCCCGGACAAGCTGGAAGACCTGTTTCAGCAGCCGGCGGGGGTCGAGCCCGGGAAGTGGAAGGCGTATCTGAAGCGCAAGCCGCTCGACGCTTGGGGGAATGAGTTTGTGTATCGTGCCGACGCCGGCACCGGGGAGTACGATCTGCATTCGACGGGCGCCGACGGCAAGGAAGGCGGCGACGGTCTGGCGAAGGACATCTCGCACAAGGACCAGCCGACGAAGTGAGTCGCGTGGCAGGATCCACGTGACTCATCACGCCGCAGCCCTGCCAGGCCATTCCGTGTTCGCAGCGACGGTGGAGGCGGATCAGGACCGGATGCCGGATTCCGGACGATAGAGCAGGCAACTCCGCCCGAAGGGCGGAGCGGCAACATGATCGGCACTATCGGCACTCGAGGTGCGATCTCATCCGCAACGCTTCGGACGCGGCCTCGCAACCGCCGAATCATACTCCGCCCCGTTCCGCACCCCGCAGTCCCCCCTCCCGCTTCCAGCGCCCCACACCCATTCAAACGTCTTACTCCCCCCAGCCGTCCGAACGGCATTCCTAGATGTTGGAATGGGAGCAAAACGGCCCCGGCTCCCATTCTGAGATTGCAGAATGGGAGCAGGGGTCACGGGGGATGTCATTTTGAGAACGCGGAATGGGAGCAGATCCGGCCGGGCTCCCATTATGAGAACTCAGAATGCCCGCGGGCCCGGCCGTGCTCCCATTCCGAGAATGCACAATGGGAGCAGGCGCGACGCCTGCACTCATTCCGAGATCACGGAACGGGAGCAGATCCGGGCCTGCTCCCATTATGAGATTGCGGAATAGGAGCAGATTGGAGCCGGCGGCCATTATGAGATCAGAGAATGCCGTCCCGGCCGGGCCTGCTCCCATTCCCACAAGTCGCTTCGGGTTCTTGCTCATAAACCCGTAAAGGTTCGTCGAACTACGTGCGCGAATCGGCCGCGACGGATCAGAAAAGTGAAATGGTTCGGAGCGGGTCGTTTGCAGGGCCGCATCGCGCAAGTGTGCAACGTACGTCTGGATTTGCAGTGCTGCTTTGTGCAACTCGGAAACTCCATATTCCTGTTGAGGGCTGCCATTTCGGCGGGCGTCAGCGGCGATTTCCTCCCGGCGTGACGCGCTGCGCAATTCCCAACCGTCGGCGCTCGCAAGCGTTGAAGGCTACATGAAGAAGAGTAATGGCTTCACGCTCATCGAGATCATGGTTGTCGTTGTGATCATCGGGCTTCTGACGACGATCGTCATCGCCAGTTTCGGTTCGAATGTAGAGACGGCACGTGTGAGAACCACGCACACCTTGCTGACGGAGGTGTATTCGCAAATCGAGATCTTCAAGTTGGATCATTCAGGTCGTCCGCCGGAGTCCTTGAGCGAGTTGCTGGAGCCGCCCAAGGAGTACCTGCTCAGAATCCCCTCGGACGCTTGGCACCGTGAGCTCGCGTACCGGCCTGACCTCGTACGCGGCACGTACGAACTGCTCTCGCTCGGTGCGGACGGCAAGGAGGGGGGCGACGAACGGGCAAAGGACATCTCGTACCGAGACCCGCCTCCGAAATAGCCAACGCCATGTAGTCCAAGTCGTTAGAGGGTAGTGAAACGACGGTCGGGCTTCACCCTCATCGAGCTCATCTGCGTCGTCGCGATCTTGGGCCTCATGGTCTTGCTCGCGGTGTCGCGGCTCGACAACATCCTGCCGAAGTACCGGCTGCGCGGGGCGGCGCGCGAAGTGGCGGCGCTGCTCAAGCAGGCGCAGACGCGGGCGGCCGCCTCGGGGCGCGACGTCTACTTCCAGATCGAAGTCGGCCAAGGCCGCTACTCGCTGCTGGCGCCGTTCCCGAAGGAATCGACGGGCGGGATCCCAAAGGGCCCGCCCGAGTACGAGTACCAGGAGTCTTTCCGACGCACGCTCCCGGACGGGGTGCAGTTCGTGGATGTGATCCTCGGCGCCGACCAGCTTGTCGACTCCGGGCGTGCGCTGGTCCGGATGTCGCCGTTCGGCGCGTCGAACAACGTGATCGTCAATCTGAGGATGGGTGACGCGCCGATCGCGGTTCGGCTGAATGGAATCACGGGATCGGTCGCGTTTGAAGATGCGTACACGGGGTCTGATGCGCTGCTTGAAGACGAAGAGTAACAGGGGCTTCACCCTTGTCGAGGTCATGGTCGCCTTGGCGATCATCGGGCTCGTCGCGGTGTTGCTCCTCGCCAAGCGCGTGGACGTCGTCAAGGACGCCGGCAAGACGCGCGACGAGCGCCTCGCGTGGGTGCTCGCCGCGTGGAAGATGGGGGAGATCGAGCGCGACCCTGCCGTGTTCCAGGGGGGCGGCATTTCGGGGTCGGGCGACTTCAACGATCTCGCGCCGGAATACGCCGAGTACTACTGGGAGACGGAACCGGTGCGGGAGAAGGTCGCGACCAACGACCCTGAGATACCCGACGAACTGCCGAAGGAGATCTGGCGCGTCAAGCTGCGCGTGCGACGGGGCAACGAGCCGCCGATCCTGGAAATCGAGTCGATGTTCCCTGTGGTGCCGGAGCCATGAGGACGCGGGGTTTTACTCTTCTGGAGTTGATGCTCGCGATGCTCCTCATCGCGGTCATGATGACGATCGTCTCGGGCGTGGTCATCGCGACGCTCGAGGCGCAGGCTCGCATTGAGGAGGTCACGGCCGGCAGCGAGATCGGCCCCGCGATCCTCTCACGCCTGCGGCAGGACATCGAGGCGGCGATGGTGTTCGACAAGGAACGCGACTGGTTCTTCGGCGTCGACAGGCGCGGCTCGTGGGGCGAGCGCGACCGGCTCGACTTCGTTTCGGCGGCGGAGGCGTACGGCGCGGAGGACTCGCAGTCGGATCCGCGGTTTCAGTCGATCAACGAGGTTGGGTATTCCGTCATCGAGTCTCAGAGTCGTCCCGGGGAGGGCATCCTCTATCGTCGCGAGGACTACTGGATGGACGCCGAGCCGCTGAAGGGCGGGCGGCTGACCGGGCTGTACGATCGCGTGACGCACTTCGACGTCCAGTACTTCGACGGGCAGCAGTGGGTGTCCGACTGGAGTTCGAAGCAGGCCGGGGGGAAGCTGCCGGACGCGGTGAAGATCACGCTCAAGCTGCGCGTCACGGATCGACGCGCGGCCGGCGGTGTCGCGGAGCACACGTACGCGCTTTCGATTACGATGCCCAAATGACGAAGAGGTGAGTTTTGAGTTTGGAGTTGTGAGTTCTGAGCCGGAGGCGGCGACTCACAACTCAAAACTTATCACTTGCCCCCAAGCCTCTTCTCCACCTCGTGGCATGCCGCGAGATGCCCGCCGCCGTAGTCTTTCAGCTTCGGGATTTCCACTTCGCACACGCCCTTGATGAATCGCGGGCAGCGCGGGTGAAAGCGGCAGCCCGACGGGGGATTCAGCGGGCTCGGCACGTCCCCCGGCAGGAGGATGCGGTTGCGCTTCCGCGACGGATCGGGCACCGGCACGGCCGAGAGCAGCGCCTCGGTGTAAGGATGCAGCGGATTCTTGTAGAGCTCGTCGGACGCGCACAGCTCGACGATCTCGCCGAGGTACATCACGGCTACGCGGTCGCTGATGTACTTCACGACGGACAGGTCGTGCGAGATGAAGAGGTACGCGATGCCGTACTTCTGCTTGAGGTCGACGAGCAGGTTGACGACCTGCGATTGCACCGAGACGTCCAGCGCGCTGACGGGCTCGTCGCACACGATGAACTTCGGGTTGAGAGCGAGGGCGCGCGCCACGCCGATGCGCTGGCGCTGGCCGCCGCTGAACTCGTGGGGGTAGCGGTTGATGTACTGCGGCGAGAGGCCGACCTTTTCGAGGGTCTCCTTCACGAGGTCGAGCCGCGTCTGTTTCGTGCCCACGCCATGGACGACGAGACCCTCGGCGACGATGGCGCCGACGGTCATGCGCGGGTTGAGCGAACTGTACGGGTCCTGGAAGATGATCTGCATGTTCTTGCGCACGTTGCGCAGCTCTTTCGCGGAGAGCGACGCCACGTCGGTGCCGTCGAAATCCACGCGGCCGCCCGTCGGATCGATGAGTCGGAGGATGGTGCGTCCGGCCGTCGTCTTGCCGCAGCCCGACTCGCCCACGAGGCCTAGTGTCTCGCCCGGGTCCAGGTGGAACGAGATGTCGTCGACCGCCTTCACCCACGCCACGACGCGGGAGAAGACGCCCTTCTTGACGGGGAAGTACTTCTTGAGGTTCTGAACGACGAGCAGCGGGTTCACCATCACTTCACCACGTCGCAGGCAACGAGGTGTCCGGGGCGGAGTTCGCGCAGCTCGGGTTCGACCTCTTTGCAGCGGTCGATAGCGAGATCGCAGCGCGTGTGGAATTTGCAGCCGGAGGGGAAGCGCAGCGGGTTCGGCACGGTGCCCTTGATGACGTTGAGCCGTTCGCCGCGCGGGGTGTGGATGGAGGGGCGCGACTTGAACAGGCCGAGCGTGTACGGGTGGAGCGGGTTTCCGTAGAGCTCCTTCGATGGCGCAAACTCGACGATCTTCGACGCGTACATGACGGCGACGTAGTCGGCCAACTCCGCGACGACGCCGAGGTCGTGCGTGATGAGGAGGACCGACATTCCGAATTCCTGCTGCAATTCGCGCAGCAAGTCGAGGAGTTGCGCCTGGATGGTGACGTCGACGGCAGTTGTCGGTTCGTCGGCGATGAGGAGCCGCGGGTTGCAGGAGAGGGCCATGGCGATCATGACGCGCTGGCGCATGCCGCCGGACATCTGGTGCGGGTATTCGTCGATCCGCGTCTCGGGGGCGGGGATCTTGACCCGCTGAAGCATTTCGATGGCGCGATTGCGGGCCTCCGCCTTCGACACCTTCTGGTGGAGGATGATCGCTTCCATGATCTGGTTGCCGATGGTGAAGACGGGGTTGAGCGACGTCATCGGCTCCTGGAAGATCATCGAGATCTTGTTGCCGCGGATGTGGCGCATCTCGTGCTCGGGCAGCTTGAGGAGGTCCACACCGTCGAACCGAATCTCGCCGGAGACGACGCGACCGGGAGGCGAGATCAGTCGCATGATGGAGAGCGACGTCACGCTCTTGCCGCAGCCGGACTCGCCGACGACGCCGA